>MFGW01000085.1:11618-14952 GCA_001780385.1 Candidatus Fischerbacteria bacterium RBG_13_37_8 | reverse complement strand
CATCTTAATTATTTGCCCTGGCTTCACCAGGCAATCCTCAAACCAAATAATTGCACTATTGGCAATTCATCCTCCTGCCTGATCGATATTCTTCTCTCTGGCACCCCTAAAAAAGAAATAACACTTAAAAATGTCGCGTATCTTTACAATCCAAAAGATATGAAAAAGAAACAAATCGAGCAGGTACTCATTTCACAAAAAATTGCTTCCCTGGATACTATAATTGAAATATATGAAATCATGAGACATGCTGCCACTAACGCCTCCCAAGATGATATCACCGCTCATATTGCAACATTTAAGGACAATACTCCACCACTCCCTTCTTCGCGACATCCGGTAGATAGCGCACTCAATTCTATCCACGCTAATTTTAACCGGATTACCGCTAATAACAACAGTCAAAAAGAACTCGACAACGAAGCTATGCTCTCATTCAACAATATAACAGGCTGGTACCTGCTTGGTTTAGCATACGCTTTCTGGATGAATAATCATGATAATCCTGCTTATGCCGACGATCAATTTATTGTAAAACATGACCTTAGTAAACTCGAAACTACCGTTCTTTTACGAAGCCCATGGAGAAATACTCACCTCGTCATCCAGGACTTGAAAAAAGGATTATACCTGGAAGGAGCACTCTCCTTGCTGCCAATGGAACTGGCACCCCTTATTCTTAAGGAGGAACCTGCCGCACCTCAAAGCAGAGTGATCAATGACGAATTGATCAAATGGCTATGGGCATCAGCCGTTATGCCTGACTGGAATATGATTGACGATGAATCAAATGAAATCATCGCAACCTGTTATCTCCTCGGTAAAGATATTCTGAATTCTTTTCAGAAAGAATCATTGACCTCTTCTCAAATCCAGCCTCTGAAAAAAATAATCGGGAAACCTCGCCTGATTGTCATCCTTGATTGCCTTAATAAAAATACCCGCAGGACAAAACAGCAGTGCGAAAATATTTCCCAGTACTTCACTGTTTCAGATCTGTTCTACATAGGAAAATATTACGCCGATAATAACATTAAATGTAAATCACCGCATTACACAACCCTGCACAGTCTCCTCTCGAAAAATCCGAAACTGAAAAATAAAATAGCTCAATTTGGCACCTCTGCACCTTCTATTTCAGGAACTACTATTCTCTCAACCGAACTGCTTCCTCCTTACGAAAAACTCGAACGATACTACACTCATGCCCCACTGGCTCAACGTCTGTTCGATTATAAAATTCATACCGCCTACCTCTATTATAAATTACAATTGCCTGCCTCACTTCATTACAGTACTTGGCAACGTTCAGTGCTGTACATGCTTTCTCACTTGAGGCAAAATTATTCCGATGACTGGGAACCAGTAATTCTTCAAACTCAACTTATCGACGAAGCTGCCCTCTGGCGCTGGATCCAGGAATTAAAAGCACAGGGTTATCTTGAACTTGAATAGAAAACAGCGAACAGGGGGCAGCGGGCAGTGAACAGTTTACCTTTGATTATTAAGCTTTTAGAATAATTTCTATGAAGTTATTTCATGAACAGATTACAATATTGACTTCACTTTTGCTCTTTTTATTGCTTCTGCCTGCTCTTTGTGCATTCGCTGAAGATAATGTGCATATCAAAATAATCAGTCCGACCGAAAACGATACTATTGCTGGAAAAACAAGAATTATTATTGATATTATTGGTGATAAAGAAAAAATAGAAAAAGTCGAATTTTACATAGATAAAAAATTTGTGCATGTAGTTTTTGAACCACCCTATGTTTTTACTTTTGATTTTGGATTAACACCCGCTGAACGCATTATTAAAGTTCTCGGATATGTTGATGGACTGGTCAAAACATCTGATGCCATTAGAACCAAGGCATATAAACTTAGTTATTTGATAGGCGTCAAGCTTGTGGAAGTGCATACCTCCGTATTAGACAGAAAAAGCGTTCCTATAAAAGGTTTATATAAAAATGAATTCATCGTTTTTGATAATGACGCAGAACAAAAAATAACTCATTTTGACAGGGAAAAAGTACCGCTCTACCTGGTGTTGCTGCTCGATAAAAGCGCCAGCATGAAATATAAAATTGAAACAGCGAAAGAATTGACTAAAAAATTCATTAGCGGAATTATAGGCAAAACAGATTATATTTCCTTTATCGCTTTTGATGATGAAATACATCTCATGAATCGTTTCACACAAAACACCTCTGATATTTTCACTTCAATTGATTCCTTGCAGGCAGAAGGTGGAACTGCCTTAAATGATGCTATTGCGTATTCCTATTCACTTTTTGAACCGGGCATGCGAAGAAAAACAATAATTATCGTAACCGATGGCAAGGATGAAAGCAGTCACTTGAATGCCAGCCAGATGCTCAATTTATGCAGAAAAGGTGGAATGCCTATCTTTTCCATTGCACAAGGACAAGGACTGAATGTTAAGGAACTGAAGGAATACCTGCAACTCATAGCAGAAAATACAGGAGGCTTAACCATTACCGCAGAAAAAATAAAAGACCTGAAAAAATCATTTGACTATATTGAAGAAGTAATAAAATCACAATACCTGCTCGGTTACGAAGTGCATGATAATTATCCCAAGGGCTGGCATTACATCCAGGTAAAACTAAAAACAATGAAACATACAGTGCTGTATACTCCCACCATGTATCTCGAGGAATAGGGAATGGGGACTGGGGACTAGGGACTAGGGAATGGGGAATGGAGAGTCTTTGCCAGCATTCCGAAGGAATGCGAAGCAATCCGTAACGGACGATAAGATGCATAACCTCTCTAGCAAATTATGAGGATAGGGCGACTTTTTGCTTTATTCATTATCGAGTAAATGCTTCTTTTATTCCGCCAGGGATTGCCACGCTTTGCTTCGCAAAGCTCGCAAAGACCCCCAGTCCCTATTCCCTAGTCCCCAGTCCCCAGTCCCTAGTCCCCATTCCCTAGTCCCCATTCCCCAGTCCCTATTCCCTAGTCCCCAGTCCCTGCCAATCTGTTGCTAAGCAACAGATTGGCAATGCGTTGCGCATTCATAATGCAATCGCCAAGCGCTATGCCTCCACGATAATTCGCACATAAATATATGTCATACTGTGATGCTTCAAATTTCTCTATTGTTTCGAACACCTTCCCATAAGCAAGGTTATATTGTGGTATTGCTTCGGGCCATTTCTTTATTTTTAAAAGATACGGTTCAGCTTTGACCTGCATAATTTGTCCCATGTCATTTTTCACCATTTCAATAATTTCATTGTCTGGTTTAAGTGCCAGTTTCGGCTGCCTGGTTCCTCCAATAAATGTGGTAAATAGTACCAAACC
>MFGW01000085.1:8997-11605 GCA_001780385.1 Candidatus Fischerbacteria bacterium RBG_13_37_8 | reverse complement strand
TCATCGAACATGTAAGAGGTGAATAATGTGCCAAGTATTTGTCTTCCTTCCTTCTCAGGGATGAGAAAACCGAAACCTTTTTCCTGGCTGCCGATATCTTCCTCCTTATGCACCGTTACAACAACAGTAACTGGCGGATATTCTATTGAAGCAAGATGTTCTGACAAAAGTGGATAGAATTCAGATAATAATTCTGAGGTTTCATGAGCTGGTGTTGAAAGAATTATCTTATCAAACACTGGTTCGCCTCTCATTTTATCTTCAAAATGAATGCGATACCTCGCTCCGTCTCGAGTAATCCGGTGTGCCCTGGCTCCGGTAATAATACGATCTCCGAGAGCTTTATGAATGGCAACAGGGAATGCACCCATACCTTTCTTGAAAGAAAAAATACGTGATGCCATCTTCGCTTTTTCTGCCCTTTTTTTGCGCTCACGTGCGCCAAGAATCGCACCAAGAATCAAACTCCGGTATCGCTCTTCCAGCCGGAATAACTTCGGGAATGCATACCTGACACTCAATTTGTCCGGTGAACCTGCATATACACCAGCAACAAACGGATTAATTGCATAATCAAGAAATTCTTTGCCAATTCTTCTTCTTACAAAATCTGCAACACTTTCTTCTTTTTTGCCTCTACCAATAAATGGTTCCAATACTAATCTCAGCTTTGCTCTTCTGCTAAACAGGCTCGTCTTTAAAAATTCTGCCGGATTCAGCGGGAGCTTGTTCAACATTCCATTTCTCAGGATATAGCGGTTATTCGATGTTGAAGAGGCATAGGCAACTTCATCCTGAATGTTTACATTATCATATAATTCCGGCAAAAGCGGCGTTGTCTCAAGTCCGGTATTTGCGCCAAGATCGAATACACACCCATCCTCCACCACAGTCTTCAGTTTGCCTCCAACTTCGCTCTCCGCTTCGTACACCATCACATCATGACCTGCACTGTGCAAATAATATGCTACGGTCAATCCTGAAATACCGGCTCCAATTATTCCTATTTTCATAATACTCCTGGCATTTTGTCATTATGAGTCCCGCGCTAGCGAGACGTAACCTTTCATGAAAGGATCTTTCACCCCTGCCAATGAAAAAACATGTTCTTTCATGATAATAATCCCTAACGTTCATGCTTCTTATTATCTTTCAGGGATTGCTTCGTTAGGGCAGACACACGGGTCTGCCCCTACATCGCAGAACTCGCAAAAGATACTAAACATTCTTTCACTAATCCGGTCAAACATTGAATATATTCGGGACTATCATTCACACATTCAACAAGTATATAATCCTTTATCCCCTCTGCATGAGCTTCATCACGTACCTGCATCCCTAATTCATATACTGTCTCTATATTATCAGCTACAAAACTAACCGGCACCACTATCACCGTGTCTATTTTAGCAGCAGCAAACTTCTTGATCATATCAGGCACGGACGGACCCAACCACTTGAATGGTCCCATCTTACTCTGAAATGCTAATTCAATTCGTAACGCCGGTGAAATAGTTCTGTGAATTGCCTTTTTTAGTAATTCAGCCGTCTCATTAATATGCTCAACATAAAGGTCCTTCTTCTCCACCAGGTATTTCGGAATACTATGCGCAGAAAGGAGTATCGACGTGTTATTAAAATCTGTTATATTATGCTGCTCCAGCGCTGACAATAGTTTCTTCATGACGGCTTCAATAAAATGCGGATTCGCCTGGTACGATTTTATAAACCGCACTTTTGAAAGATTCATCTTTTTTTCTGCCGCCAGTCGCAAAAAATGATTATAGAACGAACCCGTTGTTGATTCTGAATAGTGCGGATAGAGTGGCAATAAAACAATATTCTGATACTCCTCTTTTTTTATTTCATCGATGCATTCTTCCAAAAAAGGATGCCAGTATCTCATCGCTATAAACACTTTTGCACCCACTTCCGCTGGAAGTGCCTGTTCCAATCCCTGAGCCTGTGCCTGCGTATATTTCATAAGCGGAGAAACTCCACCTGCACTCTCATAAAATTTTCGCGTAGTACGTTTTCTTATTCTTGCAATCATTTTCGCCAGGGGCGTAGATAAATACTTTCCAAACGGTAATTTAATTATATCTCGGTCAGAAAATAAATTAATGAGAAATGGTTCCACACTCTCTAATTTATCCGGTGACCCTAAATTAAATAACACAATCGCATTTTTCATTCTTCTTCACTGTCCACTGCTCTTTGATTGTTCAAAGTTCAAGGTTCGTGATGGCTTCGCACTATTAATTCTGTCCACTATCTACTGTTCCCTGCCCACTGTCCCCTGTTCCCTTTTTCACACTGTTCTTGAAAAAAGCGGTTTCTCCTTCATCATTTTATCAAGGTATGCATCAAAACACATCGCAATATTACGTATCAACAAGCGTCCCATGGTAGTCACCATAATCATATTACCATCTATGTGCAGAAGATCATCTTGAATGAGAGGCTCAAGTTTACGCAGCGAATCCTCAAAATACCAGTCAAAAGAAATACCAAACTTCTTTTTAATATAAGTTTTATCCAGTTCCATATCACACATAATCCGCATGATCACTTCCTTTCTTATCACGTCATCCTGCGTCATCCGGTA
>MFGW01000085.1:1358-8957 GCA_001780385.1 Candidatus Fischerbacteria bacterium RBG_13_37_8 | reverse complement strand
TAATAATCACGAATTTTCTTTTGATTCTGTGCATAAATAGTATGGAATTGACTGATAGAAGAAACGCCGAATGCATACAGGTCAGCGCCGGCATGTGTCGAATATCCTTGAAAATTACGATAAAGTGTTTTTTCTTTTTGTGCAATAGTCAGTTCATCATCTGGTTTGGCAAAATGATCCATCCCAATATACACATATCCCGAACTGGTTAATTTTTCAATAGTGATCTTCAGGATTTGTAATTTTTCTTCCGGTGAAGGAAGCAATTCTTTCTTAATAAGTTTCTGATGCGGTTTCATCCATGGAACATACGCAAAATTAAACACCGCAATTCGTTCCGGTGAAAACGCAATGATTTTATTAAGTGTTTTTTCAAATTGAGCAGCGGTTTGAAGCGGCAAACCATATACAAGGTCAATATTGACACTTTTAAAATTTAAGGCACGAGCCCAGTCAAGTGCATCTTTCGTTATTTGTTCAGATTGCACACGGTTGATCAATTTCTGAATTTCCGGTTCGAAATCCTGCACACCCATGCTCATCCGGTTGCAACCTGCCTGACGGAATGCTTTCATATGTTCAAATGTCAAACCGCGTGGATCAATCTCGACGCCTATCTCTGCTTCTTCATGAAAATGAAAAAACTTATGCTGTGCATCACCCAGTAATAGAATATTGTCCGGCGAGAGACTTGAAGGACTTCCGCCACCCCAGTGCAACTGCGTCACCAACCGTTTCGGCGAGAACAACTGATGCACCATTGTCATCTCCTGCGTTACTTTCTCAATATATTCTTTCATCCTTTCCTGGTTGCGGCTCACCACCATGTTGCATCCGCAAAAGTAACACAACGTATCACAAAAAGGTATATGAAAATATAGGCTCAAATCAGCAGCGCTTTCCCCAATGTTATTCTCTACGATGGTATTGTAATAATCGTCAGCAGTAAATGCACTACTGAACAGCGGTGCAGGTGGATATGAAGTATACCGCGGTCCCGGCCTGTCATATTTCTTCATCAATGTAATATCAATTTGTTCAAACACGTTCATTCACCTGCTCATTATATCATCATTGCTAATTAGTAGAAATTAACGTTATTCCCTTATAAAGTCAAATAGGGAATAGGCGCTTAGCGCAATTTTTGAGACAACGTGTTTGTTTAAAATATAAATGTATCATTTTTTACTTTGTGCCACTGTGCCTTTGTGCCTGGCGGGCGTTTTTCTTATCCGTGCGGGATTGTTCGTAAGGGCAGACACATTGGTCTGCCCCTACAGCACACCTTCGGTGTGCTCGCAAAGAATTTTACCAAGAAGAGACTTTGAATTCCTTTATTGCTTCCGCTAAAGCAACTGCTGTTGCTCTTGACGGCACTATTGATGCCGCAACACCTCTGAGCGTAAGTGCCTTTTTCGTCGTTGGTCCTATCGCAGCAAAAAATACTTTTTCACACGACATAATCCATCCTGTTTCCTCAAAAAAATTCTTGACTGCCGATGGACTGAAAAAAGTTACGATTTTTATCGTGTCATTCTGAAATTTTTCTTTTAACGCAGCTTTTTCTTTTTCTGTTATTGTTGCTTTTACATTGCGGTAAACCACCACCGCTTTCACCTCAATGCCATTTTCCTGCAGTCTTTTTTCTATTCTGTCATCTGCCAGCTCGCCTTTCGGAAAAAGCATTCTTTTTATCCCCTTTTCCGTCTGCAAAATATGCCGTGCTAAACCTTCTGAAGAAGATTTATCCGGCAATGATTCGCTTTCAATACCTGCTGCAAGCAGAGCATCTTTTGTCTTCTCTCCTACAACATACGCTTTCAGCAACTGCACCTGTTCAAACTTTCCATTCTCCTTTGCGCGTTTCATGAAATAGTGAACAGCATGTACACTGGTGAAAATAATTACATCGTACGTATTCAACTGCTTCAATTCTGCATCGCATGCTTCCCATGACTCAGGTTCAATAATTTGAATCGAAGGAATCATAATGCATTCGAAGTCTTCTCCCAATGCTTTCGCTAATTTAGCTCCTTCTTCCTTTTGTCGTGTTATAACAATAATAGGCTTCATAAATGATTGCTTTTATCCTTCTCGCTTATTTAATCTAATATTATTATTTCAAAAGCGTAATCATTCTAATAATTATTGGAATTAATAATCTTCTTTCTTGTTGTAAATTAGATTTTTACAAGAATCACATTTATCAATTTGTTTATGCTTTCATAGTTTGTGCAGGATTATGGTTTTTTACTGCTAATATTTTTTGCTTGTTCAAGAGCAATTTCATTGATAGAACTGAGTGCTTTAAATCCGGAAGCGCCTTCTATTGCTTTGACAGCAATATCCTGAACTTGTTTGTTGGAATTATTCAACTGATGATTTAGAGCTTCAATTTGTGCTGCTTGCTTTGTTACTTGTTCATTAAGAGAAGCAATTTTTAATTCAAAGAGCTTTCGTTCACCTTCAATTTCTTTAAGCATTAATTGAATTTTTACTTCATAATCATTCTTTATTTTATCGGTTGCTGTTTGAGTTCCTTTTTTAACAGTTTCTTCTAATTCTTGAGGGAAAAGAGTGACTTTTTGTTTCAATTCATTATATTCGGTTTCTTTTTGTGTAATTGCTGATAAGCGTTCGCTCGCTTCCTTTTCAAAAGTGATTTTTTTTGCTTCAAGTTCTTTATCGAGGGAGTTTTTCTTTTCTTCATAAGCATCAGATTCTTTTTTACGCGACAGCGCAAGATTGTAATCATAATCTTCCTGTTCACGCTCACGTTCTTTTTTCAGGAGCAGATTCCGTTCTTTCAGCTCGAGATCATGTTTTTTTTGTTCATCCTCCCATTCTTTATGTTTTATTTCCATAGCTATTTCGAAGGCAGCTTTTTCTTCATTCTGCGCCTTGAGAAGTGCTTTTAGTGCATGCGCTGAATTGTCAATTTGGTGAATTTCTTTAAGATTTTTTGTTTCTATTTCTATTGCCTTTCGCAGTTCGGTGAGCTTACCGGCTTCCTGTGCAAGTTTGTCAGATAGATCAGCAAGTGCTTTATTGATACTCACATTCAGTTCAGCGAGGCTTTTAATAACATATTCCACGGTGTACTGTGATGCTTTTTCGACAGTAATTTTCTCATCGGAACAGCGGTGTTCTTCTCGTATATCCGATTCATTTATTACCAGCTCATGATATTTTTTATACAGACGGTCATACTCTTCTAGCAATTGCTGCTTGCTTAATTTTTTATCTGGTTTTTGTATTTCTTGTTCCATATTCACACTCCTTTAAATAAAATTTATGATTTTGTTGTGATAAGAAAATTATAGCAGTATATAGGCAAATCTGTCCACTGCCCACTTATTCCAAAGTAATAGTGCCTTCAACAGTCATGGGAAAGGACATGCCGGACATTTGAGGTGCTCCTTCTATATGAACCGTCCCGGTAAAATTTTGTTTGATAGTTGCGCGCTTGCTCCATCCTGTAGCTTCTTCCAACTCCATGGTGCCTTCCTGTGTGCCGGAAAGTTCATACTTTAGTTTTATGGGGCCCATTTCCATTGGTGCCGCTTCAGGATAAGGTTGCACTGAAGATTTTATTTCAACGGTTGCTATGCCATTTTTGCGTTTTTTCAAAGTAAAATTATTGGTGAGAATCATCGGGAAACCTTTCGAAACAAGGACTACTTTACTCCATGTATCACCGACACCCACAGGTTTCTCGGGATATATTGCCATCATGCTTTCCATCATTTCTTTCATTACCTGCTCACCAAAAAAATTTTGCGCATTTTCTTTTGCCTGTATTCTTGTTGCTTCATCCGGTAAGTCAAGTTTTTCTATCACCAGGTCCAGCATTTTATCAATCCCTTTCATATCCACAACCCGACCTTCAGGTGATAATATCACCGTGAAAGTTCCTTCCTTAAGTGCTGCGAAACCTGCTGCTGCAGGGGGAATCTTCGCCGGTGGATTAGAGGAGTCATACTCGATTTTTCCTCCCGGTCCATCCTGCTCAAATTTAATAGAATTATACGATATTTTAGCAGTCGCATTACCGTTTGGCTCCACTTTCTCCACGGCAAAGGTGTATTCCATGGTTGTTTTTTGCAGCATATCCATCTTCTGTCCCTGGATAGTTTGTGATATCTTTTGATCAGCGCCTGCCTTTATCTCGTACGAACTTCCTTCCTTTAATTTCAGTTGCAGCTGAATTTTCTCTCCTTTCCCGCACGATATCAAAATGCCAACTGCAAGCAGTATCACAATACAATTGAATAACGTCTTTACGTTTTTCATTATCATATACTCCTTTATGAATTAAGCAATAAGTATATCCAAAAAGTTGATATTCAGCTACTGCATGAATAAACTTGACCATATTGTCCCTTCATCGGTATAATAAAATATGATTGTAACAGTATTAATTTTTATAGGTGTTGCTATTATAATGCACATTATCTCGGTCAGGAAAATGAACGAAGCAATTAATGAAACAAATGGGATCATCCGAACATACCATCATCTTAATGTTGTGAAAGAAGCAATCAATGTGAACATGAAATTAGCCATTCTTTACATGGTACTATTTGGCATTCTTGTGGTACTGCTTATAATAAAGGTTATGGATGGAATGCCGATGACTGGTGCAGCCCTTGCTTTATTTCTATTTGGCGTAATCACATTTCCAGTCAGTTTACACGGCAAAAAGTACGAAAATAAGATACGCAACATGAAGGTTGAAGCAGATGATCCGCAAATAGCAGCGAAATACCAGGATTATTTAAAGCAATGGAGTGGTGCCGCATTCCAGTTACGTGATTAATGGTGATTAGAAAGTAATATTTTTTTGCGAAAATTGAAAGACAGCTATGCTTTGTAAACATCTAATTGCGTTAGAGAAGGCATTAATAGAAAAGGAATTCAAGAAGACATTTCGTGGGCATGCCTGGTCGCACAATTGTCGTGAATGGGTGTATTTTTACTGTTATCTCGACAAACCTGCACTCAGGTTATCGGATAGTCTGCTGGCACTTGTCTACTGCGTGCGGGAAATTAATGCCGGGTCGCAGTATTTCTTCGTCCACAACATAGACGGGTACGGTGCGAAGTAAGCCAGGTTTGCTGGTGAAAGAATCTGCAAATTCCTGCTGCTGCTTAGGTTCATGTACAGCATACATAATCGCATCATACTTTAATTTCAGTAATTCTTCCTGATTGATCTGCATCCAGTCACCAGGATAATGCGAGGTGGCTGACTCCGCTCCACATAGTTCAATTATTTCCTGGATGAAAGATTCTTTGCCTATGGTAATGAACGGCTCATACCATATCACAAATAAAATACGCTTGCGTGATTTGCCTTGAGGAAACTTCCTTTTTTGTGCCTCTATATAGCCAGCTAATTTATCATGAAGTTTCTTTCCTTCCTGTTCAATACCCAGTAACTGTGAAACTGATAGTATATTTCGCAGCACATCTGTGAGATTTTTTGCATTTAATGCGAAAATCGGGATGGAGAAGGTATCGAGGTTTTTTATCAGTTCGACAGGATTACCCTGTCGAGTAGCTATTACGACATCCGGTTTAAGTGAAACTATCAGTTCCATGTTTGGATCGGCAAATCCTCCAACTTTAGTAATAGTGCGTGTTTCGGGTGGCTTATTGCAATAGCTGGTTATTCCGACTACTTTATCTCCCTGGTTCAGGGCAAAGAGTAATTCAGTTATGCTCGGTGCAAGCGATATAATTCGTTCCGGCGGGTATTTTTTCAGTGTTACTTTGCGACCTGTTTCATCCACGATGACTTTGTTCTTAACAGCAGGCGTTGGTGAATCCTGTGGATGTCCGCTTACATATCCCACCACTCCGCTTAGCAATAAGCATAACAATAATATAAGCATTCTTTGCAAGCAATGTAGGGGCAGACCAATGCGTCTGCCCTCGCGAAAAAATCCCTGACTATTTGTCATTATGAGTCCCGCGCCAGCGGGACGTAATAATCCCCGACGGACTATAAGACTGCCACAAAAACACCAAAACACTAAATTACACAAAACATTTAATGCCTTATAGTTTAGTGAATCTTTGTGATTTTGTGATTTAGTGGCATTCTTAAAATCCGCAAGGGATTGCTTCGCTTTGCTTCGCAAAGCTCGCAAAGAATATATTTCTATATGTAATTGCATATTTTATTCTGGGGACAGGCGTTTACAGATTTGTAAACTTGTAAATGCCTGTCCCCGTCCTCTACCAGTCTGTTTCAATTCCTGCAAGCACCGTTCTGCCTCTGGCACTGTACCCAAATATTTCTTCATAGCTCTTATTCAAAACGTTATCCAATTGCAATGTGAAAGTAAAGTTACGGTAAAAGGTATAGCGTGCTGATGCATTCAGCAAATAATATGAAGGCATCACTGCTCTTTCAGCAATCCACATAGAACGCGAATAATCAAGATCCAGTCTCTCTCCCACAAACAGCAATGTTCCTGTCATGCTCAGCAGCTCCCTTTTGTAATGCAATCCAAGTGCGGCGGTATGTTTCGGTTTGCGGAGCAATACCCGCTGTAATTCATTCTCGTCTGAAGCTGTAGTTCGCTCAACTTTTGCATACGTGTAATATATACTGCATGATAATCCAGTCAGCAGCTCTTTATTCAACATTAATTCATACCCGTACGAACGTGCCCTGCTCACATTTATATAATCCGGAATAGCTGGATTATAATGTGGCTCATATTCAATCAAGTCATAAAATCTATTAAAGAAAATAGTATGACTCATCTGCAAGCCAATCGGTTTACTTGAATATTCGATGCTCATATCAGTGGAGAGAACTTTCTCTGGTTTCAGGTCTGGATTACCTGTCGCAAAAGCGCCACCCGTTGTCTGCCAGAACGTGGGTGCTTTGAATCCTGAACCAATACTTCCCTTCACTGTTACTCCAGGATATGCTTTATAAGCCATGCTGAATTGCGGTGATACGGCAGCCTTATAGTTCGAATTATTATCAACACGCACCCCACCCGTTATGAATAATTTTTCATCTCCGATGTTCCATTGATCCTGCAAATAAAGACCAACATTACTCCTGTCTCCTTCAAAAGGCACGACTGAAAAATTATTCATTGAGCTGAATTCTTCCCGCTGATATTCCAATCCAGCAGTAAAAAGATGACCTCGCATCACTATATTATTCTGCCAGTCTAAAACATACCTGGAAGAAGTATCAGTGCCATAATAAGCGGCAAATGGATCAATCAGAAATCCATCTTCCGGATCCTCATAATCAAGCTTCAATTTCACATAACTAATACTGACCACAGGCTGCCAGGAAGAATATTTCATTACATAGCGTGCAGAAACCAGTATTTCATTATTCTTTATAAACTGACGCGGGTCATACATATCAAGTGTCATGAACCTATCTCCGGCTCCTCCTGTCGGGTAATTATCTTTTGAATCGGTCCATCTGAAATTAAAATGCGCTGATGAATTGCTGCTGAAATCATAATCCACACGTGAACCGATGACACTACGGTAGTATTTATTATTAACTGCTAGTTGCCGGTCACTATCCAGACGTGAACCATAAAGTGACAGATG
>MFGW01000085.1:0-1306 GCA_001780385.1 Candidatus Fischerbacteria bacterium RBG_13_37_8 | reverse complement strand
TTGCCTGCAGAAAGTGATACTTTTGTTCCGGCTTTGTCTTTCTTTGTAATAATATTGATAACTGATGCGGCAGCATTGGGTCCATACAACACGCTTGCCGGTCCTTTCACAATTTCAATCCGCTCAATTCCATCAACCGCAAAATCACCCAGATCATAATCACCACCCGGCATGTTCACCATTACTCCATCTATAAGAATCAGGTTATAATCAGAATTAGCACCACGCACAAATAAAGAAGTATTCGAGCCGGGTCCAGCACCCGTTTGCGCAATATAAATGCCTGCTTTATCTTTCAGTATCTCAACCAGGTCAGTCGTTTCTGAATCTGCCAGTTCTTCTTCATCTATAACGATAACGGTGCGTGTAGAATCTCCAAGCGGCACATCGGTTTTAGTAGCTGTCACTACCATGTATTCCGTGGTTGCTAAACTCGGTTCCGTTTTTTCTTCTTGTGCATAAAGATTGAATGATACTGCGAGTAATAAAGCGATCAGAGAGAATGTTTTCATATTACCTCCTAAATTGCGGATTAGGGAATATGGACTGGGGAATAGGGAAATCTTTGCGAGCTTTGCTTCGCAAAGCTCATAATGACAAGCAATTCGGATTGTTAGGTTTGCCTCCAGCAAACTCACACACCATAGTCTATACGCCGCGTAAAATTAAAAAAGCCTCTGATCCACTTTGAAGTATCAGAGGCTTTTCCTTGATTTTTGCACTTCCTTCCTTCGAAGAAGATCAACAAAATTCATACTGAAGCAGGTTTTCTGACTCCCGGTTCATCCTCAATTCCTCAGCCTTCCCATTGCTCAACGCAACAGTGACGATTTCCTCAATTTCTCTCTCCTGAAAAACAATTGAGCGAAGAATCTTGTCTCCGGTTACAGCGGCGGGACCGTAAGGGTTTCTCACCCTTTTCCCTATTCGACAGCATATTTATTTTTCAAAGAACCTGCATCACATCTATATATAGATGCTGCATTTCCTAATTGCACCACATATTATAATATAAAAATAAATTAATTGCAAGTACCAATGAAAAAAAACATCTCCTGTCAATAAAACAGAACCTCTTATTATTAATGATGCCCCCGAACGCCTATATTTTTTACTCATTTTCCTGCCCTTTATTCATCATTTCTCTCTTTTACTCACTTGCGAACCTCCCAAGCAGGTAATAAAAGGAGAAAAATAGTTTTATATTAGATAAAATCAAGAGCTTAATTCTAATCACCTATTACGCTTTGTTGCTATTATCATATTTCTCCCTTATAATCATAACATAATGACAGAAAAATTTTTC
>MFGW01000084.1:9344-12033 GCA_001780385.1 Candidatus Fischerbacteria bacterium RBG_13_37_8 | reverse complement strand
CTTCCAAAAAGAAAGGCAAAGCCGAGCAGGTAATCAATGAAGAAGGTTTGAAGCTGCAGGAACAAATCCTCACTATTCTTTCTTCGATGAATGATAGAATTTATAAGAACCGTGAAGATTTCACTAAAGAATTGACGGCGATATTAGATAAAAATGGAATCAAACTGCAAACAGCTATTATAAAAGCAATACTGAATGCGCTTTCTGAGCGTGAAGAGACCGCTGATATTTGCACAGATTCAAAGGGCAGACCGGAGCCCGATCCAGAGTTGCGAGATTATGAAAATGTGCCTCTTAAGGAAGATATTATGAAATATTTTGAACGTGAGGTCATGCCATATGTGCCCGATGCCTTGATAGATGAAAATAAAACTCGCATTGGCTATGAAATACCTTTTACACGTCATTTCTATGTCTACGAAGAACTACGCCCACTTGAGATAATCGACAAAGAGATCAACGATCTTGAAAAAGAAATTCAGCAATTACTTAAAGAGATAACTGAGTGAAATATAAACAATACGAAAAAATGAAAGATTCCTGTATTCCATGGATATCTTTAATTCCATTTGAATGGTCAATAAATAAGATCAAATTTACTAGCTATGTAAAAGGCAGAATCGGATGGCACGGATTAAAATCAGAGGAATTTATAGATAATGGACCATATCTAATTACAGGAACAGATTTTGAAAAAGGAAAAATAAGCTGGGAAACCTGCGTTCACGTTTCTGAAGAAAGATATCAAGAGGATCCATATATTCATTTGAAAAACAACGATTTGCTTTTAACTAAAGATGGAACCATTGGTAAGGTCGCTTTAATTAAAAACTTACCCTATAAGACTTCTTTAAATAGCGGAGTAATGCTTATTAGACCTTTAAATTCTTATACAAATAGATTCATGTACTGGGTACTAAATTCCAATGTTTTTGCTTGTTATATTAGTTTTATAAAAACTGGTTCAACAATTCAGCACTTGTATCAGGAAACTTTTGAAAATTTTTCTTTTCCAGTTCCCACATTTGAAGATCAAATAGCCATTGCTGATTTCCTTAACCGGGAGACAGCGAAGATAGATGCGCTTATTGAGAAAAAGGAGAAGCTCATTGCTTTGCTGAAAGAGAAACGGCAGGCGCTCATCACGCATGCAGTCACAAAAGGATTAAATCCTGATGTAAAAATGAAAAATTCCGGTATTCCATGGATAGGTCGAATTCCTGAGCATTGGAAGCTAATGCCTATTAAATATGAATTAGAATCCTTAGATAATAGGCGCATACCAATCAGTGCAGAAGTAAGAGGCACAATGAGCAACAAAATATATGATTATTACGGCGCATCTGGAATAATTGATAAAGTAGAAAATTACATTTTCGATGAAACATTAATTTTAATAGGCGAAGATGGAGCAAATTTATATGCTCGCTCAACCCCTTTAGCGTTTTTAGCTAAAGGTAAATATTGGGTAAATAATCATGCTCATGTTTTGCGCCCTTATCATGGCAACAACGAGTATTTTGTGAATTTACTGGAATCACTCGATTATACTATCTTTATCACTGGATCAGCTCAACCCAAATTGACAATTGAAAGACTCATGAATATCAAGATTCCTGTACCTCCCATCGCAGAGCAAAATGTTATTTCATGCTTCATTGAAAAAATTACAATAAAATTTAATTTGCTGTCAGAAAAAATTGAAAATCAAATTAATAAACTGAAAGAACTCCGTCAAGCGCTTATATCGAACGCCGTGACCGGGAAAATAGATGTAAGAGGAGAAGCATAAAGGATGATAGTGGATCACAGAGAAAGAGAATTTGAGAATTCGATTATTGCGCATCTTGTAGAACATGGTGGCTATATTGAAGGGAATCCGGTTGGATTCGATTGCAGGAATGCACTGGATATTGCAACTGTGCTGAAGTTCATTATAAGCTCACAACCGAGGAAATGGGAAAAGCTATGCACCATTCACCAGGATAAAGTGGAAGACAACTTCATTAAACGACTATGCAGTGAATTGGACTCAAAAGGAATGCTGGGAGTATTGCGGCACGGCCTGGATGATTATGGTGTGCATTTTGACCTGATGTATTCTGCGCCGGAGACCACTCTTAACCAGGAAGCAATCGAGAATTATAACAAGAATATCCTCACGGTAACGCGACAGGTGCATTTTAGTGAAAAGAATCCCGATTCTGCCCTTGATCTGGTGTTTTTTGTGAATGGATTGCCGGTTGCAACTGCTGAATTGAAAACTGAATTTACCGGTCAGTCATACCAGAATGCAATTCATCAATATCGCACTAGCAGGAGCCCGCAGGAAATGCTCTTTCAGTTCGGCAAAAGAGCCCTTGTGCATTTTGCGGTTGATACGGATGAGGTATGGATGACCACGCGACTGCAGGATCATGGTACTCATTTTATTCCTTTCAATCGCGGACATGATTTCGGCTCCGGTAATCCACTTAATCCGTCCGGTTATCGTACTGCTTACCTGTGGGAATATGTGCTTCAGCGTGATAGCTGGATCGATATTATTGCGCGATACATGCACTACCAGGTTGAGCGAAATGATGCCGGGAAAATAGTGAATGAGAAAATCATCTTTCCTCTCTACCACCAGCTTGATGCTGTGCGAAAACTCACGCATGATGCTAAGATGGGCGGTGTGGGAAAGAAT
>MFGW01000084.1:8641-9239 GCA_001780385.1 Candidatus Fischerbacteria bacterium RBG_13_37_8 | reverse complement strand
AGAAAATAGAAGCACTCCCGAACCGTAATTATGCAATAATTGTGGATGAAGCACACTCCTCACAGACGGGCGAATCAGCCAAGCAAATGAAGCAACTATTATCACAATCGCTGGAAGAAGCTGAACTTGAAGCACTTCATGAGGAAGAAAACACTCCCGATTTCGAGGATGAACTGATTAAATCAATGAAAGCACGCGGCCGCCATCCGAACCTGAGTTTCTTCGCCTTCACTGCTACGCCAAAATTCGAAACTCTTGAAATGTTTGGCACAAGCGGCTCCGATAATAAACCTCATCCTTTCCACCTCTATTCTATGAAGCAAGCAATAGAAGAAAGATTTATACTTGATGTGCTGAAAAACTATACGACATACAAAACATTTTTCCGCCTTGCTAAGCGCATAGATGATGATCCGCAATTTGACAGCAGCAAAGCTACACGCGAAATCATGCGCTTTATCTCCAAGCATCCTCATAATATCGCCGAAAAAACGAAGGTAATGGTGGAACATTTCTATCATGCCACGCACAAACAACTCGATTTCAAGGCGAAAGCCATGGTTGTTACTGCATCACGGCTTCATGCTGTGCTTTATTT
>MFGW01000084.1:6863-8620 GCA_001780385.1 Candidatus Fischerbacteria bacterium RBG_13_37_8 | reverse complement strand
CGCTGAGCGTGGATATGCACAGGTAATAAAACCACTGGTTGCATTCTCAGGAACGGTTGTTGACGGCGGAATTGAATATAATGAAGCAAGATTGAATGGCTTCGCAGACACCGAGATACCGGAAAAATTCACCAAAGAATATAATCTGCTCATTGTTGCATTTAAATTTCAAACTGGATTTGATCAGCCGCTGCTCCATACTATGTATGTTGACCAGCAATTGCGTGGTGTAAGAGCAGTTCAGACACTATCGCGCTTGAACCGCATCTATCCGGGCAAGACAGAGACATTTGTGCTTGATTTCACAAATGAAGTTGCTGATATTATTATGGCGTTTGAGCCATATTACATCAGAACAGAAATAGATGAACCGAGTGATCCTAATAAGCTGTATGATTTGAAAAGCTTGCTTGAGAGCTATCAGGTATATTGGCGTGAAGAAGTAAATAATTTTGCGAAGGTATTTTTCCAGCAAAAAGATAAACAAACAAAAAAGGATCAGGGATTACTCAGTGCAATTATCAGTCCAGCAACCGATAGATATAAGCAGCTTCCGGTTGAGGAGCAGGAAGCATTTAAAGCAAAGCTGACGGGATTCATTCGCTCATACAGTTATTTATCCACTATTATGCCTTTTTCAGATCCGGAGCTTGAAAAACTTTTTGTATATGGCAGATTGCTGCTCACCATACTTCGCAAAAGAGATAAAAAAATGCGGCTCTATCTTGATGATGATGTGGCGCTGGAATATTATCGACTGAAAAAAATATCAGACCGCGCTGAATTACCTGTTACAGGGGAAGAAGATGAGATTAGCAGTTCAATTATCATAAGCGATGGCAAGCTTCGTGAAGATGAGAAGAAACTGCTCTCTGAAATCATCACCAGCATTAATGAAAGATTCGGTGATATCGATTTCACCGAATCAGATAAACTCTTTTTCGACCAAATAACCGAAGACCTCTCCACAAGCGACACCATTAAGGCACAAGCTCAAAATAACACTCCCGAGAATTTCAAATTTGGTGTGAATGATGCGGTCATGGATGCCGTAATAACCAGGATGAGCAAGAATGAGCGTGTTGCAAAAGCATTCCTCGATAACGAAAAATTCCGCAATTATATTATCGATAAACTTATCGTACCTGATCTTTACAGACGCTTCAATGCAGAAGAAAATGCAAAGAATCCTTGAAGAAGGTTACCATGAAAAAAAGATATTCTAAAGAAGCAATAAAGAAATCATTGCTTATATCAAGGAGACAACTGGGAAAAATTTGGGAGTCCTGTAAGGTTTGGGCGGATAACAATAAAAGCTTTCTTGAGATTGTTATTGCTTTGATTGCTCTCATTATTTCGGTAACCGTTTTATTCATTCTTGTTGATCAAAATAAATCAATGAGAAAACAGGTCGATGAAATGAGAAAACAAAGTGAATTTTTAAATAAACAGTTTGTTACTCTTAATCGAGGATATTTAGATATAAACATTAATTTAATGAATCCGTGTATGCCTGAAAAGGGATTATCTTCTCTTCCTGGAAAAGAATTTAAAGATAATGATTTATGTGAATCTATGGCCTTTGGAGTGACCTTATTTAATGGAGGGAAATTTCCTATAGAATATAAAAACGGTAAGTTTGAGATAATTTTTCTACAGGAAAATATAAAAAGCCTACCCGTAAAAGATGTAAGAGCAGAAGAATCACAGCTTGTATACCCGAGCATTAATACCGGAACTACCGGAATATGGGTAAA
>MFGW01000084.1:5174-6840 GCA_001780385.1 Candidatus Fischerbacteria bacterium RBG_13_37_8 | reverse complement strand
ATCAGTAAGGCAGTCGTCAATAAACTAATTCCTGCAAAAACTACTGAAGCCCCTGCAAAATACATATGAATATTTATAAAAAGCTCTGGTTTTGCCATTAATTCTTTCAATTTATCCAACCACGCTTGGAAAGTTCTTGCCTGGCTTCTTCAAGTAAAGCTTTATCTTTTTGTAGGTCAGGCGGAAGACCTAGTTCTAAGCATTTATCTATGGCAATGGCTGCTTCTTGCCAACGATGAAGCACCATATAAGCTAATGCCATCCTTTCATAAATAAGTGATGCCGAAAAAAAATCAGGATGGATTTTAATAAAGAGCTCTGCTAAAGATAGATAATTTTCTGCTACGTCAATTGGACTTATCCAACCTGGCGCATCCATCGTCTTCCTATTGTACATTTTCGCTGATTTTTCTTTTCTCTCTACCTCTGTAAGAGCAAGGTCATTTATTAAATCTACACCATTACGATGTGTCAATGATGCTCCGCTGTAAGCATTAATTAGCGCCCATCCAGCATAGATGCATGTTGGAAATTTTGAAAGAATTTGGTCTTTCTTTACTATGATCCATTCATTTATATCCTTAGTTGTAGGATTAGGACCTAGTATTGTCTGAAAAGCTTCAGCATCAATTGCTGTTGGATAGATTATTTCAATTTCATGCCAATCAGAAATAACACGACCACGCCAGATTTCTTGAGGGATTGCTACATTTGCAGGAGGCTCAAAATAAAAATGGTATCTAACTCTAATTTTTTTAGGAGATTTTGCGCACCAAGTAATATATTCAACTTTTCTTGATTCCTATCCAGGTTTAATTTCTTTTTTTCTTTTCCAATCAATCAATTCGTCTTTATCCGTATGCCAGTATCTCGAGCCATCGCACTTCCCCTCAATTTCAATACCATCCGAGATATATGAAGATATATATACTGGATGATCTCCTAAATATATAACTGAGCAGTTAATCATAAGAGGTTCACCTAGAACAAATTTATCATTCACAGGAATTGCTGACACTTTAAATAAATTGATATCTGAAAAAGCACTTGTGCACAATGCTTCCAATAGTAGAATTATAAAATCAATTATTTTAAAATTCATAATTTCACTTCACCATATGCAATGAAATAATAACTAACCATATTCACCATTTATAGCAATAAAGAAATACTTATATTCAAAATACCAGAATCTAATATTATACTTAGCGTTGATGTCTAAAGATTATAATATTACTTTACTCTCAAACTGAAATTTATTTTATTTTTTCATCTTTAACCCATTTCAGGCGAAGCAATTCCTCAGAAGCCTCTTTAAATACTTTCATGCAATTCTCTCTCTGCGCTTCTGACCATTCATAAGGAAAACCTAATTCAAAAGCCTTGTTAATTGAATTATAAGCATCTTGCCATCTATGAAGAACCATATAAGCTAAACTCATTCTTACATGCACTGCTGAAGCCTCTGCAAAATCAGGATGCATATTTATGAAAAGCTCAGCTTTTGCAATATAATTTTTAGCTTGCTGTTCTGGGCTAATCCACCACTCTTCATGAAACTCCTTGCTGCGATGAAGCAAAATATTCTTTTGCTTCCGCTGCTCCTCTGTCAGAGCTGTATCTTCTATAAGAGCTTTGCCATCTTTATATGAAGTACAACTTGCTC
>MFGW01000084.1:1540-5038 GCA_001780385.1 Candidatus Fischerbacteria bacterium RBG_13_37_8 | reverse complement strand
ACCTGGCTTTAATGTAGCTGGAGCAGTTTCAGGATAAGAAATATGTACATTATGAGGAATTTTTTTTATATCTCCATTGATCCAAATGCCAATAGCATTTGATCTTTCAGGGTAATTTGGAATACCAATTTTTAATTCTTCTTTTGATATATTTTCCCATGCGATGCTCATCCAAATAGGATCGCATTCTACAAGCTTCGAGCTAGATAAAAGTTTTATTTCGAGTTTCATTTGAGCTATCGCTAGACAAGAAGCCATAATCAATAATATATTGATGAAAATTATTTTCTTCATATTTATTTCCTCCTATTCTGGATCCGTATTTGTTCTTATGCTAACGCCTCCTGAGCAATTAGTTTCCGTGCAAGATGGCTGCCCAGGGATATAATGAGCAGATAAATCGCTGCATTCCATTCTGTCAATTCCATTTGAACGCTGGCAAACTGTTAGATCAAAAGGATCATTCGTCTCATTCATAAGGCACCATTCAACCATTGGATTGGGTGGACTTGGATTGCATGCTGCAATGCTACTCACACAGCTACTTCCAGGTCCTCCACACCATGCATTATTTGTATCATGTCCCTCTTGACATGGCAAATCTAAGTTAATCCTAAATTGATGAGCTAATTCATGCGCTGAGGTTCTTCGAATATAATTACCAGTCTCGTTTCCAGTACAAGGATTGCTACCGCAATAACTATTTACAGCATCTTCTGCTCCGAGCATATATACTAAGCTTATATCTGATGCAGCAAGCGTTTCTCCTCGAGCATTTGGATCATCACTGGCTCCTGCAATATGATAATAATTATGTGGATTATTACAACAATTGATGCATTGATTAATCGGATCTTCAATATAACAACTAAATGGATCTTTATTGCTAAACCACTTTTGATGAAATCGAGCTGAATTATCGAATATTGCTGCAAAGAAACTTGGCGGCAAATAAGGTAGTACGCTTCTTCCAGAATTTACTTCTTTAAAGGAAACAAATCCATCATCAAATGGACCTGTTTTGTCCCGCTTATTCAGTCTGCTTGAATCAGCTTGAAAGTAACCTTGAGCATCAACGCACACTCCTGCTGACTCCCCTATCGTAAAATCCCATTTATTTGGCAAAGGATTTGCCAGATTTGGGACACTTCCATCGTAGCTCTGAAGCAGATAATAATTACTTGCCAGACAAGTTGCTCCTGATACTTCACCTAATATGATTATCACAAAATCTGAACTGTAAGTATCATCTATCCCAATCACACAAGCAATGTCATGAGTTCCTTCATAAGGTCGCAAAGAATCGAAAATATCAATTATATCATTGAGATGAAGGTCATCTACTCGAGCAGTATTATATTTCGAAATAAGAATTGCTCCGTCATTAGGCTGCGCATCCGGTTCTCTTGCAGGATCTTCCCAAAGCATACCACCTCGTCGACACATCTTATCTTGTTCAATGTGAACTCTTTTCCAGGCAGTCAGAGTGGTGCTTTTTATTGACCAGGGATTGTCCGGTATCCAAAAATATACTCTGTAATTATCACCTGCATATCTTTGCGTTATCTGAAATTCAAAAATGCATGCATTGGAGCTATTTGCGCCGCAATTTGTTTTGCAACTCAACAGATCTGTCGCTCCATCCGGAGGTGAACCTACTGCTCCAATCGCGAAATCCTCATGATTATCGCATGGGCCATATACTGAACCGGTAACGGGATCTTTCCAGGGATGGGTACAACCTGCCGGTATGGGTGAAGGCGCTGGCTCGTAAGGAGCAAATGACATTGGATCTCCCATAATAGCGCATATTGTCCTGCTTGAATAGCCATCTTTCCAGTAAGCTACTATCTTTACTGTTGAATAAACTAAAGAGCTGGGATCTGTTGATGGACGCAATCTGCTCTGATGATCTGCTAAATCAGTAACATCTGGCGACGAAATCCATATCTCTGGCGTATTATCATAAGGTTCAGCAATTAAAAATGGCTCATCTCTTAGTTTGGGCACAGAACTTTGACCATCATTATGAGCAATGGTCAATCTTATAAGGTCTGATGTGTTCCAATCCCATGTCGAATAAGTTGTCCAACCTATTGCTACTGCTCTTGCTGTTGAAGCTGGTGAAACCTCTATAGGTTCAGTAAAGGTATTATCAAGCGGAATAGCCTTGATTAGGCTTGCACCATTATCTGCGACAACTACATAGCCCGAGGCACTTCCAGGTTCTCGCCATACATCAATGTTATAAATATTTGAAAATCCAGTTTTGAATATTGAAATTGATTCATCTGGATGCACAATCATAATTTGTTTAGGTTCTGCAACATAAAGATCCCCATTTGAAGGATTTACTGCCATGCCTACAATAGCATTCCAACTCCCATACCAATTCGTCTCACCATAATTATCATCCATTATAGCACCGCAACCAGCAGCTACTTTTTTTATATGATAAGTAGGAGGATCCCAATCATCAGCTACTGCAAAATATACTGCATCTCTTCCTGGTTCAGCATTTGGATTAGGATCTGCAGCAGCACCTCGTACATTCGTATATCCACTAGTTCCTCCCAAATCTATGCAATTCTGAAGATTTGCCGATGTATTAGTTTGTAAAAATCTACTAGCTCCTACCCCAAGGGGCAATATTGATCCAACTGCACAGTAAATCCTTTTAGCTGAATCAGTTTTTGTGCTGCAATAAAGGATATTGCTGGCATAAGTACCTTGACGTTCGTCTCTCAGCCATTTTTTTTGAATATCATCATAATATAATCTATAAAATCTATTATTTGTGCCACCTAAACTTGCTCCTGTCCAATAATCTGATGTAGGTATTGAAAATCCTAATGTACGCATTATGTAAGTAGTTGAAGAGTCTTCTAATTTAATATCTACCAAAACTGCATTGCTGTCCATTTGACCTATATTTACCCATATCGGACCACTTATTGCAGATGGTGGAACTATGAAATCTAATTGTGTACTGTTTGCAGTATCTGGTTTTATGCAAACTCCACCAGCAAAACAGATATTATTGTCGCCCGGAACTTCGGAAAAATTATTTCCTGTTATCGTTGCTGCTCCCCCTATAAATAGCAAGCTCGATATTGTTGTAATTTCTGGTGGAGGCGGTGGCAATTGACCATTTCCATCTTCACCTCGATTCGTTTCTGTCTCATCTGTTACATCAAAAAATTCTATTTCTTTAGAATTTATTAGAGCATTTGTATAGGTAAAGCTTGTTGCCGTTAAATTTTGAAACAAAAGATAATTATTTAAGAATTTCTTATCTGTAGCAGCGACTCCATTATATAATGTTCCCGTGCCTGTCCAATTAAGACTGACATTATCACCTGCTTTTGATACGAGTAAGCTCGTCCCTGGATTTAATAAAGGTATAAAAGGAACGAAAAGTTTGTTAGATGCGGAAACAGTTTTAGGCGAAGAAATTAGATTAAGCAGCACCCCCCCCCGTGTACTTTTTTACAATTT
>MFGW01000084.1:392-1522 GCA_001780385.1 Candidatus Fischerbacteria bacterium RBG_13_37_8 | reverse complement strand
CAGCTTTCCCGTCTGGACCATTACTCCATAATTTATAATTATTCTCGTAACATTTATACTGATAAGCATGATTCCATGGATCGTTAATAACGGGCTCAAACCAATAGCTTCCTGCTTTTAAATAACTCGCAAGCGCCTCTATATTTTGAAACTGAGGATATTTTCCATAATCAGCCACTACCATTTCAATCGCAGAAGCCCAAACTCTTATATCAGCTTTTGCTCTATTTACTAATCCATCTTCATTAGGATAACTGCAAATGGAACATAAAAAGGCAAAAAGAAAAATAATCCAATGAGTCAAAATATTTTTTTTAATTAATATCTTTTTTTGCCTGATTGAATATTTATTTATATTTGAATTCCAAATATTCATACCAAACCCCTTAATTATATTATCATCCAAAAAATCCTTATATAAAATAATATATTAAAATAATAGCATTGTCAAGATAAAAAATGGCAACTTCCAATAATATAAAAAAATTATAAAAGAATAATAAATTCCATTTTTTGTGGAATTTCAAAAAACTTATTATACAAACGTGCTGGCGCTCGCAGACAAAAATTATGCTTACTGGTCGCATCCTACCTATCTCTATTACTACGTGCCCGAGCCTATCCAATTACACGTTGACACCGACCGGCCTATCTACCGTCCCGGGCAGAAAGTACTGGTGAAAGAAACTGCTGTGACACGTGTCCCGCAAGGCTTCAAGCTCTACAGCGGCAAATCCGCTATCGCTGTAAAAGCGCATGATGCCAACGGACAGGAATTCTTTTCCTATTTGAAAGTGCCGAACGAGATGGGCAGTGTTACCACCGAATTTGAGATACCCACCAACAGATCTATATTCCGTGGTTCTGCTGGTGGTGGAGCTGGCGCTCAAGTGGTGCTGACAGAATGGAATTTCTGAATCTCCAGGCTAAGACAGACGAGAACGGTCATTTCAAGGTGCCCTTCACACCTCAACCTGCTGAGCCGCATCAACCGGATCCACTCCCCGCTCGATTCAGTGTCGAAATAGAAGCACGCGACACGGGCGGCCGTACTATCACCGCACAAAAATCATACGTCGCCGGTAAAAATGCTTACCTGTTCAGCTTCGACCCGGATGCTGGATTTTTTA
>MFGW01000084.1:0-298 GCA_001780385.1 Candidatus Fischerbacteria bacterium RBG_13_37_8 | reverse complement strand
GTCACAGAATTGCACAAGGGCGGATTTACATTACGCTGGTTCGGTGTGAAGAACTTCACCGTGCGAGCCAGCGAAGTCAGCATCAGAGTGCCGTGGAAGGAAAAACAGCTCACTGCCAAGCTCACCTATGCCAAGAAACTCGCACCGGGGCAAAAGGTGCGCTGGTCACTGGAAGCAAAGGATCTCAAAGCGACAATTGACCGGATGGCGCATCCTCGCACATATCATCACGCGCGATGTCAAGACCGGTCTGCTCTCCGAAGAAACCGTCACACAAAAAGACCTCATGGTGCGCGTC
>MFGW01000083.1:19699-31045 GCA_001780385.1 Candidatus Fischerbacteria bacterium RBG_13_37_8 | reverse complement strand
CACCATTAATATCGCCTGAGGATATACTGTAACCTGCAGCATCACCGATATCAGCGCCATAAATAACAGTGGAATTTGCCGGGGGATTAAATAAATCAATCGTGGCTTCAATACTGCTTGCTGAACCATAGAGAATCCAAACTTCTCCAGCACTGCTTCTCCCGTTGGCAGGTCCATCTGCCTGATTAGCCCCCAAAATGAGATCATCGTATCCATCACCATTAAAATCTCCAGAACCTACGCTAAAACCTGCAGCATCGCTTGCATCTGGTCCATACACAATAGCGTCTTCATTGAAGGCGAGCATATCATTAGCAGGAATAGCACGCAGTACCAGTGGAAAGGTTAGTATTGTCCCGTAATTCGTCCCATCTAAAGTAAGCTGGAAAATCAGCTTACTCCCGCAGGGAACATTTGCACTTAAGCTTACTTCAAAATGAGGCGACTGCGTCTGAACAATATTTTGCGGTAAAATATCTCCAAAATAAGCATATTTATCATTTATACTTACTCCTACAGTACTACTATCGAGCTATCCAAACACCTGCCACGCGGTGGCGGAACCCATATTGAATACTCGAACTGCAATTTTGGCCGTTTCCCCTGGTTCAAGTATCGCATTATTATTACCACCGGTGCTGTCATCCACTGTGGCCTGTATAAATGTTATATTAGGCACCGGATCAAGTATTTCGCCTTCTTCAGCCGCACATACCAGCAGCGGCACAAATCCCAAAAAGAGAATAAACAAATAGTTTCTAAAACATATAATACCTCCTAATAATATCCTTTATTGCAACTCCTGAAGCAGGAGTACTTTTCCATTGCTTCGAATATTCACCATATCAGAAATAAAATAATGAATCAATGGAGGATGGGGGTCGGACCTAAACATTAGACACTCTTACGACCTAGGTCTGGAGGGCATTTGAAGAGGGGGTGCTCAAATTTCAGCAAAAAATGAAAGTCAGTGAACAGAGAGAAGTGGACCTTCTGCTTACCCCTTCAATGCTTGCAAGGAATACAAGGGCAGACACACGGGTCTGCCCCTACAATGCTTGATTGCGAAGTTCCATGATTTTATCTTTGATAGCGACCCAGAAGGGACTTGATTCGCCATCCCTGGTAGACAGGAAAAATAAATACTCGCCATCATGCGTCACCATGGGACACAGCTCGAAGGCAGACGAATTGATATCTTCGCCGAGATTTTGTGCCTGCGTCCAGGTACCATCCGGCTTTCTGAAAATGATATGCAGGTCGTCATCTTTGCTGAAAATAAGGTAATTGCCATCCGGTGATATGAATGGACTTATTCCTGAAACTGAATCGTTTTTATATAATTCCCTGAAATCGACTGGATTTTGGTATTTGCCGTCTTTCTTTTGAGAAACCATGATTCTGCCATCACCACTCCCAATGTAAAAGGTACCTTTTTTATCGAAAGAGAATTGCCAGTGCATGCTAGTAGAATTAACTACCGGGTCAAATGGTTGGGGTTCTGACCATCCGGTCTTGGTACGTTCTGCAAACCATATATTCTCTTTTTCTTCGCTGCCATCTTTTATTGGTTTACGGGAGATGAAGTACAGGCGTTTCCCGTCATGTGAGAACATAGGGACATCTCCGCGTTCTACTATTTGAGCTGTCGGATAGGACCACTTACCATTGATTTCAGAGGTACCCAGCATCCTGCTTGATCCGTATCCTGCTTTCCTTTGCGACATCATGATATTCCAGAAAGCTGTTTTGCCGTCAGGTGAAAAAGCGATGATTGAATGCAATCCGTAATGAGCGGTTGCGATTCCGGGGGCAAAAGGAACAGGTGTTTTTCCTGGTTTTTTCTGTCCTAAGTAGTTTCCCTTGAGAACCGGAAATTTGGGTGCCTCTGTATTTGCGCTCTTCTTTTTCAAGAAATCGGCAGTTTCATTATCTTTTTCCACCTGCGCAATATTAAAAGCAGTTTCTCCCATTTTAGTCCGTGCATCAATTGCAGCACCTTTTTCAAGTAAATATTCTATAACTTCATGGCGGCCAAATTCTGCGGCATTATGCAGTGGCGTCCAGCCATAGGCATCAACATAATTCATGTCAAAGCCTTCTTTGACCAGCAGATCAAAGATTTTAGTTGAACCACCTGCCGCAGCAGACAGTATTAATTGTGGATACTGTTTTTTCACTTCTTTAAGATCGAGGCCGGCTTTTATGAGTGCTTGAAATAACTTTTCCAGGCTTCGCTCAACGCTATGATTGAGAAGACTAACTCTTGCACGGCTGTTTTCAGGAATCTTAGCTCCTTTATCGAGAAGCATGCCTACAAAATCATTGAAACCTCGCCATGATGAAAGTTCAAGAGCACCATCTCCAAACTTGTCCAATGCATTGATGTCCGAACCTTTTTCGAGCAGATATTTTGCCATTTCCACATGCCCGCTTTCGCGTGCCACGAGCAGAAACGGTGTTCTGCCGTATGCATTTCGGATATGCACATCAGCGCTTTTTTCAACCAGTATTTTCGCCACATCCAACAGTCCGTCAAATGCAGCAGTGTGGAGTGGTGTTTCTCCTTCACGCGATTGAGCATCTATTTTAGCGCCATTCTGGAGAAGGAGTTTGACCGCTTCAGGTCGGTTAGACCCAGCAGCAAAGTGAAGCGGGGTATATAAGGAATCATTCTGCGCATTTACATCTGCGCCCTTGGAGAGTAAGAATTCGACCAGCTCGGCATTTTCGCTTGCGCATGCATTATGCAGTGGAGTGATTCCCCTTTCGGTTTTGGCATTAACAAGTGCTGCATTCTCGGCAATCAACTCTTTAACTTTTTCAAGATTTCCTGCTTTTGCGGCATCATGAATTTCATCTGTCAATGCAGGAAAAGAAAGAATGCTAAGAGCAAGAACAAGAGAAACAAGTATTCCTGAAAATTTCATAGTGACCTCCTGAGTAATTTTGACGCATGAGAGTCAGAGCCGGACTTAAGAAATAGAATAGGGAATAGGGACTGGGGATGCATTCTTCTTTGTTCTTGCAAAGAACATGTTTCTCTAATTTAATATTGTTTCTTTTTTTGGATATTGAGAAAAAAGTCGGTACGGGTTGCAATTCTGCAGTCCCCATTCACTATATTGAGGGGCCGGCCCCTCCGGTGGGGAGAGGCCGGCTGAAAAAATTGCTTGTTATGGAGGGCATGCACCGATAGTTTGGAGAGAACGGCAGGGGGAAGTAGCTGCTTGCGGGCGTTCAGTGCCTCCGCTGTTGCGTCCGTAGGAACCTTCATCAAAGGCAGATTCAGAAGTTACGAGGAAATAAGCGCTTGCATCAGAAGGCATAGCCATGGAATATGTGGTTGTATTTGAAGTGGTGCAAGTAACTGAGAGGTGGTTGTAATTTGTGGTGGAAAGAAGTCCTGCGAGGTCACCTTTGTACACAGCGTAGTCACGGTTTCCGCAGCCATCAGGCAGAGCAGGCCATGAGATAACCAGATTGCTACTTTTTGCAAGTAGAATAGGTCCTGGTTCACCGGCGCCACGTGGTGTACATTCATTGAATTTAAAGGCACCGACGTACGTAGCCCATCCATTGGCGCTTGAAGTTGCAAAATATTGGTTGAAATGCCAGAATGTGCAATCATCGACAGGATCTACGCTCATGGAAGTATAGTCACCCCAGCGCGTACTGCTTGTTTGGGAACCGGCTCCGTTCACGATAGTTTGTTCACCCTGCGGCATGGTACCCAGAGGGTCCGTGGAGAGACGTCCGGTATATTTAATGCTTGGGTAGTTGGGAGCAGTGGCATTAGAGGTGCTGTAGCCGAGTCCCATATTTCCTGCGCTGTCCATGGCAATGCTGCCCATCCAACGAAAGATACCATCTGTTGTTCCGGGTGCATAGGTACCTTGTTGATAAATGACCGGGGATGAATTTGGCGAGCGTATTTCATACCAGCGTGCTCCTGCAGTTACACCATTATTAACATCTACGGACTGGTTTGTTACTAGGCTTTCATGGGTGCCATAATTCCGGTAGGCATTACGAAATAAGGGACGCTGACGATAGGAAAGGATATCGACTTTATTGGTGGTGCCGGGTTGCGGGATGCAACTACGGGAAGTGGGTGTGCAGGGAAATACGGAATCGAAGGCAGCAACCGGTATAGTATTGGTAAGTGTGAAGGTAGAATTAGCCGGAGTTACCCAATCGACCTGGTATTTCCAAAGAGTGATTGCGTCCTGGGGAGCACCGTAGGGACCACCATTATCCATCGTACCTAACCAGTAATTAGGACTTCCAGCGGGAGGTAATCGTTCGCCGTCAAAATCGGCAGGTAGAAGACCGTCTCCATTGTTGTATGACTGAGCGACCAGGAACTGGATAACTTGCGGAGTAGGATTTCCTGCAAGCATTTGAGCACGGTTCAGTGCATAGGCACCGATGAGTGATGCACTTACTTCACGGGTACTGAGATAGTAAGCATCCGGCCATACACCGTACTTGGGATAATCAGGTAACACATTACCGCCAGCGGGAAATGCCCAACGATAATAGGTGCCCAATGGATTGGAACTTGTTGACAATGCTACGCAATCCATGTAAGGAGAGGCAGCAGTGAATTGTGTCATTAACCAACGATCGGCTAATGGATCATATAACACGATAGGATCACCGGAATTCTGAGTTTGACATGCACCACCAAAACCAGCCCAAAGTGTATTGTTAAGTGCGGGACCATAGAGAAGTACTCCACTACGGTTATAGATGGCAAACGATAGATTGGTCATTATCACAAAATGATTTGGGCCGATATCACCGTTAGGATCGGGTGGCGAGCAATTACAGAGGTTGCCGAGCGCCGGAAATGTAACAGAGGGTGCAGGAATCAGGAGCGGTCCATTGATTGACTGCAAAGCCGAGTCCATGTCCTGTACACCGTAAGGACCTTCATTACCTGAATCGGATTCTTCATCAGGTCTCATTGTACATATGCCGTCTGGCGGAATGGGTGGAATTTCGGCTAATGGCGGAGAGATGTCGAATTTCACAGCAGTAAATACACCTTTGAACGTTCCCTTAACAAGAGAGTCGTCATTTTGTTTTTTGCTGTCATTTTCCTTTGCTACAGTCGAAGGAACAGTCATTACTGAAAACGCAATGATAAAACACAGAGCAAACATAACTGAGAATAGCAAGGCAGAATTACTATGGCGATGCTTTTCTCGACTTTTTATGGGGAGAGAATTTTTAGACACGCGAGACCTCCTTTTCTATTCTTTTCAAGTTTTCTCAACTCACTCTAGCATTTTGCCACACAATTCCCCAATAGTCAATAGAGAGGTCGGACCGCAACATTTTACCTCTTTACAATAGAGGTCTGCAGGGCGTTTCAAAGTGCCCCGCAAATATTTTTAGCTCTTTTCTTCTTCGTGCTCTTCCCGAGCTTCGCTGTTTATTTTTTTTGGTTTAAGAGGACATGTCAACCTTGCTTGAATTATGTTAATTCCTGTGATATTATTGTTATACTATGAAAAAGGATTTTTCTGTGAGTACAGGTAAGAGACGCAGAATCTCGAGGTGTTGTTCAACGAGGAGATGAAGATTATTAAAAAGGAAGAGTGCTTATGAGATATCGTTTTGTTGCGCTGGATTGGATGCGAGGGATCGTAATGGTATTGATGGCGATTGATCATGCTTCGGGAGCATTCAACAAGGACAGGCTTTTCACTGACGCTTTTTTTCTTTATCAACCTGGGATGAGTCTTCCAGTGCTTCAGTTTTTCACCAGGTGGATCACGCATATTTGTGCACCGACGTTTCTTTTTCTTGCAGGAACGGCGGTTGCCTTAAGTTTGGAACGGCGGATGCGAGTAGGCGAGTCGAATGCTTCAATAGACTGTTATTTGCTGACGCGTGGGCTTATCATCGCATTGATTGATCCCATTTTTATTTCATGGTTTTGGGGTGAGGGATCGATTGTGTTTCAGGTGCTCTTTGCTATTGGCATGTCGCTTGTGTTAATGATCCCGTTGCGACGTGCGAGAACAGCTTGGCTTCTGGGAGCATCCTTGGGATTTTTTTTGATCCACGAGTTTCTTGCTGGTATCATGTTCAGTCTGGGCAAAAGTCATCCGGTTGCAGCGGTAATAGGGGCCTTGCTAATTCATGGCGGGAAATTTCCAAGACTGATTATTGCCTATCCCGTGATTCCCTGGCTGGCGATGATGATACTGGGATACGTGTTTGGGAAGAAATTGATGCACATCCGAGATTCCCAATCGCCATGGTGGACCCCTGAGAAAGTGCTTCTGATAGGCGGGACAGTGTCATTACTTATTTTTGGGATAGTCCGTGGTTTGAATAGTTACGGGAATATGCTGCTGTACCGGGTTAATGGTTCACTCATCCAATGGCTTCATGTCAGCAAATACCCTCCAAGTTTATCCTTTACAGCATTGGAACTCGGACTGATGGGCATTATTCTCAGTTTGCTATTCAGGCTTCAGGTCAAAGCCAGTAAACCAGTATGGTTCTGGAATCCGATCCTCGTCTTCGGTCAAACAGCTTTCTTTTTTTATATTCTGCACATCGCCCTACTGGAAATCTCGGCCCGGATATTGAACCTTCACATGAGCATGGGATTAGTAACCACCTATATAGCTACAATAGCCGTTCTTGTAGTCCTTTATCCTTGCTGTTTCTGGTATCGCCGGTATAAGACAGGGCATCCTTCTGGTTGGGCGCGCTATCTTTAGCTTATGTGTGGGGGGTCGGACTTCGACATTAGACCCTCTGCAAATGAAGTGATGGACTTCATTGCAGGAGGCTCTGCTAGAGAGTGTTTGTGGACTGTCTAATGTCGGGATTCAACTCCGCTACTGCTACTTTTCTTTGCCCAGAATATATCCGAAAGCAAATCCATCAGATGCTTTGCAGCAAGCAGAATTCCGACCAAAAGCCACGGAGTTCCTATTGCTTCACCGGCTGGCAATAGCCAGCCTCCTACAAAAGCAAGTGCCCATAACACGAAAAGGTAATTGCTGTTATAATAAAAATTGAGGCCTTTTGATTGAGAATAATCCATATAAAAGCCTTTGAATAGCATATCCTTCAGTCCGTATATCATGGCGATCACAAGACCTGCTTTGATCTGATGTATAAAAACCGACAATGAAAAAACAAATTCACCTTTTTCGAGGTACATAAAAATAAAAGGAAACAAAGAAAGCAGGAGTATCAAAATTATATACGCCAAAGCATTAGGCAGTCCCGCTGCGGATTTGCGATATTTATCTTCAGGAAAGGGTTGAACGAGTGCTGTAAGAGCGGAATGAAAGGATTCAGACGGAATCCATTTGTACAGATAATAGAGTAGCTCGATCAGGATATACCGAAGCATGCATGTCATGATAAAGGCAAATATCAGCACGCGCGGATCCGGCTTAGTATAATAGAAATCACCTATCACAAGTGCCAACGTGAGGAGGTTACCAGCTAATGCGCGAATAAGTTTTTTTTTCATTCTTCTGAGGTTCCCTGATTTTTTCTGAGGCGATTCAGGCTTGCAGAGGCACGATCTTCCCAGGATTTAGCTTGTTGCGAATGAGCGATTTCAATAGCGCGGAGAAAACATTGTGCGATAGTTTCATCGGATTCATTCTGCATCCGGAGCAACTCACCCTTGAGCCGGTAAAGCTCAGCTTCCATGTACCGCTCATCAAATTTTTGAATAATACCAAATGCCTCTTCCACCGCTTTAAGTCCTTCATCTATTTCCCCTTTCTGCAGACATGCATCTGCTAACCTGGCTAATAAGCGTGAAAAACAGGTAAGTGTCCCGGTACCTTCCATAATGGCAAGACCACGGCGCATTTGTTCAATACCTTCCGCGGTTTTACCTTCAAGCGCTTTTCTCTCGCCATTATAAAATATTGCATGAGCTTCAAAATATAAAAATCCATTTTTGGAGCAGAGAGGTTCAAGCTCATCATTGTATTCAGCCACTTTTTGATAATCTTTCAAAAACCAGTACAATTCGCAGCAGCACAGAAGTATGAAAGCAAGTGTATGGGGATGTCCCAGTTTTCGGGCAAGCAGTAATCCGTCATTACATAGCTGCAGTGCCTGTTCCGGGTGACCGAGTAACCAGAGAGCCCACGAACCAAAACCCATGCTGAGCACACCGAAATCATATCCATAAAGATATGCGAGAAATCCATGCTTGGTCTGGTCATAGAAAGCAATCATATGTTTGGCATGTTCCCATGACTGAACCAGTTCTCCCACGTTTAGAGTAGGCCATAATTGCATATAATGATAAATAGCTTCGAGCAGTGGATCGTTTAATTGTGCTGCTATTATTAAAAGTTTTTCGTTTATTTCTATTGAAGTTCGATATTGGGCACACGTGGAATAATATGTGGCGAGTTGAGCAAGGGCAGTAAACAATTGCGGTGCATCTTGCATTTTATCGCAAAGCTCTCTTGCGCGAACGACGGCTGTTCCCAAATCAGGCGCTCCGAAACCTTTGCATGCTTGCAGCGGAACAATCAGGGCGAGCAATGTGGCTAGTTCTTGCTGGTCACGCTCAGCATTCTCCGGCAGGGACTTGAGAAGTGCAAGAGTTTTACTGAGATGCGTGATTGCCTCTTCACTGGCTGACATTTGTATTGCCCTTTTTCCCGCCTTGGAAAGGTATTCAATAGCTTTATGAGTAATGCCTGCTTCATAGAAATGTCTTGCGAGTTGAACAGAAATTTCCTCAATATGTTCACCATACAGCGACTCAAGAGCATGCCCAACCTGTTCATGAAAATGAGCACGTTCCACATCATCGAGAGTAGCATAGAGGTGCCGCTGAAAGAGTATATGCTGGAAGAAATATAGCGACAAGCGATGTGTTGCTATTTGACGGATACCTTTAGCGAAAACAAGGTGATGGCGTTTATCCAACTCCCCGCTGAGAAGTTTTATCAATTCACGGACCTCTGCATCCTGCAAGCGCGCAATTACTTCTGCGGTAAACTCTTCACCTTCCACACTTGCAATGGTGAGCATTTCACGCAAATTTTCATTCAGTCTGCCTATCCGTTCTTCAATCACTGCATCTACGCGGGCAGGTACTGCATCCCAATTTAATCCGGGTGCTTCCTGCCAACAGCCCGTTTCATCCTTGATCAAAGCACCACGCTCCTGCATATCCCGCAGTAATTCAACCGTGAAGAGCGGATGTCCATCAGTTTGCTTGTAAAACATATCCCTGAATTTTTTGCCCAGGTGATTCGGTTCGACATCAAGAAATACATCAATGAATAATCGCCCTTCTTCTTTCCCGAGTTGAATTTCTATATCTCCGTACACGCGTTTGAATTCATGAATAATTGTTTCTATCGGATGGCGCTCGTCGCCTCTTCCGAGAGCGATTTCGCTTGGGCGATAAGCGCATACGATCATGATCCGGTCTCCGGCGATCGCACGACCTAAATGGAAAAGCAGGTTAGCAGAACCAGTATCAATCCACTGCACATCATCCAGTATAAGAAGCAGTGGTTGCTGGCGTGAAAGAACTCTCAGCATTCTTGTATATTGTTCGAAGAGACTGCTTTGCTGAAGTGTAGAATCTGAAGGCAGAGAAGATTTGCGTTCCACAATTTTTCTCAGGCTGGCAAAGCAGTCTGTATGAACCGGGGAAAAAGCTTCTGCACGCGATAAAAGAGCTTGACCCGGCACAAAAATATTTATCAGGTCAGTGCCATGATTCACGATGGCTTTAGCGGCATGTGGTGCTATATTCCACAACCGCACAGCATGTTCTGCGGAAATAATACCAGCTCCCGCTTTTGCTTCAACATCACCGGTCAGCAGGCTCAGCAATTCAATAAATGGCAGGTAAGGATCTCCTATTCCTGTGTGAGCGCTGCATTTGCCCGTAGCGACTATCAAGTCCGGATGTTCAAGCTGTGCTTTGCGTGAAAATTCTTGCAGGAGTGCTGACTTACCACTGCCCGCTTCACCAGTTACACAAATGACCTGTCCTTTTTCTGAATGCGCCCTGTCAAGAAAGGTATTCAGTCGGATAAGTTCCTGCTGTCTTGCAACGAAGACAGGTGATTCTGGTTCAATTACTGAATGCTCGGAAAGGAATGCGGGAATACGAGGCATTACTGGAACCGGCGTAATACCCATTCCTCCCTGGATGTTGTTTAATTCTACCAGTAATTCCCCGGCTGATTGATATCGCTGTTGGCGGTCTTTTGCCATGCATTTCAGAATAACAGCCGACATTTCCTGAGAAAGACTTGCATTAAATATTTGTGGATCCGGGGGCGGCTCAGTCTTGTGTTTTACTATAATACTCAATGCAGTCGTCCCTTCAAAAGGCACTTGTCCTGTAACCATTTCAAACAGGATTACTCCGAGCGAATAGATATCTGCTCGCCCATCAGTTTCAATTCCCTCCGCCTGTTCAGGAGCAATATAATCCGGAGTTCCCATTATTAATCCTGTTTGAGTAACACCTTTCGCATCCAGGGAACGTGAAAGACCAAAATCCATTATCTTTGCATTTAGTTGCTCTTCGATCATGATATTTTGCGGTTTTAGGTCTCGGTGAATGATGTTCAATCTATGTGCTTCATCGAGACCTGCGCATATTTGCCGGGCGATATTAATAGTTTTATCTACAGGCAATTGACCATGCTTTTGAATGAAATGTTTCAGATTAATTCCCGGAACGTATTCCATGGAGATATAATAGATGCCCTCTGATTTGCCAAGGTCGTACATTTTGCAGACATTTCTATGAGAAATTTTTCGTGCATATTTCAGTTCATTACGGAAACGAGCTATTTTATCTTCATTGGCGGCAATTTCCGGATTAAGAAATTTCAAAGCCAAGTGTTCTTCGATTTCCGTGTCAAAGACTTTATAGACACTGCCCATGCCTCCTCTACCCAATTCTTCAATAATTTTATATCGTTGAGCGAAGATAGTATTTTTGTTCAGGTGGGTGTGGGGAAGCTGGAGAGTTTTAGCGGTATGGTTGTAGGAATTCTTTTCATTCATACTATTATTGTAAATCAAACTGCGGATATATTCAATATGGTGATGGGGGTCGGACCATAACATTTCACCTCTTCACAACATAGGCCTGGAGGGGGTTTCAAAGCGCCCTGCTCAAATTTCAGCAAAAAACGAAAAAAGTGGACAGTGATCAGTGGGTATAAGAGAGACTGGAGGGAAGGTGTTTGCAAATTTATAAACATGTAAATAGCTGTCCTCCTCCTATTTAGAAAATAACATAAGAAGCAAAAACAACCACGTCTGGTATAAAGTGGATAAACCAGGCCCACAAAA
>MFGW01000083.1:16022-19641 GCA_001780385.1 Candidatus Fischerbacteria bacterium RBG_13_37_8 | reverse complement strand
AAAACCAATAATTCCAGAAGGTGAGCCGTATAAATAATGTGCTAATCCAAAGAAAACCACAGTGATTAGCAGCGCATGAGTTTTTCCAACGACATGTTGAAGTGTTGAAAGAAAAGAAACGCGGAAATATATTTCTTCATTGAAAGCATTGATTGCTGCAAAAAGCACTACAGCGGGCAAGAATGGAACGACACGCAAAATCATTTCAGTAGTAGGTTGCCCTGCAAGTACAGTCGGAATTAATACTGCAAAACCGGCGACGCAGGCAAATATCCATCCAAAAATACGCCATGATTCTCCTTGGCGGATGCGGAGCCAGCGTACCGGTTCAATTGGGGCATCGAGTTGACCTTTTGTCAGGAAAAAGTCTTTTCTGCGACGCTTGATAACCCAAAGACAGCTGATGACTACTAAAGTGACTCCTATATCTCGAATATAGATTCCTGTATATCCAAGAACAAAAGAAGGTGGTGGTCCTAGAAATTGGCTTTGCCACCAGCTCGTTCTGCCTATCACCGATGAGACTGCTAGGGCAAGAGAAAACACAAATAAGATAAAAGTATATTCCCATAACGGTCTAACTTTCTTCCACGAACGGCAAAAAGCAAATAATAGCGCCATGAAACACACTTTGATCCAAATCATAGATTCAGGTACATGCCCAAAAAACATAGTCCAAATAATATCCGGGAGATCTGATAATAGAAACATAGTAGTCCAGGCGAAAAAAATTACTAATCGTTTACCGTTCTTATCTTGTAATTGGGTAATCATATTCAGTTGCAAACAAAATCCTTTTCAGTTTAAGCAAAGTTTTTTGAAAGTACGATTTTAATATAAGTGAAGTAGAAATACAAGGGTATCGAGTGTTGATGGGGTCAGACCTTAACATTAGACACTCTCACAACGCAGGTCTGCAGGGCATTTCATGGTAGGTATGTGCAAATTTCAGCAAAAAACGAAAAAGTAGTCAGTGGACAGTAAACAGTGGGCAGAAAAAGGGATAGGCGTTTGGTTGTGAAATTCATGTAGTTTTGGCAAGAAGAAAATTCAACCACGAAGCTGACGAAGGAGGCGAAGAAAAAAGGGAACTTGCACAAGTTTTTTGATGAAAATTGCGACTACCCCCCTTCAAACGTACTCCTGAACTACGTTGTAAGCATGTCAAATGTTATGCTCCGACCCCCCTCCTAGGTCATGAATGTTGTCAAGGCAGATGTTGAGAACTGCAGTTATGGAATTATTCTCTATGATAATGTCTATAAAGATTATTCTCCGAAAGGTAAAAATATACTTACTTTAGCCATAAGCCAGGGCTATGATCACTGGAAAGAATATGAAGAGGAGTATCTCAAGGGAAAGAAAACCGCATATAAAAAAGAAAAAGAAGGGATGGCCTATATATTAATAAAGAGAGCTGAAAAAGCATTGCTGCCCGGTCTTTCTAAAACAAATGAGATCATGGAAATTGGTTTTTCACTGACCAACATGCGCTATACAGGTAATTACCGTTGTGCAGTTTATGGAAGGGATCAGACCTTGGATAATTCCATGCCGCGCAGAATGCCGATCACCACGCCAATAAAGAATCTTTATCTTGCAAGAGCCTGGACGCAGCCGGGTGGCGGTTACGGTGGAGTAATTGGCAGCGGCTTGATGTGTTTCGCCGAAATCATGAAATACTGGTAGCGATTTCTTTTCTTTGTGTTCTCCTTTGTATATAATATTTTCTGCGAGCATTATAGGGGCAGACCCATGCATCTGCCCTGTGCGTAGCAATCGCAAACGGATTAAAAGAAGCATAAAAGCAAGGACAAAGAAATGATGAAAAAGCGTAAGTTCCTACTCATTTGCGCAGGAATAGTGACTATCGTCTGGATACTGATATGCGGATTATATTTTGCCAGGAGCATCTATGGGACAGGAGATTCTGGTTTTTCCGCAGAAGGTAACACCTATCTGACAAGAAGCAAGACATCCACACAAGTGATACTTTTGAGCTCTTTTGTTTCTCTTTTAGCGCTTATTGCCGCATTTATTCTTGAAAAGAAAAAATGGTTGTCGTCTCTATGGTGTAAAAGCATCATAAGCATTGCACTCTGGATAATATTGGCGAATTTTCTTGCTTACTGTCTTGGCGCTGCTGTGTATGAGTTCTTTTTAAAACAGTGAACTGACGTATCTAAGATTCGTCCGAACTTGAATCGTTACAGCAACCGGTTATAAGGCCAGGTATTCTACCTAATATTCATTTCCGACTGGGATTGTGATGCAGAGGATGAAGCTTGATCCTGCATTTGTTGAACCATAGCAACGCATATCCTGTTAGTGAGCTCCATGCTGCTTCAACAATTCGCTTATCTCATCATCATTGCTCGCTGCCTCAAGAGGTGTCATTCCAGAGGCTGTCTTTGCATTAGGATCGGCACCTTTTTCCAACAACAACTCCACAAGCTCAACATTGGCATCTGCGATTGCTATCAGAAGGGGTGTCGTACCTCCTAAATCATGACAACCTTGACTCTCTGCATTAATGTCTGCACCATTCGCAAGCAAAAGTGTCACGAGTTGATCATCGTGGGAATATACGGCAGACATGAGCGGAGTATTTCCCTTGTAATCTTTAGCATCTGCATCTGCTCCCTGGCTTAACAATTTTTCCACTATTTCCTTATTATGCACCTCCACTGCCTGCATGAGAGGTGTCCGGCCATATTTATCAATACCTGAATATAAAGATTCTTCTAAAGCAGTTCCATCGCAAAGTTTATTCATGTCATCCCAGGAGAAACGTGCTTCATCACATCCTTTTATTGGTGAGCTGATATCAATATAAAAATAAGATTTATTGTCCGATAGTGCATAGCTGATTTCTTCCTCTGAATAAAAAGCATATTCATGCAATTTTTTCAAAATTCCTTCTGCGGTAAAGGTGAATATTTCCATATCAAGAGCCGGACATGCTCCACATAAACCAGCGCCAAATAGTGACCTGGTTCTTTCATGAATGAACATCATCACACTGCACGTTCCAACCGTGTGCAGCATCATAAATGCTGTTGTTTCTTCCGGGATCACATGATCATTTTTACCTGCCATAAGTGGATTAGAACAATAGGTAGACATCTCCAGCGTGCTGAAAATCCGGTTGTTTTTCATGCCAACAAGAGAAAATTTATAAAAAGATGGTCCCACAATATCGATGGGTACCAGGTAAACAAAAGCATCATCCTGTCGAACCAAAGGTTCTTCCGGAATAGGAAGATAAAGAATTTCAGGACTGTTGAGCGTAGGTGAATATTGATAACCTTCCGATGTATTAAAAAATCCCCATACTTGTTCCGGGGATTTACCAGGATAATAAAATAAATACGGTTCCTTCATGATAAAAGAAATAAATGCAGGAGTACTTTCCCAGGCAAGGGATTTCCTGAGTGTGATGCTATTGTATGAGTCCGTATTGCCGAATTTACGCTTTTTTGAAGAACTGAAAAAACTTTTCTGTTCTGAAATTCCTGCATCATTATCCACTATATCAATCAGCATTTTGAATGTCTTTAATGGTATTTGACTGGTTGCTGGAAATGCTTCAGGTGGAATAAATGCTTCAAAAGTATAA
>MFGW01000083.1:14322-15867 GCA_001780385.1 Candidatus Fischerbacteria bacterium RBG_13_37_8 | reverse complement strand
AATTGATTGATCCTCCGGAAACAAAACCTTCTCATCAGTTACTTCACCTGCCAGCGTAAATCCTTTATCGCAGAGCACAGCCCAGATGCGTGCATGAAAATCCCTGTTGTCTTTGCAAACATGTTTGCCTGCAACCTGGTCAGCACAGTTCATCTCTATGCTTGCAGGCATGCTCCATTCCTTAATAGTCCCATCAAGAATAAAATCATCCGGCATTGCTTCTAAAATCTTGATTTCAGTCTTTTCCTGCTTTCCTGGTTCTTCTGAATAGGCAATGGCAACCATTGCTATTATAAATGCTATCATAAATGCTGTTTTCATATCACGCCTCCAAATTTATATTTTACCACAAAACAGCTAATCATTATTCCTGCAACAAAAGCAAACTATACCATCAAGCCTTCCTCCTGCCATCGTTAGCATTCCCCATTCCCCCAATCCCTATACCGAACAAGTCGGAACCCAAAAAGAATAAACCACAGAGAACAGAGCAACGCAGAGAAAAAAGAGAAAAAAGAGAAAAAAATATATAGCATTAGACCTCTTAGCTTGTTCTACAATGCTCTCTCAAAAATCTTATTAAGAGCCTCTGTGTTCTCTTTTAGCGACTCTACATGCAATCAGTTATGTGCTAAGGATATTACTCAACTATATATTTGCATAATGCTGAAATGTTCATATGTATAAAATTCTCTGTGATTCTCTGTGTCCTCTGTGGTTTTATTTTTTTCTTGCCAAAAATGCAAGAATTTCAGAACGAAGTGCCTACTCCCCAGTTTCTACCAGCACAAGCTTGCCATCCTGAATCCGATATACCTTTTCTGCAGTGGGTTCTGAGACAATCAATTCTTGTTTCTCTGGATCCGGCAATAACGTGGGATAGTTGCCAAGATATTCGAAACTGCCGGTCTCAGGATTAAACAACCAGTAATCATTGTATGCATTTTCTTCTATCTCATGTGTCTGCAAGCCGAGATCCTTGTATCCGTCGAAATTCAAATCTTCAACAAATAAATTCACGGAATCCCTGTCGACCGGTTCCATTTTCGCCATCACATCCAGCATCTGCAGTTCGTCAGCTAATTGTACGGGAAGATCTCCTTCCGCCTCGCTCACCCGTATTTTCTTGATCGTGATTGCGCCCCCGGCATTGAATTTTCCCAGAACACTGAAGTAGTAATCGGGTAGATCAGAATGAATCTGCTCGCGGATCCAAATCGGGACTTCCGTTTCAAAATGAAATGCTGCTGTTTTTTCACCGGCAATCTTCTTCAGATCCTTCATCAGAAAACCGCTTCTGCGCGTGTCCGCTTCCTTCAGTGGACCTCGAAGTGCATCCGGTATCGGAAGCAATAAGCCAATCTCGGTAATATCTTTTTTGCACACATGCGCCTGCTGATTGGATATCCCGAGCCGCATTGCCACCTTATCACCTTCGACATGATGAAAGGCAAACCGGCTTAGCATGTCCGTATCGAATCCGTAATCACAACCTGCTTTCGTCGCCAGCACTTCTACCAACTCAGCCAGGTTGTTGGGTGTCTC
>MFGW01000083.1:11469-14308 GCA_001780385.1 Candidatus Fischerbacteria bacterium RBG_13_37_8 | reverse complement strand
GTAGCGCTTTTTGAACATACGCATCGGATCTCAAAGCTTCAAACACATCCTTTTCCGTAAAAAGATCAGTCAACACCACAGAATCTTGATGCTCACTCGTCCCAAATCTTCTTTCAGCGATTAACTGATTCGGCATCCGTTTGCTTAAATCCATCGGAATCCAAATATTGTAGACGTTCGGATGTGCCGCTCCAACACAAAAATCATATTCCGATTCTGAAATAGTCACATAATTTCCAACGACAGATAGCAGAACAAAGTTCTCATCATATTCGCATTGCATCTCTTCTTCGACACCCTCTTCCTCTTCCAGTAGGTACGAATTTGAATCCATAATTATCAGATCATCTGTCGAAAAAACCGCCCTTTGATCGCTCTCACGAACACCGGTAATTTTCGCGGTAGTCCACTGAATTTCATATCCAGCCGCACTTCCTTTCCATATTATTTCATCCGTACTGGCAAAACACACAGTCGCAGCAAGCAAAAACAAAAGCAAATATTTTATGGAATAATGTTTTTTCATAGCATAAGAATTGTACAACAGCTATACAGGAAATTCAATTCAGCATTCGCCGGAAAAAAAGAAGTCTGTGTTTATTTCCCCAGTCCCTAAGCTGCTCAGTTTTATATATACGATTTTCAAATGCAGCGAGAACCCGCGTTTTTATTGAGTGAAAATGCTTAACGGCAAATCAAAAATAAATCCTCCCATTTGCTTTTTTGTGGGATTGCTGAATTGACCATCATGAAGTATAATATTCTTTGAAATAGCATGAGCAAAAAATTAACACTTAAAATATCTCTGCAAATCAGGATTATAATAAATGGATAAAGCAATATTGAAAAGAGCTATTAAAAGGAATGCTATTGAATGGCAGAGACATGCTCTCGAAAGAATGATGGAAAGGGGTATTTACAGAGACGAGATCATGGAAGTATTGCTTCATGGAGAAATAATTGAAGATTATCCTGATGATAAACCCTATCCAAGCGCATTAATTTTAGGATGTATAAAAAACCAACCTTTCCATGTAGTGGTAGCTCTTGATTCAGCATCTTGCTATTGCTTTATCATTACTGCATATAAACCTGATATATACCATTTTGAATCAAATCATAAAACGAGGAGACAATGATGAAGATTACCAAATCTCATAATTTATGTCCGCTATGCGGAGGAACCAAGAAAAAGGGAAAAACAATTTTTGCTGTAGATCTTGGCTTTGGAGTAGTCGTAGTGAGAGAAGTACCTGCAACAGTTTGTTCTCAGTGTGGCGCTGACTGGATCGGAGATTCTGTCGCTAAAAAATTGGAGAAAATTGTCGAAGAAGCACGCAAAAGACATAATTTAGTTGAAGTAATGTCCTTATCCAAATAATCTTATATGCTTATATGCCTGAACCATAACTGAAATAATTATGCATAGATATGAAGTAATAATTTTCTGGAGCGAAGAAGATAAAGCATATATTGCTGAAGTGCCAGAACTGCCAGGCTGCATGGCTGATGGAAAATCTTATTATGAAGCACTCCAAAATGTCCAGGTTATGATAGATGAATGGATAGAGACTCCAAGAAGTATGGGACGCAGCAGCCCAAAGCCAAAAGGAAAACTAATGTATGCTTAAACAAAGTGAATCTTTATTTTTCTCTTTTCTTTTCCCACCGTCCACTGTCTACTCCCTATTCCCTAAATCGCCACACTGCAAATCAATGACACAATCCCCACAACTAAATACAACAGCATGAAATATTTTAACTGCATCTTGTTGAAATTCGCGGAATGCTTCGTGTCAAATTTCCTGAATGCAAGGTAAAATGAACCTAAAAATGGTATCACCATCAACATCATTATAATGAGATAGACACTTCCGCTTGACGAGAAAAGATATGCTGATATGAATTGGTTGAACTGCATGTCCATAGCACCTTTTAATTCAAAACCTGCCCAAATAATGAAATAAAGACTTATGGCAACAAAAAAGAAAGCAACACACGCAAAGGTGAACAGAATCAGAAAATTATCAAAACCAGCAGATAACGAAAACGAGACAATAAACAAAAGAAATCCTAATGCAATAATAGCCAAAACACCATGATAAGTGGATATAGTAATTACATCAAGGGCATAATACATAATGAATAAAAGCACAGCGTAAAGAATAATTGCAGCCAGTCGCGGTAGCAACTTAGCCAGCAATATCCTGCTTCGCGAATAAGGCAATGTCAGCATGTATTCTATTCCTCTCTGTCTTCGATCGCCCCCAAAAGCAGATAGTCCAATCAATATGGAAAATGGCAACAAGCCAAATGCACAAAATACCCAAATGGTTTCAGCACTATAAACGCTATCACCAAACCTTTCAATAATCATATACATAAAATATCCTATTATCGTCAGCCCTACCCAAAATAACGAGTGAATACCTACATCACGAAATTCTTTCTTTATCATAGCTTCCTCCTAAAAAAGCTTTGATTATTTCATTTAAATCCATGTCAATGAAAGCATGGTCCCATGTTTTCCTGAATGCTTCCTCGAATGGATAAATAAAGTATTCCTTGTAATACCCGCTCTCTTTCTTGAAAATGCATGGAAGTTCCACCGGTATACCCGCATCCGTCACTATTTTCTTGACCTTCTCCTTTAACTTATCTATCGGCTCATCCAGTATAAATTCACCCTTCTCCATTATCAACACACGCTCCGGTATCTTCTCTATCTCGGTGAAGGTATGGTTAACCGTGATCACGGTCGTATGCAGTGATTCAATTGATTCGATAAGCGCCTCGAGAAACACTTCGCGTATGTACGGATCTATCAAGTGCAGTATCT
>MFGW01000083.1:10751-11429 GCA_001780385.1 Candidatus Fischerbacteria bacterium RBG_13_37_8 | reverse complement strand
GCCGCTAACTCTATTCTGCCCTTATCCGGTAGCAACACACCCGCTATGCACCGCAACAGCGTGCTTTTGCCGGCACCATTCCTGCCCGCAATAACTACCGATTCTCCTCTCTGAAATTGCGCCGTCAGATTCTCTATCACACGGTTCCTGCCAAATCGTAATGATACATTATTAATTTTTATGATTGGTTCATTCATCATTGATAAACCTCTCCAATAATTGTTTGATATCTTCTATATTAAATCCCAGCGAAACAGCCTTCTCCAGAAAATTCTTCAATTCCGTCTCCAGCATCGCGCGCCGCAGTGTATCCTGTTTTGCCGGCTGAAACTTCACCCAGTTGCCACTCCCAATCCTGCTTTCGATGAATCCTTCTGCCTCAAGATTGTAATACGCCTTTGCGACGGTATTTGGATTCAACTTCAGCAATTTCGCCAGGTCACGAATCGACGGCAACTGGTCGCCATTTTTCAACCGCCCGGACATTATCTCGAGCTTAATCGCCTGCATCACCTGCTGGTACGCCGGCACCGCAGATTTTGTGTCTATGTCGAACCGCGTCATATTTACCTCGCTTTATTCTGTTAATCGTATTATTAATATAATACAATTAAAAGCGTTTGTCAAGTAGCTTCTTTTTGCATAATGCAGAAATGTTTATATATATAATTCTCTGTG
>MFGW01000083.1:9110-10558 GCA_001780385.1 Candidatus Fischerbacteria bacterium RBG_13_37_8 | reverse complement strand
TCAAAAAAAGCATTCACCGGTCTACAGGGTAAGGCATTAGCATCCATTAGCCGATGCCATGTCATGCCATCATCGGTATAGAAGACACCGGCTGTTCCTACTGCGAATCGCTGATAGGGATTATTGCGATTGACAATCAGATCGTTAAGTACACAATTATTACCCCAGCATTTTGTGGTATATTCACCATTTGCCGTCAGCAGTGCATCAAGGCTTATATCCGGATTCCAGTTATTGCCGCCATTATCTGTTCTTTTCACTTTATCATCATCAACCACATAGATATTTGAAGGATTATAAGGATTTACGAAAAACCTGTTGGCGGTTTGTGCGCCGGCACCGGGCACAATTTTTATCCATTGTTTTATTTGCTGACCATCGCTGCTGTAGTATCCTTTCCATAATTCTTTGCCATCACTTATGAAGATAACAGGCAGGGTAGAATATTTATCCATGGCAGCCTGGTAAATTGTGCAGTTGCAGGGTAGTTTAGTTCCCTGTGTTATCCAGAGGTTATCATCTCCAGTACCGGGTTTTGCTTTAATAAGGAAATAGAAATCACCTATTTTGCGAATGGTAATATATTCACCATATTTAGACACAATATCGAACGTGGAGGGAGAGGGAGGATCGAGAATCAGCGGGCGTGAGCCGCTTGACATACTTTCGAATTGGCAGTCATCGGGATATTCAAAAACGATTCTATTATCGTCATCGTAAGTGGAGGGATAATCATTGCCCGGATTGGTGTAAATAAAGAGCGCCTGGCCTTTGCGATCCGGGGCTCCGAATTCCGTTACGCGGTTGGCAACTGCCGGATCAGCAGTCCACGCACCGCAATCACCGCAAGCGCTCCAGACAGGTCCCCAGGTTTTGCCTCCATTAACAGTCATGAAATCATCATTATCTCCCGTGCCTATATACAGTGCCGGCGGTTTACCGGGATAAGCCAACCCGGCAACATTGATAGGGATAAGTGTTTTAGGACCGCTATACGGTTTTTCCCATGTTTCACCGCAATTATAGCTCGAGACAAATCCGCCATCATTCCCCAACCAGATTCTGCCGGAAATACATTCATCCAGTTCATAACTTTTATCATAGCGCGGATCAGTACCTTCCGGTTTTTTCAATGTCATATTAAAATCCGGTGACACGAGGATTGTTTGAGGATCGACATGCATCAGCAATCGGTTATTAAGTGCACCTTTGCCTTCATCATTATCTTTCCATATTCTGGTAATATCCAGGCCATCCAATCTATGCCATTTGCCTGCCTGTGGTTTTCCAACTGACATGTGGACATGTGACCTATTGCTGAAAAACAGCAGATAGCTGCCCGGGATCGGATGCACTTTCAGGTACGCTCTACCGCTTGGTGTACTTCCACCCCAGTACTCAGGTGGTCCGGGCAATTGTTCCCATGAAGCTGTCTGAGAAGTGGAACC
>MFGW01000083.1:7832-9099 GCA_001780385.1 Candidatus Fischerbacteria bacterium RBG_13_37_8 | reverse complement strand
AACCGGAGAAATCTCCGAGCCAGACCGAGCCTTCACCGCAGCCGAGTATTACGCCGGGTTTCCCTAAATCATCCGCATGATCTTCTGTAAATGTTTGATAGGTGTTGCATTGATACCCATCAGTTTCAGAAATAAGCACCCATGTTTTTTCATCAGGCGCTATATCCTGTGCGAAGTAGCGTGGTCCATTAGCAAGATGCTTATAGGTTAGGTAAAGAAGCTCCGGATGACCGGGTACTACATCCATGATTTGCGGCGCAGTACCATTTCCGGTATTTGGTTCTTCACATATCCATGGATCCGGGGGCTTTATTTTCTTTGCAATGATATCCTCTACACCCTTATCTCCTATCCACGTAGCGCCTTCATCTGGTGAGTACCACAGCTTACCATTGCCGCATGCATACAGTTTCCTGTTCCCATTAGATTCTTTAGTTCCAACGGCAATATGCCAGACATGTATAAAAGATGGGATCATTGAAGTTTTCGGGAAATTAGTTTCATCCCATGTCGCACCGCTATCTGTGCTGATTGCCACACTGCTTTCTGCCGCTGCAAAAACTTTTTTCGGATCATCCGGTGCCCATCGTATTTGAACAACAAGAGCAGTCGAATCGCTGTCAGTACAAACTTGTTTGACCGATGATAAAGCGACGCTGGTTTTATAACAGCTCTTGTAAACATGCGACCAGAATTTTCCTCCATCGGTGGAGCGGTAAATACCGTTGAACGGTTTCTTGCGTGATTGATCGATAACGGCTGCAAGCACAATATTCGGGTCTTCCGGCGAAACAGCCACATCCATTACTACTGGAGAATTCAGTGTCCCCTGGATTTTATACCCTTCTACCAGTTGCGGTTGCGTCAATTGAAACCAGTTAATACCATAATCATTGGAGCGCCATACCCCTCCCAGGTCAGCCGCTGCATACTGCACGCGCATACTTGCTTTCTCAGAAGCATTGACTACCTGCCAATCCGTCCATGGCATCCAGTAAAATACCTGCAGTTGCCCACGGGCATCTACCGCCGCAAGGTGCTCAACCGGTTGTTTATCGAGATACGCGATCCAGCTCGTGGGAGCGCTGATAATTTTCTGCCCGGTCTTTGCGGTTACATTGATTACTTTCCAATCCGAGCCGGATTCCCAATAGAACGCATAGAGGCATTCATCAGCGCCTTTTGCACCGAGATGTTCTACAATCCGTGGTCCATTAGGAGTTTGCCAGCTCGTTGGTGCACTGGCAATTTTTTGCCCGGTCTTTTC
>MFGW01000083.1:7296-7817 GCA_001780385.1 Candidatus Fischerbacteria bacterium RBG_13_37_8 | reverse complement strand
TTTCCAGTCACTGCCTGGCTGCCAGTAAAATACTATCAAATCACCAGATCGGCTTTGCGCAGCGATATGCTCAACGATTCGTTCGCCATCAGGAGTTTGCCATGCTGTTGCATTTCCTGTTACTTTTATTCCTGTTTTTTCCGTTACATTAATTGCTTTCCAGTCTGAACCTGGTTCCCAGTAAAAAACAATCAGGTCACCCTCTGTGCTCTCCGCTGCAAGATGCTCCACGATATGAGGTCCATTTTGTGTTTTCCAGCTTACGACGCCGCTGACAATTCTGTAGCCGGTTTTTTCAGTCACATCGACTACCTTCCATGGATTTTCTCCTACACGGTAAAATACCAGCACTCTCCCATCGGAAGTATGTGCTGCCAGATGATCCACCCGATTCTTGCCATCGGTAGTATCCCAATATGCCAGGTCACCGGCAATTTTATGCCCTGTTTGTGCAGTAATATTTTCCGCAACCCATCCGGTGCCCCATTTAATATGAAAAGCAATAAGACTTCCATCCGTAG
>MFGW01000083.1:4167-7280 GCA_001780385.1 Candidatus Fischerbacteria bacterium RBG_13_37_8 | reverse complement strand
AAGATTGAAGAGAAATCCTTTCAGTTGTGCCCACCCGACCGGTGTTCCTGAAATCTTGTACCCGGTTTGTTCTGTAAGATTATGCATCAGCCAGTTATATTTATCCGAGAAGAAGAAGAAATAAAGGTCATCATAAGCGCCGCGAACCGCAAGTGGTTCTATAGCAGTGCTTGTTGTTGATTCCGGCATGATAGACCAGCTCGTTGGAGAACCCTGCACTTTCTCTATGGCGGACGCCGTATGAGCCATCATTTTTCCAAAAATTGACTCATCAAGGTCACCACTGGTAGTGCTCCCCGGTCCTGGACTTACATCCTCGATCTTAAAGGGCGATTCCTTCGGTGTCAGCAGGGATGTAAGTATTGACGATGCTGCTGCCACCTGGAAATTTTCAGCCGGTGTAGAGCATTTTTCCTTTGCCAGGGCAACACTGCTGTAAAATGTATCACCGCCGGCTTGACATTCTTCCTTGCCTGCCTGGCGAAGGATTCCTTTATGACAGCACCATCCTGCAGCAGTTGCCATCATTTTGCAGTTGCTCTGCGCTTTTTTTTGATCCTGGAAATAACTACCGGCAAACACATTACAGGCATGTTGTGAATAGGCAGACACTTTGCCATTAATGCAGCACCATCCTTCAGGTTTCCTGATTTTAATTTTAGCGACACATGATTGCTGCGCTTCTTCCTCTTCATCGTAGTACGTTCCGCCTTGTTCCAGGCATTGCGGTTTCCCCATGGAAATTACCGTGCCATCGATACAGCACCATTCCTCTGGAGCACGTGCTGCTATTTTGGGACGGCAGGAATCCATTGCCTCTTGTTCTTCTTCATAATAAATTCCATCCTGTTCCAGACATTGCGATTTATCCATAGCAGTTACTTCTTCCTCGATACAGCACCAGCCTTGCTCGACAGCCGGTCTGACTCTCGACCGGCAGTATGCTATTGCCTGCTTCAGATTCTCATAATACCGCCCACCTTCTTCATCACAGATGTCCCGCTCCATTTCGGTCACTTCACCATCAATGCAGCACCAGCCCGTTTCACGCTTAGGCTCGCGTTCGGGTTGCCCGCATAATTGTCGCGCAGTCTCAAGATTCTCATAATATGTTCCTCCGCGTGCCTCACATTTTTCCGAAGAGATTCCCCGTACCGTTCCCCGATAACAACAGTACCCTTCCGGCTCCACCCGTTCTTCTGCTGATTTGCACTCCCGTGATGCAAAATCATAATCATCATAAAGAGTTCCCCGTTGCGCCCAGCATTCCTCTGCCAACATTTCAGAAAGTATCCCATTAAGACAGCACCAGCCGCGCTGTGGCTCTTCCTGTACGCTCTCCTTCGGTATGCATAACTCCTCTGCCGTTCTGCCATCATCAAAATATTGCCCGCCTTTCTCAATACAGACCCGATGACTTAATCTGGATAATTCCCTGTTGATACAGCACCATCCTGGTTCCGGCTCTTCAATAACTGCCGGCTTGCACGATGCCTGCGCTTTCTCATAATCAGCAAAAAATGTTCCTCCACGTTCGTTGCATTGAATGCTTGTCGCTTCTGTGAGTACATTGTCCTTGCAGCACCACCCCTGCTGAAACACCGGCACTATTTTTATCATAGCCTTTTCTAACAGCACCGGACAGGTTGGCACCAGCTCCTTGCTCAATCTGTCATTCTGTGCATTCGATTCCCTCACTTTATTGTTGCTGTTGACTTCTGCCGTAACTATGGATTTCGTGGTAAGTTTTATTCCTGTATTGAATGTCAATTTGCTGTATGCTTTTATTAAAACACCTCCGCTATCAATTGCGGATTTACCTGTAGAAGAAGTCATGCCGAAATAAAATTCTTCAGCAAGACCTTCGTGCATTACTTTTACCGCACACTCTCTGTGCCATTCAGTTTTAATGGGACCACCATTATTTTTAACTGTTACTACAATCATGCATTGATTGTCCAGTTCAATATTGTCAATAATCAGATCCGGCCATATAAATATTTCTTCGCTCTGGTCTGACGCCATTGGACACAGCAACATACCAATCAATAAGATGCTAATTAGCATAGTTCCTCCATATTGTCAAAGCACTTAGGAAAATCACTTTCCGTAATAGAGAATTATACAAGAGATATTTGTCCGCTTCAATAGAAAAAAAGGAAAAACAATTTTTGCTGTCGATCTTGACGTTGGAGTAATAGTTGTGCGAAAGGTTCCCGCTACGGTATGTTCTCAATGCGGTGCTGATTGGATTGAAGATGCCACTGCTAAAAAATTGCAAAAAATTATCGAAGAAGCACTCAAAAGACATAACTTAGTAGAAATTATGTCTTTATCCAAATAATCTTTTCTACTTAAACTATATTTAAGAATGCATAAAGAGGCATCTTATTCAAAGGCAAAGAGTTTAATGAATATCTGCATGAAAATTCTTCCTTCCGTACACCGCGCACTATTCCCTATTCCGAATAAGTCTGTACCCAAAAGAAATATGATCCTCAATGCGAATTCTGCAAAGGATATTGTAGGGGCAGACCTATGCGTCTGCCCTTTCATGGCAATCTCTAACGGACTATAAGAGCCATTGTAGGGGCGGACCTATGCGTCCGCCCTTTCATGGCAATCCCTAACGGACTATAAGAGCCATTGTAGGGGCAGACCTATGCTGCAAACAATAACGTCAACTGGGTATCTATTCCGTATCATACTCAAGATGCTAATCGGAATGATCTATTGACAGAAATTTGGGCTGATTGCGGATACTACAGTGCAACACAGATAATAGGATTTGATACCGCCAACAATGCATATCAAGTCTATGCCGGTGGTGGAAAAAATCCACCAAATCTAGGTCCATGGATAAGGCGCAGTCTTGGTGTTTTCGTTACTCAAGCACCAGCACCTGGTTGTTGGCATCCGCGCCATTATTATGGGAGTCTTTGATTTGCATTTTCGAAAAATGCCGACATATGCCATGCTTTTAAGCAAGGCTGGAAGGGCATTTCGGAATGTTGGTTTTTGCTAAATTAAAACTTTGGCACCTTCGGATAGAGAGCGTGGAGCAGGGAAAGTGGCCTGCTTTACGAAGCAATGCCTGACGCTCCTTGTAATGA
>MFGW01000083.1:0-4156 GCA_001780385.1 Candidatus Fischerbacteria bacterium RBG_13_37_8 | reverse complement strand
TTAGGGATTGCTACATAAGGGCGGACGCATTGGTCCGCCCCTACAACAGGACTCGCAAACAATTTATTTTTGCCAAAAATGCACGAACTCCTCAACCAAGCGCCTATTCCCCATTCCCTATTCCCCAGTCCCCAGTCCCTATTCCCCAGTCCCTATTCCCCCTCTTGTGCTGGAAAATTAATGTGAGAAATGCTATAGTATTAGCGAGATTAACCTTATGCATTATAAAGAAAGAATTACAACTAATCCCAAGGTCATGCTTGGTAAACCTGTTACTAAAGGTACCAGAATTACTGTCGAGCTTATCTTGAGAAAACTATCCGAAGGAATGTCTATAAATGACTTGCTTAAAGCATACCCACATCTGAAAAAAGAAGACATATTCGCAGCACTTTCATATTCTGCCGATGTTATTTCAAAAGACGCGACTCTCTTAAAAATCTCATAAGGTGAAATGAAATGCATTCACAAGAATTTTTGCCATTTGGCTGCGCGTGACATTATTTGAAGAACAATGGGTGGTTGTCGTGCAGCCGCTAGTAACATTAGCATGAAGAATCTTTTCAATTGAAGCATAAAACATATGAGAAGGAGAACCAAAGGCGAGCTGCATAGCAAACTATCGATACCATTAAAATCTGATTGATTGATTGATGTATCTGCTCCTGTAAGCCGTTGCCGGTGAGCCTTCCACCATCTGCTATCTGAAAATGATCACTAGCTTTCTCAGCATGTTCTCCGTGCTCCCCATTCTTATGCAACTCTTTTTTCACAGATTTAGCGTTATCTTATATAAGCAATGTTCCTGCATTCGTATCCATGCTTATATTTCTATCTTTATCGGAAGCGCTGGCTATTTTCAGCGTCGGCTCATGCTGAGATATAACTTGATTAATTTCTTGCTCTGTAATCGTCCTGTTGATAAAAGATGCTTCAATTGATCAACAGGATTGTCTGAAATTTTATTTCGGGTTGAAATTCAAAAAATATTATTCGAAACATTCCGCTGATCTTCTTGATGTTCCATGGGTTAGATTATATGGTACTACTGATAAAAGTGAGGAAGCAATTGATATAAAAAACACAAGCGATGGAGGATATGTTTTAGCAAGCAATGATGTAATAGAACATGCCGCATGGGCAGCTAAAATTGATACGCAAGGCAATTTGCTGTGGCATCGATACTATTCTTCATATGAACCTTATTCTGGAATTGATGCTATTAGAAGCAGCTTATAATTTCCATGCATTATATGCATTTTCTTACCTGTCTTAGCGCTTGAAATGTTTAATCTTCGCTGAACCATAATAGTGCTTCACACTTGACTTTTATATGCGAATGATGTAATTAGGTTAAGAGAAAATATTAATTTAGCTGAATTTTTTTGTTGTTGTGAGGTTAATAGATGCCAACAATATTATTTGTTATGGGTTGGAGATTTTTTTTCTACTCTAACGAAAGAGATGAACCCATTCATATTCATTGCAAAAAAGCTGAAATGGAGTGCAAATATTGGATGGATGTTGAAAATTTTTCGCTTGAAGAAGCTTATAGCTATAATATGAATAATAAAGACAAGCGTGATGTAAAGAAGATTATTTTTGAATATTTTGAATTTATAGAAAAAGAATGGGCTAAATACCAACAGGAGATGTAAAATGAAAAAAGTGCATAAAATAGGAAATCTTAGTTTTACTGAAAAAGAATTAATTATTATTGTTGATAACAAGGAATACACTTTTAATTTATCAACAATATCAGACAAGCTAGCCCATGCTACAGAAGCGGAGCGCTATAAATATAATATTTCACCATCCGGCTATGGTATACATTGGCCATTATTAGACGAAGATTTATCAATTGATGGTTTGCTTGGTATTAAGCATTTCCCGATAAAAATAAAAAATGCAGTAGCAACCTAAATGGCAAGCGCTTAGCATCAGGTGGAATGAATTGTGACTTGCCTTATTATATTACATCATTACAAACGCCTGTAATTGCACTTTAAACTGCGGTTTTTATGATATACATGGTCGTAAGGCAAATTACAAGAAGAACCATCCATAATTCTCTCAATGTCCGTTTTTTTTGTGAGAATATGCAAGATATTCTTTTCCCTATCCTGTACTATCTGTTCATTCATTGAATAATGAAAGTGCGAACTATTGGTACCAGGCGCTTGGAAGGAATGTATGGTGCACCCAAAGGGATGACTTTCGCAAATTATGACTGCTATCGCGGATAAGAACCTCTTCAATGCATTGGCTTCCGTATTGAAGACAGGATAGTTGAAGTGTCTATGTAATAATCTTTTATGGACAGGCGCAGCAGCTCAATAGGCTTCATATTTTGCATAAAATCCCTATTATTGCCTTGACTTTTTATAAATATATTGCTATTATTGGGTTGTATTTCTTGCAAGAGCATAACATGAATCTTCTTGTCAATGCAGGACTTGCATACAAAGTCTATCATACTTCGGCACGTGGTTTACCGCTGGGTGCTCAGATTGACATTAAAAAATTCAAAGTGCTTATTCTTGATAGCGGCATTTATCAACGCATTTCAGGATTAAATCTTTCCGAATTTATCGCATCAGACAGTCAAATGCTTATAAACAGAGTACATTTTGCCGAGTTGCTTGCAGGACTTGAATTGATAAAATCAAGTTCTCCCAATGCTCATCCTGAATTGTATTATTGGCACAGGGAAGCAAAATCCAGCAATGCGGAGGTAGATTTCATTGTACAGGGGAAAAGCGGGATTGTGCCGATAGAAGTGAAAGCAGGCACGAAGGGGCAGATGCAGAGCCTTTTTATTTTTCTGGATGAACGGAATTTGGCAGCCGGCATTAGGTTATCAGCCGAAAATTTTGCCCGATATGATAAAATTGTGACGGTGCCCCTTTATGCTGCTTCCAGGATTCGCACTATGCTACCATAGCTAAACCGTTTATATCTAGGCTTACAGATTGCGAAGAATTACTCCTGATAAATTTCACAAAAGCAACAGGTAAGGCTGCAACCTCTTTATCTTAATATGTATCTATCTAAGTTGTAATGCTCTATCTTTCTTTGAATAAGCCTTGCACCTTCTTTTTGAAATGTTGCATAAAATACAACAGTCGAAAATTTATTTAATTCGGCGGTTTGAAAGATATTTCTAATATGTCTGGATACGACTGATTTCTTTCTCTGAAAAATGGTAGCTATTTGATTCAAGCGAAGCCATAGTGTCTCTTTCTCCAGCTTCACTTCTAATGTTTCGATACTATCATTGCTTTTGTAGAGACAATACTTGTATCTTTAGGCTCTTTATGAATACAGTTACTAAATCCTTTTTTTAATCCATTTTATTTCAATATTATCAATGTCTCCATACCAGGCATCAATTAAAGGAGTTATATAGTATTCTGAAATATCATCTTCCAATACAAACCATTGCTTGATGACTTCTCGATGTGAATTTGTAGCAGAACCTCTGATTTTATTTAAAGTGAGAAATCCATTCTATTCGGAGCAATCTCCTCTCCTCCCCCTCCGAACATGAGACCATTAGCTTTAATGGCTTGTTCTAAGAATTTATCAATAAAATCATCTCTGATCTCAATATTTAATTCGCAGGAGAATCGGAATCCTATTAAGAAACCAAATTCTTGAAACTCACCTACTCTTTTTTTCTTTCTCAGTCTCTTTTTCACAAAGCATCCAGGTGATAACAAAGATGTTTTTTTAGAACAATAATCGTTAATAATGAGTGTAAAACGGAGTAACCCGCCATATCTTTCCTCCCTATTATATTATCATAAATAGAGAAGGAGGTAAAATTGATTTCACCAATTTTAAAAAGATGCTGTGGTCTTGATGTGCATAAGAATTCTATCACGGCAACGCTATTGAAAGAAGGTAGTCAAGCTAAAATTACCAAAACAGTAAGAGAGTTCGGCACGTTTAAAGAGGATGCTATTAAAATGAAGCAGTGGTTGATAAAACAGAAGTGCGAGGATAATACTAAAATGCCTTGATGGAGATTCAGTGATGGAGATAGCTCGAAGTTTAAAAATTCGTCCTAATACGGTAATAGATTGGAGGCGTCGTTTTGAGAAAGAGGGGATTGTGGGTCTTTATGATCGGCAGCGTTCAGGGAAACCACCGG
>MFGW01000082.1:15110-16099 GCA_001780385.1 Candidatus Fischerbacteria bacterium RBG_13_37_8 | reverse complement strand
TCTATGGAGAATTGGTTCGCATTGATCCCAAAGAGCTCAAATCAGGTACCAAAGTCGCACATTTTTGACCATTATTCCATTACCCCTTATAATGGACATGCTCGATGAAAATCCTACTACAGCAGCAGCTTTGAAGAAATTCCGAGACGTTTTAATAATAATGCGGATGATTACAGCAAAAAATAAAACCGAATGGAGGGAATGGCTTAAACAAAACCATGCGACCGAAAAAGAAGTGTGGCTTATATTTTATAAAAAACATACTGGCAAGCCTTGTGTTTTCTATGAAGAAGCAGTTGAGGAAGCACTATGTTTTGGCTGGATAGACAGCATTATTAAGCGGATTGATGAAGAAAAATATGCACAAAAATTTACTCCACCTAAGAAAAGATGTTACGTGGGCTGGATTACCAGTGCAAAAAGAGAGGAGACACAGCTTAAACGCCTCAGTGAAGCAATAAGCTTGCTTGTCCAGGGAAAGGAACTGGGCATGAAATGAAGAGCTGCGCACAAGGGCAGACACATGGGTCTGCCCCTACAATGGTTTGCAAAGAAAGCAAGGTGGGGAGGTGTTGTGGTATAATATGGGATGAGCAAAAAAGAATCGAGATCATTAATAGATATTATTTCGATAGTGGCAAATAATGCTATTCCTGTAGCGGGGGTTGTGTTTCTGGGATGGGGGGCGGCGCCGGTACTTTTTCTTTACTGGCTGGATGGTGAACTCAGCATAATGGAATTAATGGCAAGTGTTATGGTAGAGTTAAACCGGGAGGACCAGGAGCTTTTTCCTAAAAATGTAAAGGGGATACGAAGAGCTGTTTATTTAGTGATGACCTTTTTGCTGGCTGGTTTTATTGCTTCGATTCCTGCAATAATAGCGGGTGGTGTGTTGTATGGCATGATGGACAAATTTCTCAGTAATCCATTTGATGCGATGTTTGCTCAGGTAACTATCTGGTATGGCATAGCTTTTAATTTAGCGGCAA
>MFGW01000082.1:9671-15051 GCA_001780385.1 Candidatus Fischerbacteria bacterium RBG_13_37_8 | reverse complement strand
GCGGAAGAAAAATATCATATACTTGCGTACCGTTGCATAATAATGTTTTTCCTTGGTGGTTACTTTTTTGATTATGCAAGGGACATGATGTTGACACTATTCGTGATTCTTGTTGCGGCACTTTTTGCCTTTAGCGAATTGTATCCGGAACGCTTATTGCATATTGCTGGGTTCTATGCTGCAAAGAAAAGTGAAGGAAAAAAAGGCACAGAGTAATAAAGGCACAACTGACCGAGGCACAGAGTAATAAGTATCATGAAAGAATTTGGTTTTCAATGGCATATAACAAATTATTGCAATCTGCGTTGCAAGCATTGTTACCAGAATGATTTTTCCATGAAGGAAGATCTTGATACTGGTACGGTTATTGATATTATTCACAAGATATCTGATGCACTTAAGGATTGTCATATATCCATTAATATAACAGGTGGTGAGCCTTTGTTGAGGAAAGATCTGTTTGATGTTCTTGCTGTTTTTGAGGAACTGAATAATATAAAGGAATACAATATTATTACCAATGCGTTGCCGCTAACGAAGGAAAGCATTGACAAGCTTGAGAGGTTTCCGAAATTCAGGCAATATAAAATTTCACTTGAAGATGTGGATTTGCAGAGGAATGATGCAATACGTGGGAGAGGCAGTTTTAGTAAATGTATGGAGAATTATGAATTATTGAAGTGTTATTCAGAACGGGAGAAGGTGTTCATGTTCACGCTTGCACGCTACAATTATAGGGAGGTAGATGCAATGCTTCAATTTGCCATGGACAATGGAGCTGATGGGGTAATTCTGGAGAGATTTGTACCGTTGGGAACCGGTGCGTTGTTGAGAGAGCAGTGCATGAAAGCGGACGAATGGTTTGCTGTTCTGAAGGATGTGATAGCATTTACGCGAGCGCAAATGGAGCCGGAGGATTTATTGCCATTCAAAGCATTTCATATTCCGAGCAGGGAGGGAGAGGAAGTGAAGGGAGCATATTGTAATCTTGGGGATGAAGCGATGGCGTTGATGCCGAATGGAGATGTGTATCCATGCAGGAGGTTCCCGGTAGTCATTGGAAATCTTTTGCGGGATGATTTCAAGGAAATAGTGTGCAAATTAGGAGCGTTCCGGCATGATATAGAGAAACGCTTGAGGGGAAAGTGTAGTGTCTGTTTAGTAGATGATTGTATAGGATGTCGTGCGCTTGTCTATGCACTCACAGGGAACCTGCAGGATGAGGATTCGCAGTGCATATTGAAGAACAGCGAATAGGGGACAGGGGACGGAGAAAGAAATGCGAAGCTAGAGCAAACCTTGAACCTTAAACAATTAGTAGATATCGAGGTCGGAGGCGAGGACGACTTTGCCTTTGTAGTGGTCGGTAATTTCTTGAATTATTTTTTTATTGGTGCCGCCCCAGAACAGGGTGTGATAGAGAATGAGCAATTTTGGTTTTGTTTTATTAGCGATTTCAGCCAGTTCGAGAGTTGAGGTATGGTGGGCTATATGGTATTTTTTCCATTTTTCTTCTTTTTCATCGTAGCCTTTTTTGTAGTATACTTCGTGGATGAGGATATCTGCATTTTTTCCGTATTTCAGGATATTTTCACAGGGGGCAGTATCACCCGAGATGACGATTGTTTTATTGGGAGTAGTGAATTTAAAGCCGAAAGCGTTGGGGAGTGTGCCATGTTGAACGAGGAAGGCATCTACGGTGATGTTTGAGTCCTTGTAGATTTGTCCTTCTTTTATTTCGTGTGTTATTACTTTCCAGCCGGAGGTATTAATTGGTTCGGAGCCGTAGATGCGGTAGCGGATATCTTCCTTGTAGGCTTTGAGAAGGTATTCAGTCATTTCGGTGATTCCTTCAGGACCGTAGACTTCAAGGGGAACATCGCGTTCCATGATCCATGGTGTTAATATTAAGTCAGCGTAGCCGAGTGTATGATCGGAGTGCAGGTGAGTCAGGAATGCTATTTTCAGGTTTTTCACATTCATAGCTTCTATTGTTCCTCCGAATTCAGTTGAAAGATTTGCTGCACGTCGTATGAGGCCTGTGCCGAAATCGATTACATAGGGGGTATCATGCACGAGGATGATAATGGAAGGATCGGAGTGGATGGGGTCAGGATTCGGATTCCCGCTGCCCAGGAGAATAACCTTAGTTATTTTTGAATCAGAGTAATCTTTTTGGGCATAGCAAAATCCTGATAATAGTAAGATTACCAGGCAGGGTATTAGTTGTCTTGGAATTGCTTTAAGGCATTGATGTAGTAGAATTCTCATTGAGCATGTCCAGTAGGGACTAGGGACTGGGGAATGGGGACTGGGGAATGGGGCGTTTGTGGTAGTTTTGCATTATCAATTATGTTCACTTTATGCCTTTGTGTCTTCCTTACTATATTTATTTTAGGATGGTGAAGAAGATAGTGGTACCCTGGTTCAGATTCGATTCTACCCAGGTTTGCCCGCCATGTTTTTCTACAATTTTTTTACAAGAGTCAAGTTCAGTAGCTGTGCTGGGGGAAGCCTGTCCGCCGTGGATTCGATGAAAGACATTAAAGATTCGTTCAATATGTTCGGGAGCGATGCCGAGTCCATTATCTCGCACGGAAAAAAGCCATTCATTGTCTTTTAATTCAGCGGAGAAATGAACATGAAGGCGTTCTTCTTTTCTGAATTTTATAGCGTTTATTATTAGATGTTGGAAAAGTAATACTATTTGGTCATAATTTCCAGTAATTGTGGGCAGAGGTTCATGAACAATTTCCGCGTTGCTTAATTCAATAGCGCTTTCCAGGTTTAGGCAAGCTTGTTTGAAAGCTTCTTCGCAGTTTAAGGCTTCAAATTGTTTTTCATTACTGCTTTGTTTTGAGTAGGATTGCAGGTCATCGAGTATTTGTTGCAAGCGAAGGGTAGCTTCTGCAACATTTTGAATGGAAGCATCAGCTTCCTGATCTAATCCATGGTAGCGTTCCTCGAATAGTTTTTTAAAATTCACGATCATATTGAGTGGTTTTCCCAGTTCTTGGGCCATGCTACTGGCGAATTGTTCAAACTCGGTACGTGTGCGTTGCAATTCTTCATTGACAGCATTCAGTTGAGCGGTGTTATTTTCTTGTTGTTCCAGATTTTTTTTCCAGTCAGTAATATCGTGTCGGATTCCGATGATACCTATAATATTTCCCTTGTTATTACGCATGGGGCTTCTGGAGGAAAGGAAGATCAATTTATGGCCGGAAGCGGATACCAGGGATTCTTCACACGTTAAGATTTGTTTTGTAGTCAGGACTTTGCAATCCTGTTCAATGCAGAAGGAAGCATCGGCATCAGAAAAGATGCTGTTATCATCCTGACCAATAATTTCCTCGATGTTTTTTCCTATGAATTCTGAAGTAGCGGTATTGAGCAGGAGGTAGCGGCCGTTAAAATCTTTTGCATAGATATGATCAGGGGTGCCATTAATGATATTTTGCAGGAAGAGCTGGTTATTATCTGTTTCATTGGAATTGTTATGAGGATTACCCTCTTGATGATTTTGATTGGTATTTTCAGAAGATACAGGTTCTTGAGGTGGTTGGGAATTTGACGTTGAGGATTCGGGCATTTCGAGGGGTTCATGAGGTTGAGGTGTTTCTGATTCTTGTTGAGTGGATTCTGGTGGTTTCTCTGGTAATTGGCTTGAAGATGAGGCTTCTGGGAGCATGAGAGGCGGATCTATTGTCGGGGGTGGTTCCGCGGAGACAGGAGGTTGTTCCGTAGAGGGTTGTTCTGTAGGTGGTTCAGCGGGTGGTTCAACGGAAAGAGGAGGTTGTTCCGGAGAGGGTTGTTCTGTAGGTGGTTCAGCGGGTGGTTCAACGGAGAGAGGAGGTTGTTCCGGAGAGGGTTGTTCTGTAGGTGGTTCAGCGGGTGGTTCAGCGGAGAGAGGAGGTTGTTCCGGAGAGGGTTGTTGTGTGGGTGGTTCAACGGAGAGAGGAGGTTGTTCCGGAGAGGGTTGTTGTGTGGGTGGTTTTGGCGGTTGAAGCTCTGGAAAGATATCATCTGTTGTGAGTTCAGGTTGCTTCATGTATTGCATTTGAGGTGGAGTTTCTGGAACCGTAATGGGTTGTTCCTGTACAGTTACTGGCGGCTTACTCTCTATCAATTCAGAGATGATTCCCGTGAGCGCCACTATAGCTCCTTCTGAATCCTTTTCCCATCGATATTGATCTTTCACTGAAAGTACAGATTTATCTTTCTTGACAATTTTATATTCGATAATGCCATCTTGTTTATTATTTTGAGCTTGCTCGAATGCTTTAAGAACTTTTTCCTGGTCTTCTGGATGAAAAGAACTTGCCCATAAATCAGGCTTTGCAAGCCATTCATCCTTACTATAACCGTAAAATTTCTCAACAGCATTATTTGTATATACTACTTGCAATGATTCAGGGTGAGCACGATACAGCAATACGTCAATATCATTAGCAAGATTTTCAAATTTCGCTTCCGCATATTTAAGTTGTTTTTTTACCTTTTCCAGTTCGGTAGTTTTTGATACATTCTCCTGTTGCAGTTTTTCATTTGATTTTCTCAATTCTTCTTCCGGTTGTGCACGTGCAGTAACATCAGTTACCAGCACTGCCAAATGACCCCTTTCTGGTGTAAAGGCTAATATTTGAAGCCATTTCTTTAATTTTTCTGAAAAATGCAAAAAACGCTGTTCCTTTTCATTCAACACTACATTGCCAAGACGCTGGATCCAGTTAGGTTCTCCCTTGCTTATTTTTGGATAGATCTCGGTAGCTTTTTTCCCTATTATTTTGTATGCGGTTAATCCTGTGATTTTCTCAAAAGCTGGATTCACCTCAAGAATAGTAAAATTTTCAGGTTCCCCATTAACATTTGTATGGATCCTGCAATAAGCAAAACCATCCACAATATTCTTGATTATGTTATTGCTAATTTCTTCTGCTTTTTTCACTTTGTTCCTCCTTTCCCTGGCGATACTCTCATCCAAGGCATTCTTGATATACTTTTCCCATAAAGTGTTGTAAAGGGTAAATCATGAAATAAAACCCTGCATATTGTTATTATCATTTTCTATTTGGCAACCTAATGATTAATGCTTAATGTCATTTTTGCATCACAACTACTCTCGGATAGTTTCAAATTTTTTTATTTTTTCCTAACATACTATATTAATAGCATATTACATTAAATGTCAATACCAAAATAAGTAAAAAGGTAGAGGTAGAGGTAAAGGTTGAGGTTAAGAAGGAGTAGTCCGTGATATTTCTTCTTAACTTCAGTTTTGTAATATTCTGCAAAGATGTATAAGGTTAAGTTAAGGTTAAGAAAAGATTTGCCGGACTACCCCCTCTCAACCTTTACCTCTACCTCTACCTATATTTTA
>MFGW01000082.1:5065-9547 GCA_001780385.1 Candidatus Fischerbacteria bacterium RBG_13_37_8 | reverse complement strand
TACAACACATGTTGGTATGCTGAACATCATGTAATTCGGGAAGATAATTCACTATTTCAACAAATGGTTCTTCTTTATAATATTCAGAATAGAGCGTGTATACTTCTTCGCCTTTCATTGCTTTTGAAGGTAGAATATGAATGGTACACATGATTCCGCGGAAAAGTGGTACCACGTGCGGCGTAAAGGAAATCCTGTCAAAATTAAGATATTTTTGTATTTCGGCGCGATGCGGGTGGCTGGTTATTTTATAAGCGATAACGTTATCGCTGTAATGACGTGAATCATTCAGATAGGACGTTGTTCTTCCGGCGCCGCTGTAACCTGATTTACAGTCAAAAATGATTCGTTCCGCCATTCCTTTGCCGACCAATGGCAATGCACCGAGGATGCATCCTGTTGCATAACAACCCGGATTTGCGACGAGACGTGCGTTCCTGATTCTCTCACGGTTAATCTCCGGCAGACCGTACACGGCTTGTTCAGAAAAACGCAGGTCTCTACTTAAATCAATAAGCTTGCATGTAAGCGTCTTCACTGTTGCAGTGGCATAACCGTCCCGCATGGCAAGAAAAACCAGTTCAGGCTGAAGCTCATTTATCTCATCCAATGAATAATTGGTGAATGCAATATTTCCATTATATCCAGGAAAAATATCGCTTGCCTTGCATTTGGCTGCACTATCAGAATTACAGAATAACAGTTCCACATCGTCGCGTTTTTCCAGTAATTTTGCGATTTCAAAACCTGTATATCCGCTTGCTCCTATAACTCCAACACGTTTCCTCATAAAATTGCCTCCTGTGGCTGGGGCTTTATCCTTCCACGTTTGTTGTCCGAACCTATCAATATATTTGAAAGGATCGTAATACATTTTTTTATATCTCTTTTGCCAATTATTAATGGCGGCAGCAAGCGAAGTGTGTTGTCTGATGTATTGTTTATCACAAGTCCTTTTGAGAGGCATTGAGCAACAAGTTCTTTGGCAAGAGCGTTTACTTCTATTGCAATCATCAAACCTTTAGCTCTGATTTCTTTAATCAGGGGTGTGTTTTTCTTGAGGGAGTGCAATTTTTCTTCCAGCATAGCTCCGGCAGTTGCTGCATATTCTGCAAGGTTTTTCTCAATGATGAAATCCACTACTGCATTTGCTACAGCAGTTGCGAGCGAATTTCCACCGAATGTGCTTCCATGATCTCCAGGTTCGAATGCATTAGCTATTTCAGCACGCGCAATAGTAGCACCAATAGGAATGCCATTTGCCAATCCCTTCGCGAGCGTAATGATATCCGGCATGATGCCTTCATGCTGATAGGCAAAAAATGTTCCGGTTCTCCCCATGCCGGTTTGTATTTCATCCACTACCATGAGTATGCCACGCTGTGAACATATCTCGCGTATTTCTTTCAAATAACCGCGTGATGGCAGAATTACTCCTGCTTCACCAAGAATCGGTTCCATAAAAAATGCAGCGGTATCATCAGTAATTGCTTTAACAAGCGCTGACGGGGAATCATAGGCAATATGTTTGAAACCAGGGACAAGTGGTTCGAATGGTTCGCGAAATCTTGCTTTATGTGTAGCACTGAGTGCACCAAGTGTTCTGCCATGAAATGCATTTTCCACGGCAATGATTTCTTTTTTCTGTGCGTATTTACGGGTTAATTTGATCGCTGCTTCGATGGCTTCCGTTCCTGAATTGGAAAAGAAAACTTTGCCATCAAATCCTGCTATGCTGACTAATTTCTTTGCCAGTTCCACCTGCGGCTGAGTATAGAATAAATTCGTCACATTGATAAGTTTTTTTGCTTGTTTAGTGAGTGCAGAAGTTACGACAGGATGCGCATGACCAAGCGGACAGGTAGCAATGCCGCTGATACAATCAAGGTATTTTTTCCCCTTGATATCATAAAGATATGCACCGCGACCTTTCTCGAAGATCACCACGCTCCGTCGGTATGTGGGCATGATATATTGTGATTCCTGAAGGATGATTTCAGGGTCAGTCATGACTATCTCCTTTGTAAAGAAGTTCAAGGTTTCCTTGAACTTTGCTGTAGGGGCAGACCTGCGTGTCTGCCCTGTTTGAAGTTTTGTTCTTATTATTTACTTTTATCTCTGGGTGCCTCTTTAGGGGCATGGGCGTCTCCTATGTGAATATGATCAAGGATTCACTTTTTGCCTTTCTTCCAATGTTTCCTCAAGCGTGTCAACATATGCATGAGCAGTTTTAATTTGCTTATCGGTTAAATTTATCCAAAACAGGATCCATTTATTTAATTTAAGAGCTCCCTGTGCCTTTTGAAAATACCATGAATTAATTGGATTTTCAATAGTGGAACGCCAGAACAGGAAGGGAAATTTTTTTATCATGCGGCGCCAGATGTCCTGTGCGATACCTTGTCCTTGCGCTTCTTCTGATACGCAGAATTTATCAAGGTAGTACGTGTCATCGATTTTACGTATTACCGCCATTCCATGATAGTGCCTGTCAAGAAAAATGCAGCGAACTGGTTTATCAAAATAATCATTTTTCAAGTTGCGTCCGAAACTTTGTACCACAAGTTTTTTAATTCTTTCCCTGCTGATTTTGTTCCAATTTGATAATTCCATGATCTCTGCACCGAGTTTTATGAATGTGCCTTTTCCCTTATCGGAGAATAATTCCTTGAGCAGAAATTTGCTTGAGGTTATCTGCACGGGGAGATGATATTTTATTTTTCCCAGTAATGCATGAGCTTCCTTGACCTTCAGGAGCATTCCACCGCTGACTATGCCGTTCTTTTCTAATGCGGCAGCTTCCTCGTTCAAACAGATATTGGAGATAATAGTTCCGTCAATATTTTTAATACCGCCCTCTTCAGTAATAATGATATATTTTTTTGGTTTGATAGCGAGCACCATTGCCCGTGCTGCCTCATCTGCATTGATATTATAGTAGTGACCATTTTCACCAGTACCGATGCAACTCACTACGGGAATGGTTTTATTTTTTATAGCATTCACGATACGCTCTGCATGTACTTTAGCTACTTCACCGACATAACCGAGTGAGTCGTCATGATGTCTCCTGGAAATAAATATATTTTCAGTGAATCCAACCGCACGACCACCGTATTCATGTATTTGCTGGATTAATTCGTTGTTGACGCGGTCAAGTACTTGTTTGATGACTGGTAGTTGCTCCGCGGTTGTTATACGAAGTCCATCTTTTTTATTATAGACCATGCCAGCTTCAGTAAGCGCCTTGTCAATTTGTGTGCCTCCGCCATGAATAACTATGGGAAACAGGTCAAGATTATACAGGTATGCCAGGTCAACCGCTATCATTGCCTTCGCATGTTCCACTACGGCACCACCAAGTTTTACCACGGCAAAACGTGCAGGATTTCCCTTGCGAAATAATTTCATGTATCGAATTGATGCTCTGTCTGCATCGATTATCCTGAGAAAATTAATGATTACGTCGTATTTTTTCATAAGGGCTCCAAGAGAATATGTTCAAGGTTTCGTTTCACTTCGTCATTATGAGCTTTGCGAAGCAAAGCGTAATAATCCGGACTGCGTTGTCATTATGAGTCCCGCTTCAGCGGGACGTAATAATCCATAACGGACTATGCTTCTTATACTCCGTCAGGGATTGTTACGTTTGCCTCCGGCAAACTCACAATGACAGGGAACCGGGATTGCTAAGAAGGGCGGACACAGGGGTTCGCCCCTACAATAGATTCGTGAAGAATAGTTTATAAATTTTGACTGCATGTTTTAATTCCTCCTTATTTATTGATTCGTTTGAACAATGTGCATGTTCAATAGTGCCAGGTCCAAATACAACAGTCGGAATGTTAGCCTCAGCAAATAAAGCTGCTTCGCTCCAGTAAGGGACTGAATGAACATTATTCCGTGCACCGTACTTTTGAAGTGTTTCTATGTATTCATTTGCCGAGGATGCGACATTAAGTGGTTTTGCGTGATAAGTGAGGGCAATGCTTGCCTCTTCGCTTTTGAGCGCGCTTTGCAATTCGTTTAATACTTGTTCCGGCGTTTCGGAGGGCATGTAGCGGCGGCTTATTTTTATCGTGCACGAATCAGGAACCACATTGCTCTTGGTACCACCTTGAATTACTGCTATGTTAAGCACTGGCTTCAGGCCATTGTTTGTGCGTTTATCAAGTTCAGTTTTGTAATAGAGCAGTTTTTGAATTACACTGGCAGCACGCTCAATAGCATTAATGCCAAGATGCGGCAGGCAGGCATGAGCTTGCTTTCCTGCTACCTTTATTTCGAAATTGCAGATGCCGCTATGTTGTCTTGCCACGTTGAGCTGTGTCGGTTCGGTCACTATGCCATATTTTAGATTGTGCACAAAGGAACTATTCAAAAAGACTCTGACACCTTCATTATTTCCATGTTCCTCATTGGCATTGAACAGCAGTAATAAATTCTGTGGTTGAACATACTGAAGACTGAAAAGAATTGCGG
>MFGW01000082.1:0-5041 GCA_001780385.1 Candidatus Fischerbacteria bacterium RBG_13_37_8 | reverse complement strand
TTCCGAGTCCGTAATAGTTGCTTTCATCTTCATGCAAATCAAATGGTGAAGCAGTCCAGTTCTGCGAAGCAGGAACCGTATCAAGATGCACATTCAGGAATACGTTCGGTGTGCCAAATACAGCAATAACATTCATTTGATCCTGCCCTGCCGGTTGATAATGCACCGCCGCGCTGGTATGACTCTCAATGAAATAACCCACGTAACGCGATATGCCGGCGCACTTACCGGGAGGATTCTGTGAATCTATGGCGATTAATTCCGCAAGTATTTCTTTATGTTCTTTCATGAGTCACTCCTGGATTAGGCGCTTAGCGCAATTTTCGAGACAACATGTTTGTCTGAAATTATAATTTTTCCTTTTTCACTTTGTGCCTTTGTGCCTGATGGGCTCTTGAAAAAAGCCCCTTTTTCCGAGACATCGCTCGGAAAAAGTGTAGTCTCTTCATCATTTTTTTTCTTTTTGGGGCCCGACTTGTTCGGGCTATAGAATGAGGAACAGGAAAAGTGCGACAAGAAAAAAGCTTTTTTTGTTTTCTCTGTGGTTTGAATTTTATTTAATCTGCATAGAACCATAGGATATCCTTTATGAGCAAATCCGCGCAGCCGAGCTGTGCGGCAATCAAAGGGCAGACACATTGGTCTGCCCCTACACGCTTTGGTCTTAATTTGTTGCATTTTGCATGAATACATAGTCACATCCTTTTTGAGGCGAGTACGGTCGACATGCCGAAAAGCTTGATATAGCCTTCTGCCTCGTGCGGCTGCCATGCTGCTGTTTGTGCATACACGGTGTCTTTTTCCTGCAAGATATATGGTGAAGAATATTTGACAGGAACTGCGGTGCCGTTGTGCAATTTTACTGTAACAGTACCGGTGACATATGTTTGCTGACTGTCAAGAAACTGCTCAATATCATTTCGCAATGGATCAAAATATAAACCTGAATAAACAAGATGCGCCCATTTTTGTCCGAGAAGGTTTTTGAGCTGGTTCTGTTCCTTAGTCAATACCGCATCTTCGAGTGCTTTATGCGCGACGAGTAATGTATGCAGCCCCGGACATTCAAACACAATTCTGCCCTTGATGCCGATGATGCAGTCACCGGTGTAAATGAATCTGCCGATACCATGCGCAGCCGCCTTGCCGTTCAATGTTTTTAATAGTAAGGCGCCCGGTAATTTTTTTCCGTTCAATGCCACTGGCATGCCATGCTCGAATTGTATCGTGATATATTCCGATTGCTTTGCTGAGACTGTTTTTGTAAGGACGAACGCTTCTTCGGAAGGCTCGTCATACCTATCAATTTCTGAACCTGAAATAGTAACACCGAGCATATTCTGATTTATGCTGTACTTGTGATGTGCTTGCACTATAGAAAATCCTCGCTTCCGTAAATAATCAATTTCGTAATCACGCACCTGAACGGATGCGGTGTTTTGAATATCACGAATCGGCGCTATGATTCGGTAATCACCCAGCGCCTGTATCGAAACATCAAAGCGTATCTGGTCATTTCCCATTGCAGTGCACCCATGCGCTATATTCTGTGTTCGTTCCCTGCGTGCAACCTCAATGCATTTCTCCACGATGATATAACGATCGCCACATAACTGCGGATAAATCCCCTGATATAAACCGTTTGCTTTGATTAAATAGCTGACTATTTTTTCATAGAGATCCTTTTCAGCTGGAATATTTGCATGCTTAACTGCGCCAAGATCATGCGCTCGTTTTGCGATCGCACCAAGTTTCGGTGTCGTGAATCCTGCCGTGTTTACAAATACGGTTATGACATCGTATCCCTGTTCCTTGAGCCAGGGAACACAAAACGATGTATCGAGTCCCCCGGAAAAGGCAAGGATGACTTTTTCTCTAACTTTTTTTGTCATAATGCACCCCCAAAAATCGCTGTTAGTAATGCACATGTCGTGTAGAGCCTGTTTTCCGCTTCTTCATAAATTAGTGAATATTCACTATCGATCACTTCATCTGTGGCTTTCACATTTCTGCGCATCGGCAGACAATGACTGAAAAATGCATTATTGGTCAATTTCATTTTATCGGAGTCAACAATGAAATGCTTCAATCCACGGCGAATATTTTTTTCTTCTTCCCAGTTGCCGAAATAATTCAATGAGCCCCAGCTCTTCGCATACACAAAATCCGCGCAGTGGTATGCTTGTTCAATATTATCAGTGATTGTTACAGCGTTTCCATAGGAAGCTGCATTAGCTTTCGCCGTTTCAATGAATTGCGGGTCAAGGTCGTAGCCTTGTGGGCGTAAAATCGTAACATCCATGCCGAAACGTGTGGAAATTAAAGCAGCGGAATTTGCCACAGCCGTGTTCAAACCCTTCGGATGATAGGTCCAGGTAAGCAGAAATTTCTTTCCGCGAGGGTCACTGAAATGCGATTTTATAGTCATCATTAATGCAAGCTCCTGCAACGGATGTATGATGGTTTCCATGTTAATTACCGGTTTCAACGCCCACCTTGTGATCGCCGTTAGAACGGAGTCCTGCTTATCTTCCTGCCAATTCTGAAATTTAGGAAAAGCGCGGACAGCAATTGCATCGTAGAAACTTGAAATGACTCGCACTGCTTCCTTGATATGCTCTTCCGCTTCCTGATCCATAACAATTCCTTCCCTGGTTTCGATGGGCCACGCATCCTTGCCCGGCTGAATAATGCTGGCAAACCCGCCCAACCGATGCATCGCTATTTCAAAAGAGGTTCTCGTTCGTAATGATGGATTAAAAAAAAGAAGTGCAATTGATTTACCCGCAAGTGATTTAGACAGGCTGTTGTTTTTGAATGCGCTCGCAAGATCGAGGATGTAATCAAGTTCATCGAGCGTCCAGTCTTGCGTATTGATGAAGTTTTTATTTTTAAGGTTCATGGTGCCTCCGAGTGTGCAGACACAAAAAAGCCCACCCTTTGAACGAAGCCGCGGGGTGGGCTTGATTGGAATCTGCAGAAAGCCAGGTGACTAAATAGCTGTAAGCCTCCCGGAGCGGGTACGCCGTTTCTCCCATCTCCGGCTTGCGAAAGATTTAATTATGCTATACTGGCTTTCTTTCATAGCGAACGTAGCATAACATATTCATATATTCAATGTCAATAGGTTTTTACATTTTTTTGCAAAATATTTTCATATATATTTATCATTCTTTCCCGGTAATTGTATAAATGTAACATAATTATATAAATAATTGGATTATAATTATTACCCCTTTTTTGCGTAATGCATAAAAATGTATTCTTTGCAAGCATGCTGTAGGGGCAGACCAATGCGTCTGCCCTTGTGCGAAGCAATCCCCTACAATTTGTCATTGTGAGTTTGCCGGAGGCAAACGTAACAATCCTTAACGGAGTGAGAAGCATAGTCCGTTATGGATTATTACGCTTTGCTTCGCAAAGCTCATAATGACATTCCGTTCGGGATTGCTTTCGTTCGAAAGGGCGAACACATTGCCCATCCAGCAAGTATGATTGAAACTGTTCCGTCATTGCTAGTAGCGGCGCTGAAAGCTGGCACAGGCAGCGTTTCAAAGCAAACCGGATTACCACACATGGGGAATGTCCCGTTCACAATGTTTTTCTCAATAGTAATTGCGACATGTTCACCGGAATGATTTGAATTATTTGCATTAAAATCCTGCGAGAAGGCCAGCATCATTACCATAGAATCAAATCCTTCAGAGGAATTACCGCAACAGCCGTCAACGCCACCGTTGCCCCAGTTCCCATTCACATACCATAACCCGGGTGCATAGTTGAGCCACCAGTTAAATGCAGTACCTTCGTCATTAGAGCCAGATGCGTCTGATAAGCACCAGAATTTCTGCGTTGTTCCATTTATCCAGGGACCCGGGTCTTTTGTGCCACATACACCTCCAAATAAATGCTGAAATGGAGTTGAAGATGTACAAGTCGCATTCACGCTTGAAATACAAAGAACACCAATCACAATAAACCAAAAACCTAAAACACACTTTTTCATTGTTTTGCTCCTTCCTTTAATAATAATGCGACCGAATTGAATCAGTCATTTTTATATGCACATCCTCTTTTAATAATAAGATTTATGTATATCATTGTCAAATGTGTATTCTTTGCAAGCACAATGACAATTTTATATTCAAAATTAATGATTTATGGAAGCGCAGGCTCGATATTCATATAGATTAATTTTGCAGTGGTTTATCTTATTTTATAGAAGTAGTTATCATTATTATTATAGGTATTTTCGGTATGAATGGGCAAGGCGGTGTATCCTGCAAGCGCGGGAGTGGCAGTGTTATAATCCGGGGAGGTGGAGCGGTAGACGAAGTATTTAGGGAAGCCGCTGGACCATTCGAGGATGATTTCTGAGCTATCCTGGTACCAGGTTACATTGGTGAATTGAATATCATCGACAGCCCAGCCGGTATGGTTTTGGATGCCGCCGTAGACGCTGTCGAAATAGAAATAGACTTCGATGTAGCCGCCGTTGAACTGGGCGAGAGAGATTTTGCCGGTAGAGACCCACTGCATTTCGGAAGGATCGAAGGAATCTTTGTACCAGATGGTGACAGGATCGTTTTGTTGGCCGAGTAGTTTTACTTTAACGGCGGTGATATCGACAGCGGTGCCGTAGTTGTGAAAGACATCGCGGTAGTAGGAAAATTGCACGGTAGCGTTCGGGTTATCGACGTGGAGCGGAGGGCTTTTGAGCCAGCCTTCGCTGCGGTCGTACCAGCCGAGGTAGTAATCGCAGGTATCTTCTTTACCGAACCAGGCGAATTTATTATTAGCGCCGAAGCGTTCGATGCAGTTGCTTTCTCCGTCGTTGACGATATGCCACAGACCCATCGGTTCAGGTTCTTCGCCGCCCATCATTTCCCAGAAGCCGCCTCCGCTTTCGAAGGTGCCGCGAGCGACATGTTTACTGACTTTCAGGAGGATGTTATCGTTTGGAGGTTCGTAGCCGGTGTATGTGAAGGCAGCGCGCAGTATTCCTTCACGTTGATCAGGGCTGGGATGAACGACCACGATA
>MFGW01000081.1:4829-5112 GCA_001780385.1 Candidatus Fischerbacteria bacterium RBG_13_37_8 | reverse complement strand
GTGAGTCTACGCTCATTTTAAGCTTGAACTTTGAACCGCATTAACGAGTTTTGCTCGTTTAAAGCTTTGTTATCATGGGAATAAAAAATTCCATTTATTTCTTTTATAGGTTTTTAAGAATAATTGTTCGGTTGAGAAAAAAGCAGCATTCATTTTTTCATTTGTATCGATAAAAAAGACAAATTTCATTTGAGCAAAAGGCTTTCCATGTTCTTCAGTGAATAATTTGGCGATATCGTTTGCAGGGAGAGTTTTTCGTCCCCAAATGACTTGCAGAGGGAAT
>MFGW01000081.1:4412-4796 GCA_001780385.1 Candidatus Fischerbacteria bacterium RBG_13_37_8 | reverse complement strand
CAACTCCAGATTAATTCAGTACAGGTGAGAGCATGAGCGGTGGAAAAATCGAAGTTGAAATCATACGGTTTACCAGCCTGATGAAATGCATTGATGATGGCGTGTGCTTTTATTTTTTTATCAAATTTTGGTCTCAGGGCTGCAAGATAATCTCCTGCAATGTGGGTCATGGTATTAAAGATTACACCTTCACTAACAGCTTCAATAACACGACGCGGCTCGTCATTACAATTCATTTGGTATTGCTGCCATTTTTCTGGCCATTGATTTTGCAAGTATTCCTGGAGGGAGTAATGTTTGCCGGTAATTTCTTGCACATAAGCATTGACAGCCGGATCATTAAAATACGCTTTAAATTTATGTGCATCTCCAATATAGATAATT
>MFGW01000081.1:0-4379 GCA_001780385.1 Candidatus Fischerbacteria bacterium RBG_13_37_8 | reverse complement strand
CTGACATACCAATTTTTTCTGCTTAACAGGATATCTCCTGGCTGAAGGTATCGTTCTATTTCCTCCAACTGTAATTGATTGATAAGATGCGAATTGTTTTGATGATAGCGCGTATCCCCCATCCAATTGATAATTGTGCTTTGCACCGGGTACCAGATTCGATGGATTCTTAAACCAAAATTTTGTAAATCAGAACGAATAATAGCGGTCACATCCATAGTAAAAAACTTGCTGAATTGTGTGCCAGAAAGATATTCGGGGGGCTGTGAAATGTGCTCTTGCAAGATGAAGACACCAATTATTGCAAAGACAGACATAATTACAATAAAAAAAAAGCGGAGCTTCCTCAAACAAGCTCCAACTAAATTTTCAGAGCCATGTTGTTTGTTTTTCATGATAATTGTATTTTACTTACTTTTTTACTTTGCTCTTATTTTTTGCAATCGAATATTCAGAAAAGATTAAGATTCAGGGAACAGTATTTTGTGATTTAGCATCTTGCATATCAGGTTCTTTAGCTGGCACTTCTTCTGGTTTAGGTATCTCTTTTTTCAGGCATATAATTTTATCAGGATAAAGCAATATAAGACTTTCGTTGATAAAAAACATTTTAATAAGATAAAGTGTGTCGGTCTTGAACGAGTTAATGTTATTACCGCTTTTTTTGGAGATAGACAGTATTTCTTGAGAAAAAGGAGTTACTATTAATTCATCATTGATATCCAGAATTTGAGTGGTAATTCGATAGTCAAGCAATTTTATCCATTTTTTATTTCCTTTATGGTCAAGGCGGTACAATAAATTATTGAGTGGAGTTATGTATATATTGTTATTGGAAATGAGGGGTGGCAGGTGTGATTCTGCTCCAAGGAGTAGTTTCCATTTAATATGCGAGTTATTGACATCAATCGCATAGAGGTATGTTCCTGATGGTTGATAAAGGACAGGTTTATTAATTACTCCGTGCACAGTAATGGGAGTGGGGAGTGTAAGTTGCCATTTGATCTGTCCCTCGTAGGAGTAGCGTATTATCTTGCCATCATTAGTTAAGGCAATGATATCAGAATCGTAAGGGAGGATAGAAAAAAAGTGGAGCTCAGTGTCATAAGAAAAACTAAAATATTTATTAGTGGTAAGGTTATAAGTAGCAATGGCATTTTCCATAAGAATAATAATGCTATCATTTATTAATTTAGTATCGACGATTGCGGAATCAAAACCGAGCAGTTTTTTAAACTGAAAATTTTTAGCGGAGAGGCTGAAAAAATCTTTATTTCCCAGGAGAAGGAGAGTGCTGTCATATGAAGATATTTGCTTCACATTGTTAAAACGTTCATCTGAAAGAATAGTTGTTTTTCCATCCTGCAGGTTGATTGAAACAAGCGTATTATTTGATGTAATAATATAGATAAAATTATCTATAACGGTAGTACAATTTTTTTCAGGCAAGATATTATTTTGCCACGAGATAGAGGCTGGAAAAATAATAGAAGTTATTGTTTCCGGTGCTTTTATTTCAGGTTTAAGCAAGGTTTTTCCCATCATTGAAGGGGGATACAGGAATATAATGCATAAAGGTACAAAGGCACAGAAACACAAAGACACCAAGTTTATAAAAATGCTTTGTAATAAGCTTTGAGTATTATATTTAAGTACCTTTTTCATTTTGTGCCTACTAAAAATAATTGAGTTTTCAAATATTTTTAATTCAGAGATTCAACTTATTTTTAAAATATTCGATGGTACTTATAAGACCTTCGATAAGATTATATTCTGGTTCCCAATGCAAAATTTCTTTAGCGCGTTTTATATCTGGTTGGCGTACTTTTGGATCATCGATTGGAAGAGGTTTGTAATCAATTTTACTTTTTGATTTAGTGAGTTTAATAATAGAATCTGCCAATTCGAGGATGGTACGTTCATGAGGATTGCCGAGATTAACGGGGAAATTATATTGCGACATTATTAATTTATAGATACCTTTTACCATATCATTTATGTAGCAGAAACTGCGGGTTTGTTTACCATCTCCAAAAACTGATATAGGTTCATTTTTAAGAGCCTGGGTAATAAAATTAGGGATTGCTCTGCCATCGTTAATTCTCATGCGTGGTCCATAGGTATTAAAAATCCTGGCAATTTTTGTATCCACGTTATGATAAAAATGATATGCCATGGTAATAGCTTCTGCAAAACGTTTTGCTTCATCATAAACACCACGTGGACCTACAGGATTCACATTACCCCAATAATCTTCATTTTGCGGATGACAGGATGGATCTCCGTACACTTCAGAGGTAGAAGCAAGCAGGAAGGTTGCTTTATGTTTAAGCGCAAGTCCTAATGCTTTATGTGTACCGAGTGAACCTACCTTGAGTGTCTGAATAGGATAATTTTGATAATCGATAGGACTGGCCGGACTGGCAAAATGTAAAATATAATCAACATGCCGGTCTACATAAATATAATTGGTCACGTCATATTTTATGAATAAGAAATCTTTGTTGACAAGGTGACTGATGTTAGCAATATCACCGGTTAACAAATTATCTATTGCAATGACAAAAAATCCTTTATCAATGAAATAATCAGCTAAATGGGAACCGATAAAACCGGCTCCTCCTGTTATTAAAACGGTTTTTTTATCTGTCATGACAATGCAATACTCCTTTTAGTTAGTTTTTTCTGCCGATACCATAATAAAAGAATCCGTAGCGTGTTTTAATTTTAGGATCATAAAGATTTCTTCCATCAAAAATGACAGGAGTTTTCATTATTTCTTTTATCTTTTGCATATTGAGTAATTTAAATTCTCTCCATTCGGTGCAAATAACCATGGCATCTGCATTTTCTGCAGCAAGATAAGCATTTTCGCAGAACTGAACTTCTGTCGGTAATAACTTCTTCGCTATAAGCATAGCTGCAGGATCATACGTCTTAACAATAGCTTTCTCTGCAATAAGTTTATGAATAAGCTCAATCGATTTAGCTTCTCTCATATCATCAGTGTCCGGTTTGAATGAAAGCCCTAATATAGCAAATGTTTTTCCTTGAACGGCACCAATAGCATTTTTTATTTTTTGAAAAAATAATTCTACGCGTTCATTATTTATTTCTTCGACTGATTTAAGCAGTTTAAAATCAATACCAAACTTGGAAGAAGTATGGATGAGTGATTTTACATCTTTAGGAAAACATGAACCGCCATACCCAATGCCGGCTTGCATGAAAAGTGGTCCGATGCGATTATCAAGCCCCACTCCTTTTATTACCATATCAATATTAGCGCCAGTCTTTTCACAGATATCCGCTATGGCATTCGCAAATGAAATTTTAGTCGCAAGAAATGCATTTGAAGCATATTTAATAAGCTCGGCACTCTCTACATCAGTGATTATCATTGGCCTGCCCAATGTTGCGTATAATTCCAGCAGTACTAATGCCACCGGTTGACTTGGTGCACCAATAATAATTCTATCAGGATTTATGCTGTCATAAATCGCAGAACCCTCTCGTAAAAATTCAGGATTTGATACTACATCAAAGTCAACATCTAAAACCTTGTTTTTCTCTATAATATCCTTTACAAATTTTACTGTTCCTACGGGTACTGTACTTTTATTAACAATAACCTTGTATTCATTAATTGCTTTTGCAATACTTAATGCTGCTTCTTCAACCTGTGAAAGATCAGTCTCTCCATTTTCTTTAGATGGAGTTCCAACTGCAATAAAGATTACGAGTGATTTTTTAATTGCTGAATTAAAATCAGTGCTAAATTTCAATCTTCCGTCGGCAATGTTTCTGTTGACCATTTCACTTAAGCCAGGTTCATAAAACGGCATGATGCCTTGCTGCAATTTTTGTATTCTCGATTCGTCTACATCCGTGCACATCACATCATTACCCATATCTGCAAATACCGTTCCCGTTACCAATCCTACATAACCTGTACCAATAACTGCTATATTCATGTTACTCCTCTATAAATAAGGTTCAAAGTTCAAAGTTCAAGGTTTCCTTGAAATTTGCTGCTGGGGCAAACCTGCGTGCCAGCACTTTTAGAATTATTTAATGTTATTTCTGGATGCCCCTTAAGGCGCATTGACGACTCCTTAGCAGCTAATAAGCTGTCTTAAAAGCTCTATAAAAGCTCATAAGAATTATTTTCAAATCAAATAAAAGTGACCAGTTCTCAATATAGAACAGGTCAAATTCTAATCTTGTTTTGATGGAAGTTTTGCCGCGATAACCGTGAATCTGCGCCCAGCCGGTAATTCCGGGACGTACTTTATGCCGCAGCATGTACTGAGGAAATTGTTCCTTGAATGCTGAAACAAATTCCGGTCGCTCAGGTCGCGGCCCAACAACACTCATGT
>MFGW01000080.1:12791-17521 GCA_001780385.1 Candidatus Fischerbacteria bacterium RBG_13_37_8 | reverse complement strand
TCCATCGTTCAGCTTCTTCCTGCTCTATGTTCAAAAGTACATCTCTTCCATTTTGATAAAGAATAAGGTTCTTCCATTCATCGGGAATCTGTTGAAAATCACCGATTTCAAAAATATACATTGATGCTCTTTCGTTACTATCATTGGCGATAATTGTTATTGGTACCGAGAGGGAAGCTACTTTATTTAATTGCTGTGAGTTCCATTCAACAAGAAAATAATCAGCACTTCTCCAGATATAAGGAAGATTATTAGTTTTCAGTGCCTGTTCATGAGAGCCCGGAATAGCCGCAAGTGTCTTTGAATTTATATCGCGCGGGAAGGCAAGCGTAGCAATAACTAATAATCCACAAAGAATGATGAGTGTTTTTGCTAATTTCATATAAATGGTCACCGTCCTTTTGGTTTATTTGGAGATTGAGGCAGGGTTTATTAGAGAGATGATACTTTTAGGGGGCAAAACAATACTATCACAAAAATTCATCCACCCATTAATTACTATCGTGTAAACCATGCACAGAACCTATATCTTATTGTAATTCTAAGAATAGTGAATGTCAAGCAATTAAGAATGGAATTTGCATAAAATTTTTAATACTGTGTTTGCGGGGCTGCTCTTATTTTTTGCCTTTGCTGCTTTCATGAACGATATCATTGAAAGATCTTCGTGGGGTAGGGGAAGGTTCTTCATTTGGGTAACCTACCGGAATGATTGCCACCGGTTTTAAATGAGGAGGGAAGTTCATGATTGCTTTTACCTCCTTCTCATTAAAAGCTCCTACCCATACTGTGGCTAATCCAACCTCAACAGCAGCAAGCTGAAGATAGGCTGCAGCTATAGTAGCATCTTGAATGCTGTACAATTCACTCCCTCTTTTACTATATTTCTCAGCGGATAACTGCAGGTTTGCACAAAAAATAATATTCACCGGCGCTTCAACTATAAAATTCTGCTGCCATGAAGCAGCAGCTAATTTTTGCCTGATATTCTTGTCAGTCACTATGTACATTTCATATGCTTGCAGATTCCCTGCTGATGGAGCTGAAATAGCTGCATTTAATATTTCATGAAGCACCTGCTCTGTAATTTCGACATTTTTATATGCTCTGATTGAGCATCTCTTTTTTAATATTTCGTTGAATTGCATAATGATATTATCTTTTTTTAATAATTATTAATGGCGAAACTGCAAAAAGCTAATTTTCACAGATTTAGCTTTTGCCAAAACTGCTCTGGAGGCGAATCTTGACAAATGGTTTTTAACATAAAACGGCTTTTTGCAGTTTCGCCATTAATTGATTTTAATGATATTGTTCATTGTCCCAAATTCATTAGCTCTCATTTCTTGCCGATTATCTATTTCCCATCTTCCATCAATTATATATTTGTACTGATATTCGCCAGGAAGCAATTCCTGTTCTACCTCCCATACACCATCCTCCCTTTTTACCATGGAGAGCGATCGATAATCCCATTCGTTAAAATCACCCGTAAGATAAATTTCCTGAGCCTCTGGAGCATATATTTTGAACACGATTTTTTTTGTCTGTTTTTTAATTCGTTTCTTCGTCGTTGTTCCTTTTGTTGCAGTTGTTTTTTTGCTTTTTTTTGTATCAGTCTCTGATGTTTTCTTAGGCATAGAGTTGTCTCCTTTTATTATTCCAATCTATTGTGGCAAAACTGGTTATACTTTAGCATGCTTTAGCTATTTTGTCAATTAAATTTTTCAATTGCATGAATGCAGTACTTTTTGTTATAATGAATTTTAAAAATGAAAAGCAGTATGATACAAGTAGGCGTTTTAGGTTGCGGCAAAGTAGGCAGTAGTGTCATTAAATGCTGGCAGGATTGTTTAAGCTTGAAGCAATCATATCACATTGGAAAAGTACTGGTTCACGATGTAACCAAATGCCGTCCTGTTTCCATGGAAGGATTGCAGATACTTGATAATATTGCAGATATTATTGATGATCCTGCAATAGAGATTATTATTGATACGATCGGACAAGAAGATGAAGCCTTCCCTATTATCAGAAGTGCACTGCTGAAAGGAAAATCAATAGTATGCTGCAATCATTCATTACTGCTAAAATATGGTACCATTCTTGAAAATCTTGCGAAACAAAATAATGTTAATATTCGATTTAGCGCTGCTTTAGGAATTGCTAGAAAAATTATCACAGAAGATAATTCATTGGACAATATCGTTAAAGCAGCAGGAATCTTTGACGAAGTTTCAGGTTTTCTGCTTAATGATGTCGAACATAATAATTATAATATAGAAAATGCAATTCAAAAAACAATTGCCCAGGGAATTAGTGTTTCAACCATAACAAAATCAATTAATGGAGATTATTCTGCCGGGAAATTAGCTCTTTTGATATCTTTGATTACGAAAAAACGTGTTAATATAAATTCAATTCACAAGATGAAAATAGAAAATATTGATCATCTCGATTTTGAATTTGCCAGTTTACTTGGTTATTCAATAAAACATGTTGCTTATTTTGAAAATAAGGGTAATTATTTCAGGGCTTATGTTGAGCCCGTTTTCATAAGCAGCAATAAAATTTTAGCAAGTATTAAATTATATGATACTGGTATTTTTATAATGAGAGAAAGAACCGGTGAAAATTATTATATCGAGAGAATAGTTCCCGAACAAGTTGCTTATCGAATCTGTCAGGATGTAGTAAATATTTCTCAAGGTATCAAGGCAGAATCATTATTTTTTAGCGAGGAGATGATTGAGTTCAAGGAAGAACATAAGTTCCAATCACATTATTATATTAGAATAAAAACATTGGATAATCAGAATGCTATAACAGATATAATGATGATATGTAAAGAAAATGATGTATTAATAAAAGATATGGGAATTGAAAAAGCGGAAATGCCTAATCATCTTGATGTATTTTTGATGACCCATCCTACTGAGAAACAAAATGCCAGCAAAACAATTAAAATATTGCAACGCTCTGATCTTGTTAAGGATGTCTGTAAAATACGAATCCTGGATTTATAATTATGAAGATATCCATAATTATGCCGGTTTACAATGAAGAAAAAACCATATTGGAAATTGTACAGAAAGTTCTTGCGGTTAAGTTAGATAAAGAGTTAATAATTGTTGATGATGGTTCAACTGATTCAACCCGTCATTTGCTGAAACAATTGGAACATGAACCTGGAGTGACCATAATACTCAAGAATAAGAATGAAGGAAAAGGAGCAACTCTCCAAGAAGGTTTTAGACATGTCAAGGGAGATATTGTTATTATACAAGATGCTGATCTTGAATACGATCCCTCGGATTATAAAAAATTAATAGAACCAATAGAACAAAATATAGCTGATGTAGTATTTGGTTCAAGATTTCTTGGTTATCCAAGAAAAGTATTATTCTTCTGGCATACCCTCGGAAATAAATTTCTCACCTTATGTTCTAATATACTGCATAATATTAACCTGACAGATATGGAAACCTGTTATAAAGTATTCAGAGCCAGCATATTAAAAGAATTGAAATTTGTTTCAAGGCGTTTTGGATTTGAACCTGAATTTACTGCTAAAGTTGCCCGCAAAAGATATCGAATATATGAGGTTCCTGTTTCATATCATGGCAGAGGTTATAATGAAGGAAAAAAAATTACATGGAAAGATGGTTTAGCCGCTTTTTATTGGATAGTATATTTTCGATTTAAGCCATAAAAGCATTCAATGAATGAATACTATTAAGGGAAAGGAAAATAATGGATTATATCTGGGATCCTCTTAAATTGACACTTGATGAGATGGCTCATGTTCATAAATATAATTCATTTATTTTTTCTAACATAAAACCATACCTCGGGAAGGTAATCCTTGAAATCGGAGCGGGAATAGGCAATATTAGCAATCTCTTAAGAACTGCGAATCCTGATCATCTTATTGTTACCGATTATACGGATTATTATGCAGGAATTCTTCAAGAACTTTTTAAGACTGATCCGAAGACAAAAGCATATAAACTTGATATTTCGCGTGAATCAGCTTTAAATGATTTCAAAACTATTGATACGATAGTATGCATTAACGTTCTTGAACATATTAAAGATGATGTTGCTGCACTGCGCAATTGTCATGCATTATTGAGCCACGCAGGCAACTGTATACTTTTTGTCCCGGCAGTTCCCCGCTTATATGGTACACTGGATAAAAATCTTGGTCATTACAGACGGTATTGTTTAAAAGAAGTTGTCGAAAAACTCAAGAAAGCAGGATTCCAAATTGTCCTGGCAAAATATTTTAATATGATCGGATTACTCGGATGGTTTGCTTCATCGAGAATATTCAAGAAAAAAATTATACCTGTTTCTCATTTGAAATTTTTCGAAAACATTTCTTTTATTTTAAAGATAGAGAAATATATCAAGATACCGATAGGGTTGTCAGTAATAGCAGTTGGTCGAAAACCATGAAGGGTATGATTGGCGGAGAATAGTTGGTGGAGCTGACGGGGCTCGAACCCGTGACCTTGTGACTGCCAGTCACACGCGCTCCCAGCTGCGCCACAGCCCCACAATAAAATTTAAGCTGTTCAGATATTATATTGTACCTCAAAATAAAATAAATGCAAATAACAGGTCTGGTACCTCTCTTCATCCTCAACCTTAATTGGGTTGTCAGAGATAAAAGAATCCTGTAAAATAAGTATTCTGAAATTATGAAAAGAAAGGCATTGACAAGT
>MFGW01000080.1:8551-12783 GCA_001780385.1 Candidatus Fischerbacteria bacterium RBG_13_37_8 | reverse complement strand
TATTATGCTTTCTCTAGTGATTATGGGAGTAGCAGGAATGCAGGAATCGATTGAACAATTAGTCCCAAAGGAAATAAATGGATGGAACTATTTACCAGAAGATCAAAAATATAATAGGGAAACTATTTTTGCGTACCTTGATGGAGGTGCAGAATTATATCTTGCATATAATATGGAACTGCTTTTTTCCCGAAAATTCACAAAAGAGAATGAAACAGATATAGCAGTCGATTTATTTCAAATGAAATCATCAAATGATGCTTATGGTGTATTTTCTCATGATTATCGTGGAAATGATTTGCATATTGGAAATGGCTCGGTCTATGAATCTGGTTTGCTGACATTCTGGAAGAGTAATTATTATGTCACCATTTTAGCTGAAGTTGAGAATCAGCAAGTTCGGGATACCGTGATGCAATTGGCACAGGCGATAAGTAAAAATATTAAAACCAGCGCCTCTCTGCCCGCAATAGTTAACAAACTTCCTGAAAATAAATACAAACTGAATGCCGTTCATTATTTTACTACTCATCGTTGTCTTAATTTATATTACTTTTTCTCCAATAACAATATTCTTGGCATAGGAGAACAGACAGAAGGTACGCTGGCAGAATATGACGTGAAAGGAAAACCGGTGTATTGCCTGCTAATCGATTATAAAAATGCTTCTGCTGCTCAAAAAGGACACAGTAATTTTTTAAAAGAATTTCTCGAAATCAAAAATGTTGGAATTGTTCTCACTGTAAAAGATAGCAAGTGGTATGGGGCAGCATGCAAGAATACTTATTTAGTAGCGGTTTTAGATAGCACAAACAAGGAAGACGCAAAAGCATTAATGGATTCTATGCTGAAAGAATTGCAGTGAAAAATCCAGTTTTATTGCTTTGCGTTTCTGTTTATTTTTTTTATGGAGGAAACAATGCCAGAGATAAAAACTGTAGTTAATAGAAGGGATTTTATAAAAAGTGTATGTTTAATGAGTTTACTGCCCGGAGTGTTGCATGCGGAGCTATCAGCTAAGAAAACCAAGGTAGTGCTAATCAGGGATAAGGATGTGATAGATGAAAAACTTCGTCCCAATGCCGCAGTAATACTGGCTATGCTGGATAAAGCGGTTGCTGCGCTGGTTGATGAAAAAGAGGTAAAAAAAGCATGGAAATTGCTCTTCAAACCTGATGATATAGTTGGAATAAAATCAAATGAATGGAATTTGCTTCGCACTCCAAAAGAACTTGAAGAAGCGATAAAAGTGCGTTTGCAGGAAACAGGTGTCAAAGAAGATAATATTGCTATAGATGACAGGGGAGTGCTCAGAAATCCTGTTTTTAAAAAATCAACTGCGCTTATTAATGTAAGACCTTTGCGAACGCATTACTGGTCAGGTATAGGAGGATGTCTTAAAAATTATATTATGTTTACTGAAACACCTTCAGATTATCATTCAGAATATTGTTCGCCGCTTGCAAAAATATGGGATTTCCCACAGGTAAAAGGTAAGACAAAATTAAATATTCTCGTATTGTTAACTCCCCTTTTTCATGGTATGGGTCCACATCACTATAATGCAAAATATGTGTGGAATTATAAAGGATTATTAGTTGGCACTGATCCTGTTTCACTTGATGCAGTGGGAGTACATATTTTGAAAGCGAAAAGATATAAATTCTTTGGCAAAGAAATGCCTTTTAATCCCCCGCCTATTCATGTAGAAGCGGCTGATAAAAAATATAAGCTGGGTGTTTCTGATATCAATAAAATAGATATTGTGCGTTTGGGATGGCAAGAAGAAATTCTCATTTAAAAAATAGGTGACTGTCCCTATTTCCCTAATTTTTTTGGAGGAAAAAATTATATATGAGCATCAAAGAAACCATAGAACAAGATTTTGTCAAGGCTATGAAAGAAAAAAATACTCTTAAGGTAAGTACCCTGCGAATGGTAAAAGCTGCAATAAAAAATAGCGAGATAGATAAAATTGGCAAACTGGATGATGCAGAGGTGGTAAAATTGTTAGATAATTTGGTTAAGAAACGTCAGGAATCTATACTTCTTTTCCGGGAGGGAGAAAGGGAAGATTTAGCAACGAAAGAAGAAAATGAAATTAAAATAATAGAAAGCTATTTACCAAAAGCAATAAGCAATGAAGATATACTTTCTATTGCTGATAAAATAATTACCGAGATTCAAGCTGAAGGTCCTAAAGATTTTGGCAAAGTAATGAAAGCAATAATGGAAGCTTTAAAAACTGAGAGGGTAGATGGTAAATTAGTCAGTTCACTTGTTAAGGAAAAACTGGAACGATTGCAGCAACAATAGGCATCAAATGCAGGGGCAAACCCATGTGTCTGCCCTTAAAGGAATAAAGGCACAATTTTTATTATTAATATATGGTAAAGAAAAATCTAACCTATAGATTTCTTGATACACTTGATGATTACCGGGCATGCGTGCGGATTCAGAAAGAAGTATGGGGATTTGAAGACATGCTTGATATGGTTCCTCTACCTTTATTGGTAATTGGCAGGAAAAATGGTGGTTTTTTATATGGAGCGTTTGACCAGGAACAATTGATTGGATTCGTCTATAGTATTATGGGACTTTATAAGGGCATGCTTATTCATTGTTCGCATATGCTTGCCGTGTTGCCTCAATACCGAGATGCTGGCGTAGGCTTCTATCTTAAAATGAAACAACGGGAATTCGTTCTTTCACAAGGAATAAATCTTATCACATGGACTTTTGATCCTTTCCAGGTAAAAAATGCTTTCTTTAACATAGAAAAACTGGGTATAATAATTCGAAATTATTATGTGAATTTATATGGAGAAACATCTTCTCCTCTTCATTATGGACTTCCTACAGATAGAATGCTTGCTGAATGGTATCTTGATTCTGAAAAAGTCGTTCAGCTAAATAGAAAAAATACTATTCCTCCCCTCAATTACGAAGGAATACCTGTCCTGGATATTCTAAATGATCGAATATCTCCTTCCCAGTTTGATGTAAATGCACTCTTAGTGAAAATGCCGCATGATTTTCTTGAAATTTCATCAACGGATAAACGTTTGTCACTTGAACTTATCGAACGAACCCGCACATTATTTACAGAATGTTTTTCAAATAATCTCTACGTAAAACGCTTCCTGATAAAAAGTAATAATGAACGTAAAGAGTATTACTATTTTCTTCAGAAATATTGATGATTATTTTGCCGGCGGCAACAAACTTTCAATTAATCTTACTAATTCCGCTTTAGGTTTAAAACCAATTACCTGCTCCTGTATTTCACCGTTCTTGAACAGGATAAGTGTCGGTATTGAAAATATCATGTATCTGCTTTGTGTTTGAGGATTTTCATCTACATTTAATTTCCCTATTTTTAGACGATTCTGATAATCATGGGCTATTTCTTCAATAATAGGTGTTAAGGCAAGACATGGTTGACACCATGTAGCCCAAAAATCTACCAGAACCGGTTCCTTGGAGTGCAACACTTCAGTTTCAAAATTAGAATCGGTAAATGTTACTAAATTGTTAGACATGATTAACCTCTCATTAAATGAATTGCTTTTAAATATAATTCCAAATACATATCAGCCGCCTTATTCCATGAAAAATCCTGCTTCATCCCACGCACTATCATTTCTTTCCATATCTCTTTATGAGCAAAGGTTGTAAGCGAAAGATCTATAGCACTGAGCAAACCTAATCGTGAATATTCGTAAAATTTAAAACCGGTTGCTTTTTTAGGATCAGCAGTAAAATCATTGACTGTATCTGCCAGTCCCCCCGTATGTCTTACAATAGGAATAGTACCGTATTTTAAACTGTACATTTGATTAAGTCCGCAAGGTTCATACCGGGAAGGCATTAAAAATAAATCTGAACCTGCTTCAATAAGATGAGCAAATGCTTCATCAAAAGTTATGCGCACATGCAATTTATCCGGTATTTTTTTACTCCAGTCTATTAACTCATCTTCATATTCCTGCAGTCCAGTTCCCAGTACTACAAGTCGCATCGGTACTGATTGCAATGCTTCCATGGCTTCTAATGTAATATCAAGTCCTTTTTGCGGGGTGAGTCGCGTAATTATTCCAATTATGGGAACTTCCTCGTTATCGGTAAATCCACATTGTTTCATCAATTCTTGTTTGCATGCTGCTTTTCCACTTAAATCTTTCACCGAATAATTATATGGTATGAGCGCGTCTACCTCGGGATTCCAAATT
>MFGW01000080.1:1172-8513 GCA_001780385.1 Candidatus Fischerbacteria bacterium RBG_13_37_8 | reverse complement strand
ACTCCTTTTCTTTAGCAAACCCTCAAGACCACATCCTTGATCCTCCTCCTGTATCTCTTTACTGTAGGTGGGACTTACTGTTGTGATGAGCGTTGAAAATAGTAAAGCTCCTTTTAAAAAATTCACCTTGCCATAAAATTCAAGCCCTTCCATATGAAAAAGACTGTTGTAATCAAGATACGTATATTTCCATATTTCATCAGGTTTATATAAACCCTGAAATGATAAATTATGAATAGTAAATAATACGGGAATATGTTTCAGCGCTTCTTCATAGGAATAATAGGTTCTTAAAAATGTGGGAATAAAACTGGATTGCCAATCATGACAATGAAAAACATCAGGAATAATATTTAATCTCATACAGCTTTCTATTACTGCCCTGGCAAAATAAAGATAACGTAGTGGATTATCTGCAAAATCATTCCCTTCAACACCATATATTCCCGGACGATCATAAAGCGGTGCGTAATCTATAAAAATATTATGTACACCTTCCGGAGTCGTTTTTTGATAGAGATCAAATGTCGTAACTTCTCCTCCAAAATGAAGCTGAATAGAATCCTTTAATAATTCCAAACCCTTCAGATCAATAATTCCATATCTGGGCAGAAAAATATAAACGTCATGTCCTCTTTGCGCTAATGCTCTCGATAAGGATGGTACTACATCTCCTAAACCTCCTGTTTTAGCAAAAGGAACACATTCAGATGTGGCATGTATAATTCTCATTTCGCCTCCTGTTTTTACCTTCTGAATATTGTCTATTATAGGAATTTGCATAAGCAAAGTCAATTAAAACATGGAACTTTTTTGCCGTTCTGTTTTCTAAATGGTGCTGTGATGATTATGAATATGTTTTATGTTGGTTGATAAATTTTATGTTAGATGGTAATGTAACTGTGAATGGAAAAAATCTCACGATGAATTTAGTTGAGAAATGTCACATTATGAATGAGGGTAAAACATGTGAAGAAATCATCAATGAACTCGTTGATAACTATAAAGATATGATTTTTAATCTATTATATCGCATGACTTCTAATTATGATGATGCCCTTGAATTAACACAGGATACCTTCCTTAGAGCATATGAAGCATTACCGCGTTTCAGATATGAGTCATCGTTAAAAACATGGATTTATAAAATTGCCTTCAATATGGCGCTTAATTATAAAAAGAAATGGAAATTGTTCAAAAAAAAGGATTCTTTTGTCGATGATAATTTAATGGATTGCCGCTCTAATCCCGAAGAGGAAACTTCCCAAAGACAATTAAACGCTCATATTCAAAATGCTATTAATAAACTCCCTGCGGATCAAAAGGCAATGATTCTGTTACGGGAAATTGAAGAATTATCCTATGAAGAAATTTCTCAAATATTGAATGTGCCGGTAGGAACTGTAAAATCCCGTTTGTCAAGAGCTCGCTGCTATTTAAAAGAATTGCTCGCTGATGTCGAAGCGAGGTGATAAAACATGAATATGAAATGTGATGAAATAAATGGATTATTGAGCATGTACCTGGATAATGCACTATCTGATAGTGAACATGAATTGATAAGCAATCATTTGAAAAAATGCGAAAAGTGTTCACGAGATTTAGCGCTTCTCCAGAAAACTTCTCTTCTAATTAAAGAACTCTATAAAGTTAAAACACCTGACGGTTTCGCCCAAAGAATAAAATCGCGGATTCACCAGGAAGAAAAACAATCTTTCTGGGATTTCCTTGCACTTAGAAACACTGCACAATTTTCCCTTGCCAGAAATATAGTTTTCATAAGTGCAGTCCTTGTTATAGTAGTAGTCGCTGGACTCTGGTTAATACAAAATCAGGAGAATAATGCATCAAAAATTGCTCAAGCACCACCAGCCGAAATGCAGGCTCGAGAAGCTCCCAAAAAATTAGCACAAGCAAAGCCTGAAAAAAAGGGTGAGTTGTCTCTCAAGTCTAAAGATGCGATAGATAACGGTAGAAGAAGCAATGAAGAAAAAATGGCAGGAGGTGAAACCTCCACAATCGATACATCATCCGCAGGTGAAGGTAAAAATATGGAGTTCACCAATAAATCTGCGCCAGCAGAAGGTAGCCTTAGTGAAACAGAAAAATCTGCTTCTCCGGCAACAGCAGAACCAATGCCTCCTCCACAAACAGGCTATGTTACCGCTGACAAAGTGGAACAAATACGGGCTCAGCCAGCAGAATCTGTCAGACATGAAGCACAAGACCAGAACAAGCTTGCATCAAAAGAAAATGAATTATTTGATAAAAAAGCTAAGGAAGAAACCGCTCTTCAACCAGGAACCGAACGTGAAAAAATGCAAGAATCAAAAACTGCTCAGCCCGCAGGTGAACTGGCAAAAAGAGAAACCGATGAAGAACTAGCACCTACTGGCACCGGTTATCCCGCTATAGAGGCAGGCGCAAAACAGGATGAAACAGCCTCTGGTAAAATGGAACAAAGGAAAGCAGGCAAACCGGTTGACCAACCTGCCGCACAAGCACCAACTGCTCTCCCAAGACTTAGAGCAGTAAAAAGATTGGATGCAGTCTCCTATTCACAACTTGAGAATCTTTCAAAAGAAGAAATCACTATCCCGATTGCCTATAATAAAACACAACCTCGCGAACTGATCATGTCACTTCTCTTTGATGAAACCGGAAAAGTTAATGCCGTCACAATAATAAATGACCTCGGTGATGATAACCTTGAAAAAAATATCATCGAAAATGTGAAAAAATTTCACTGGATTGAATTGCTCGCAAAATATGATATTCCTGCGGGAAATTATAAAATGAAATTTATGCTGGATGAAAACGGCTTACATCTGAAAGAAATTATCCCATAAGGGGTCAAGGATTGCACCTGCGGCATGGTGCGAATCCTTCTAAAAATGCTTCTTTTTTGGCGTGAAACGTGACAAGGTTCTTCTTGTGTATGTTTTTCCCCCACTGACATTCCGGACGATGAAACCTGAATCCTTTCTTGCTTCCTTTATAAGAGGAACAGGTATCTTTTAATATGCGTTTGAAAATTCCCGCCTGGTTATTTACTGCACTTCTCTGAGCTTCAAGCATTTTATTGAAGAGAAGCGTTTCAAAAGGATGCGGATACATAAATGCATAACCATTCTTTAACATCTCAATATTTACACATTTTCCATCAGGAGTGTATACATAAGCAAGAATTCTATTGTAATCATCATATTTAACCGCATCAAACCGCAGTGTTACCTGTTTTCCCTCTACCATTTTTTTGTTGAATGATTTTGCTTCATTATAATAATATTCATCCCTTTCCGGTGTATTGATACCGAGATAACGAACAGTCTTGTTTCCTTTTAGTTTTATCGTATCACCATCTATTATCTTTATAACATAACTCTTTTCCTCTTCCTCTGAGTGCACGCTAATTAGACGTAGAATATATGACAACAAAAGAAGAGTTATTGACAGAAAAAGTATCTTTTTAAAGAAAGAGTTGTAAATCATATTATTTTTCTTCCATAGTAAAACATAATGCCCTTCCAATAGCAAGTTAAAAAAGCGAGACAGTCACGTAAAAAGGGGGACAGTCACCTATTTTTTTTTAAAAAAAATAGGTGACTGTCCCCCTTTTTTTAAGGTATAATGCAACATGATTTTTATTGTAGTAGGTTTTTTTGCTGGATTGCTTGGAGCAATAACAGGACTTGGCGGCGGAATTATCATTGTTCCGGTACTGACTATTTTTTTTCATATTCCCATACATAAAGCAATTGGCATTAGCCTGGTAGCAATTGTAGTAAATTCATCTCTTGCATCAGTCTCCTATGCAAGAAAAGGATTCACCGATATACGATTGGGATTGACAATGGAACAATCAACAATCTTTGGAGCAATATGCGGAGCATTCATCTCAGGCTATTTTAATGCGAAAATTCTTGAATTCATTTTTGGGATAGTCCTTCTTTTTGCTGCTATCCAAATGGTGTCTTCACTTGGTAATGTTATAGCAGAAAGAGAAATAAAAATCAGGCACTTGTCTCCGATGTATCGTGTAAAACATATACCCGCAGGAATGATCCTGTCATTTTTTGCTGGATGTTTTGCGGGAATGTTGGGTGTCGGAGGTGGGATATTTAAAATACCTATCATGTGCCTGTTAATGGGAGTACCGGTAAAAGTTGCAGTAGCAACAAGTTCATTTATGATACTTCTAACCGGTGCCACCGGAGCATGGATCTTTTTTATAAGAGGAGACGTATACCTTGAATTGGCAGTACTATTGTCCGTCGGCATATTAGCAGGAAGTCTCCTGGGTTCCTATATCGGTATTCGTATGAAAAGTAAATGGCAATCACGTTTGTTTGCTATTGTGCTCATAGCAGCAGCAATAAGAATGCTTACAGGAATAAAATAATGATACATAAAATATCAGAAGAAACGATTAAACGGTTTTGTGCAATAATACAAATAATAGTAATTGCCAGTTTAGCAATATTACTGATAAGCTTATTTTTCAGACCGGGGATAATGACAGGAGTACCGCAATTACATACTATATCAGATCCTTTACATCTTTTTTCACATAGTTTTGAATCATATTATTATTTGGTGCATATCGGTTTCCTGCTGATATTAATAAATCCACTTGTTGGATTAAGTTATTTGGTACTGCGAGCGTGGCGTGAGAAAGTGTATTTATGCATGTTATTGGCGTTAGGATTGATTTTATATATTCTTATAACGGCAGTGATAGCAGGGCTGACATATCATGGAGCACAAGTGATAATGCGATGAAAAGCGTGATGCATAGGCGAGAAACAGGGAATGGAAAAATATTTTTTCATAAACCTCAAAAAGGTGTTGACAAGAGGTATAAACTATGCTATTTTATATATTGGAAGAAAGCTGAGGATAGTTATCCTTGAGCGTCGGAAAAGAGTTCTTTGAAAACCGGATAATGAGCACGACAAAATTTTGTCGGAGGGTTTGATCCTGGCTCAGAATTAACGATGGCGGCGTGCCTAACACATGCAAGTCGAGCGAGAAAGCTTGGGCAACCGAGCGAGTAAAGCGGCAAAAGGGTGAGTAATACATGAATAACCTACCTTTCAGAGGAGGATAACTCCGGGAAACTGAAGATAATACTCCGTATTTTTTTTGAATCACATGGTTTAAAAAAGAAAGTTGGCCTCTGCTTGCAAGCTAACGCTGGAAGAGGGGTTCATGTCCTATCAGCTAGTTGGTGAGGTAATGGCTCACCAAGGCTATGACGGGTAGCCGGCCTGAGAGGGCGAACGGCCACACTGGAACTGGGACACGGTCCAGACTCCTACGGGAGGCAGCAGTGGGGAATTTTTGGCAATGGGCGAAAGCCTGACCGAGCGACGCCGCGTGGACGATGAAGGCCTTCGGGTTTTAAAGTCCTGTCAGGGGAGAAGAATGTTTTTATCTTGAATAAAGATAAAAATTGACAGTATTCCCAGAGGAAGCTCCGGCTAACTCCGTGCCAGCAGCCGCGGTAAAACGGAGGGAGCAATCGTTATTCGGATTTACTGGGCGTAAAGAGCACGTAGGTGGCTGAATAGGTCATATGTTAAAGACCTTCGCTTAACGAAGGAAAAGCATATGAAACCATTTAGCTTGAGTTCAGGGGAAGTAGATGGAATTCCCGGTGGAGCGGTGAAATGCGTAGATATCGGGAAGAACACCTGCGGCGAAAGCGATCTACTAAACTGATACTGACACTGAGGTGCGAAAGCTAGGGGAGCAAACAGGATTAGATACCCTGGTAGTCCTAGCTGTAAACGATGAACACTAGGTGTGCCTACCTTTGGTCGGCGTGCCGAAGCTAACGCTTTAAGTGTTCCGCCTGGGGAGTACAGTCGCAAGGCTGAAACTCAAAGGAATTGACGGGGACCCGCACAAGCGGTGGAGCATGTGGTTTAATTCGATGCAACGCGAAGAACCTTACCTGGGCTTGAAGAGTAGGACGAAAATTCTTAGAAATAAGAATGTGATCCTTTGGATCACGCCCTATAGAGGTGCTGCATGGTTGTCGTCAGCTCGTGTCGTGAGATGTTGGGTTAAGTCCCGCAACGAGCGCAACCCTTGCCTTTAGTTGCCAGCGGTGCGGCCGGGCACTCTAAAGGGACTGCCGGTGATAAACCGGAGGAAGGTGGGGACGACGTCAAATCATCATGGCCTTTATGTCCAGGGCTACACACGTGCTACAATGGTTGGTACAGAGGGTTGCAATACCGTGAGGTGGAGCCAATCCCTAAAGCCAACCTCAGTTCGGATTGTAGTCTGCAATTCGACTACATGAAGGCGGAATCGCTAGTAATCGCAGATCAGCAGGCTGCGGTGAATACGTTTCTGGGTCTTGTACACACCGCCCGTCACACCACGAAAGTTGATTGTACCTGAAGTCGCTGGGCTAATCCGCAAGGAAGGCAGGCGCCGAATGTATGGTTAGCAATTGGGGTGAAGTCGTAACAAGGTAGCCGTAGGGGAACCTGTGGCTGGATCACCTCCTTTCTAAGGAGTTACCTTAAAAATAATTCTCACAACTTCTCATTATCCGGTCCTTTTCAAAGAACTCTTTTTTTTATTCTAAAACCACAAAGAACAAACAATATTTTTTTTGTCTTTGCGAGCTTGCTGAAGGAATGCGTAACAATCCCTAACGAAATAGAAGAAGCACTTTTTTAAAAAAACTTGATTTATTCCTTGCATTGCGATATAATTCACCGTTCACGGGCCTATAGCTCAGTTGGCTAGAGCGTCCGCCTGATAAGCGGGAGGCCAGTGGTTCGAATCCACTTAGGCCCACCATTGTTTGTGCATTCACAATTACCAATATAATTGGGGGTATAGCTCAGTTGGGAGAGCACCTGTTTTGCACGCAGGGGGCCAGCGGTTCGAGTCCGCTTACCTCCACCATTCCGTACACTCATTCATTTTTGCCAGTATATCAAAAGGCTTTTTGTAGACTGGCTCTAACTTTTCATCAATCAAAGTGAAGTTCGAAGCTATGAATTTTAATATCTTTGCCCTCTCCGCATAGTCTGCCTTGGAATACAGTACAGTCAATCGTTTTGAGAGTTCGAAGGTGCTGCACCCGTTTTCATAAATGTTGAGATTGGATGCTTTAACGCTCTCTATTTGATACTTGATTTCAATAAGCTGATTTTTGAATTCCACTTCCTTCTTTTTAAACACATCAATATCTATTTCCCCATCAATCCTCAAATTGTATAATTTGTCCAGGCGCTGATTTGCTTTCTCTTGCTCTGATTCTAAAGTATTGACCTGCTTTTCAGCAAATTCTGATGCATTTCTGTTTCGTTCTCT
>MFGW01000080.1:0-1002 GCA_001780385.1 Candidatus Fischerbacteria bacterium RBG_13_37_8 | reverse complement strand
TGAGCTAAGAGCGATACGCCCTCCTTTTGGATTTCTTAATCCCTCCTCGTAGAGAACATTAGCTACCATACGTAGAGAATAAGATCCTGATGCAATCAGGGAAAATGCTCTTATAATGAAAGGAGATACTTTCTCATCCACATCAATTAATCGCGTTAAAGAATTATTTTTGTATCCTAATGGAGCATGCGAAGGATAAAATCCCTGCTCAGCTTTTTCTTGCATCCCCATTTTTATTTTACGGGAGGCATCATTGGACATCTTTTTAGCAACTGCTACTTCAATATCAAGCATAAATTCATCTTCAGAAGGAGAATACTTATCAATACTTTTATTACTCCGTGAAAAATGTATTCTTTTACCGTAATTTTTTATGAGAGCATATATTTTTAATTTATCCATATCATTACGTGTCATTCTATCTGCAACATCAAAAATAATATCCTTGACTTTCTCATTCCTTTTCGCATAATCAATCATTTCATTAAAAGCATCGCGATCTTCTTTCCATGCAGATTCTGATACTTTCCAGCGCTTCATTATTTTTAGACTATTGCGAAGAGCATAGTTCTCACCAAGCTTTTCCTGCGCATCCAAAGAATACCCTTCCCTCTCCTGTTCCTTGCTCGAAACTCTTACATATAATAAGGCAGATTTACTATTTTCCATTGTCTTTATCTTATCCTTTTAATTATTAAAGATTTCCTTGATTTTCTGAGATCCAATACTGTTATATCTTCTAAAGTTTTTCCATTGAACTGAAGCTCAAATTCCCATAAATTAACACTTTTTTTATTATTACTTTTATTGAGAATTCGGGTTAATAAATGAAGTTTTCTCTCCATTTCTAATGTTCTCCTTCTCAAAAAGTGATTATCCTTCAGCCATTGCCATGCCTCAAATACTTCTATTAATACTGTTTTCTTGTTGAATTCAATAGAAGGCAATCCTTTCCTGGTATAGTAATCCACTGTGTTATAGGACACTTTCATCAACGTAGCA
>MFGW01000079.1:23606-32955 GCA_001780385.1 Candidatus Fischerbacteria bacterium RBG_13_37_8 | reverse complement strand
AAAGTCGCTCATTTCTGACCATTATTCCAATATTCCATTATTCCATTACCCCTTGTAATGGACATGCTTGATGAAAATCCTACTACAGAAGCAGCTTTGAAGAAATTCCGAGACGTTAAATTAGGGAATGGGGAAGGTGGGTATTGACTATAATGATAGAGAAAGTTATGCTGATAGCTGGATGTAATAATATTATAGAGCAACGATGATGGATAGAATATCAATTATTAGAGGAGATATTACGAAGCAGGAGGTTGATGCAATAGTAAATGCTGCGAACAATTCGCTTTTAGGGGGTGGAGGAGTGGATGGTGCGATACATCATGCTGCGGGACCTGGATTATTGGGAGAATGTCGCAAGTTGAATGGTTGTGAAACAGGAGAGGCAAAAATCACTGGTGGTTATAATCTTCCATCACGCTGGGTAATTCATACAGTAGGACCTGTTTGGATGGGAGGAGAAAATGATGAAGACGAAAAACTTGCGCAATGTTATCATAATAGTCTAGCTTTAGCAGTTCAACATACAATAAAAACAATTGCATTTCCGGCAATCAGTACTGGCATCTATGGTTTTCCGCTTGAGCGAGCCTGTCGCATTGCACTTGCTGAAATAAAAAAATTTCTTTCAACCGAAACTACTCTCGAAAAGGTGATCCTTGTTTGTTTTGATAAGCGTACCTATGATTGCTATAAGGAGTTGAGTTCTTCTTTATAAAATTGTTCAAGGTTCAAAATTTATAGAGAATTCGCCATCTTTCCCCTGCCCCCTGTTCCCTGTTCCCTGTCTACTGACGCCTGTTCACTGACCACTGCTTTATTGACTTGCATTTCATTTTGGCTTAGAATGAATAACAACGTTAGTAAACACTGAGAGGAAAAATATGCCGAAAAAAGATTCAAGCAAGAGTTTGTATGATATTGCTAAAATCAAGAACAGCAAGAAAAAATGGGAAGAAGAACTACTAAATCCCACATTAAAAAAGAGTCCTGAGCGTGATTGGAAATTTACCACTATTTCCGGTATGCCGATAGAAAGATTGTATACACCGGAAGATATAGAAGATATTGATTTTACGAATGATGTAGGATTTCCCGCAGTATATCCATATACACGCGGAATTCATGCTACCATGTATCGCGGAAGACTATGGACCATGAGGCAATTTTCAGGTTTTGGGACAGCAGAAGAAACCAACCAGCGTTACAAGTATTTATTGAAACAGGGGCAGACAGGTCTTAGTGTAGCATTTGATTTACCTACACTTATGGGGAGGGATTCAGATGATCCGTTGGCGATTGGTGAAGTAGGAAAATGTGGAGTAGCAATTGCTTCATTGAAAGACATGGAGACGCTGTTCGATGGCATTCCGATGGATAAAATAACGACTTCGATGACAATAAATGCTCCAGCTGCTATTTTACTTGCTTTTTACATAGCGGTAGCTGAGAAACAGGGAGCTGATATTAAAAAAATATCCGGCACTATTCAAAATGATATACTCAAGGAATACATAGCACAGAAGGAATGGATTTTTCCACCCACACCGTCGATGAGAATAATCACTGATATATTCGCTTTTTGCAGTCAACATGTACCGTGCTGGAATACGATCAGCATAAGCGGTTATCATATACGTGAAGCAGGTTCCACGGCAGTTCAGGAGCTTGCCTTCACACTTTATGATGGCATTGAATATGTCCGTGCAGCAGTAAAAACCGGTCTGGATGTAGATGAATTTGCACCTCGCTTATCGTTCTTTTTCAATGCACACAATGATTTCTTCGAAGAATTAGCAAAGTACCGCGCTGCCAGAAGAATTTGGGCGCGCCAGATGAAAGAAGTATTCAAGGCAAAGGATGAACGTTCCTGGTTGTTGCGTTTTCATACACAAACAGCAGGATGCAGTCTGATGTCACAGCAACCGTACAACAATGTTATCAGAACGACGATACAGGCATTAGCAGCAGTCCTTGGCGGTACTCAATCATTGCATACCAATTCTCTCGATGAAACTTACGCACTGCCGACTGAAGAAGCTGTTACTATTGCCTTGCGCACTCAACAAATCATCGCGTATGAGAGTGGTGTTATCAATACCATTGATCCATTGGGAGGTTCCTATTTTGTAGAAAGTCTAACCGCAAACATGGAAAAAGCTGCCCTCGATTATTTTAACAAGATTGATTCAATAGGAGGCATGGTACCTGCTATTGAAAGAGGTTTTCCACAGAAAGAAATAGCCGACGCTGCCTACCAGTATCAGAAAGCAGTAGAAAAAAAAGAAAAAATAATAGTTGGAGTTAACCAATTTGTTCAGGATCACAAACCGATCCCTTATCTTTACATTGCTGAAGAAATTCAACAGAAGCAATTAAAAAGAATAAAGGAACTACGTGCATCACGTTCTGATAAAGAAGTAAGCAAGACACTTGCTGTTATGAAAAAAGCTGCCCAGGATGGCAGTAATTTAATGCCTTTTATACTTGATGCGGTAAAAAGTTATGCTACAATTGGTGAACTATGCAATACCTTAAAAGAAGTATTTGGTGAATGGCAGGAGCCACAAATAATATAGAGGAGGCACCGTACATGAAGAAAATCAGAGTACTGATAGCAAAACCGGGTCTTGACGGGCATGACCGTGGCGCTAAAATAGTTGCCCGTGCTCTGCGGGATGCAGGCATGGAAGTAATTTATACAGGATTGAGGCAAACACCGGAACAGATCGTAAATGCTGCACTCCAGGAAGATGTTGATGTAATAGGATTAAGCATTCTTTCAGGAGCTCATCTCTCACTCGTACCTTCCGTTATTGAAATGCTAAAAACTAAGAACATGGAAGACGTGATGGTAATAGTGGGAGGCATCGTTCCGGATGTTGATATTCCTAAATTAAAAGCAATCGGTGTCAAAGAAATATTCTTGCCCGGTACTACAACAACGGATATTGTTGCATTTATAACTGACGCAGTGAAGAAATAAACTGAATGTTTTATGCATGGTATTCAATGAATTATCATGCTTCATTACTTTTTAGCCAGAAAGGAAACCTTCATGAAAAGAATAACGATCATAGTAACATCGCTTATTTTTTTTTGCTGTTTCACCAGTGCAAAGGAGGTGCAGGAAATGATAACAAATATACATTGGTTAGGTCATGATTGCTTTAAAATAACAGGAGAAAAAACTATTTTTACTGACCCATACGGACTTAAAGCAAAGGATAAAGCTGATATTATTTTAATTACTCATTCACATTCAGATCATTGTTCTCCAGATGATGTTAAAAAGATACAAACAGAGAATACGGTAATCGTAGCAACAAAGGATTGCAAGGAAAAATTAACCGGCGAAGTAAAGATAATGAAACCGGGAGAAACATTAGAAGTGCAGGGGATAAAAATTGAAGCGGTTCCTGCTTATAACACCAATAAGAAATTCCATCCGAAGGAAAATGGTTGGGTAGGATATATTTTTACTGTATCGGGAAACCGCATTTACCTGGCGGGAGATACTGATTATATACCGGAGATGAAAACATTCAAGGTTGACATAGCATTATTGCCAGTTTCAGGTACTTATGTTATGACTGCTGATGAAGCAGTAAAGGCAGCGCTGGATATTAAACCAAAGGTTGCCATTCCGATGCATTACGGTGCAATAATAGGTTCAGAAAATGATGCAAAAAAATTTGCGGATGCCCTGAAAGGAAAAATTGAAGTGGTCATTATGAAAAAAGAATAAATGAACATAGCCTCGCAAGGCAACGCAATTGAGATAATGAAATGATAGATTAGAATATTACAGTGCGAATAAAAAAGTGGGCGGTTAGCTCAGTTGGGAGAGCACTATCCTCGCACGGTAGGGGTCGCCAGTTCGAATCTGGTACCGTCCACCATTCACTAACAAAATAATAAAGGGAGCTTAATTATATGGCAGCTTTTATGGGCGGCAGTGCCTGGGCAATGGCAAGAGATATAGTTGAGGGATATATTCTTGTAACTTCCTCAACAATAAAAAGATACACGAATCCTGATCTTCAAAAATTGAAATTTGAACTTGAACGGTTTCAGACTACCCTGCGAATAGAACAAATTCCTCAAGAAGATGTTCAGGCAATACAATTAAGAAACAGGAAACTCGGCAGAATAACTGCGACGCTTCGTGTTATAGAAGGGTCCATGTCAAAAAAGCGTTAGGGAGTTGGACTTTCCAATATTTTTGGCTTTTTTTCAGTCTCTTCCTTCTTTAAAATTTGGATGCTTCCATTGATAGTCTCACAACTTATGGTATTTCCTCCTCTGCCGATTTTTCCATAAATTTCTTTACCCGCAATCTTTCCACTCACGGTAAGAGGAAAATCAGTTTTTATACTACCATTAATATTTTCCGCTTTAACATCCGCATTAATTTCTCCCGGAAGATAAATCCTGATTCGTCCATTTACCGTCTCAAGTTTAACATCATCTTCAAGTGTACTCATGATCACATCTATTGATCCATTCACAGTATCCGCAGTAACTCTTTTGCCTACTTCAACCAGCTCTATCTCACCATTGACTGTCTCTACATTAACATTACCAGATACTTTGCTGATGCGCACATCACCATTTACCGTGTCAATGCTTTTGAGATGTAAATATGCTGGTACCTTTATATCAAAATCAACCGTTGCATTAGCTCCATGCCCCATATGCTTTAAATATTTGATGAATGCCCAGAAGCCATCCTTATTAAATTCCTTATATTTAACCTCAATTCTTACTTCATTGCCCACTTGTTCCATTTTTAAATTCGTATTGCTTAATGCTTCTTCATTATTTGCCCTTAGTTTTGCTTTCACATCTATTTCATTCTTGTTCCAGGAAGTTATAACGACATCCCCATTCACATTTTCTAATAACAGGTAAGAACCCGTTGTCACCGTAAATTTATTGGTGATTTCTTTAGAGTTATCTGCCGCTATTAACAGTATAGCTGAAAATAATACAACGCCAAATACCAACGTTCTCATCAGGGAAGTTTTTGCGTTTTTCATTGTTAGCCTCCTGTGTAATTATTTTGCTTTTAAATTTAATATAAGATAGACGCAGGTCATTTAAGATTTGTTTCAAAATCAAGTTAAATTAATCCTTCTCCAAAAATATATTTAACTACAACACAGGGAGGGACTAGGGACCTTTAGCAATTGAAATTATTAAAAAAATAAGGTAAAGTAAAGTCTATGAAAACTGGCAGACTCAAGCTTATATTCTTTTTTCATATGCATCAGCCTTTCTATAAGAATTTACTTACCGGGGAATATGCATTACCTTGGGCCCGCTTGCATGGTCTCAAAGATTATTACAGCATGGTTGCCATGTTAAGAAAGTATCCGGACATTAAAATAAATTTCAATATAGTTCCGAGTTTAATATTGCAATTACAAGATTATATTGATGGTAAAGCAGAAGATCCTTACCTTGTACTTTCCGAAAAACATGCCGAAGAGCTTACCGATGACGAAAAATTATTCATTCTGCGCAATTTCTTTTCAGCGAATTTAAAAAATTTTATCTATCCATTTGAGCGATACAAGGATCTGTTGCACAGGAGAGGAGATGAAGTTACACCGGATCATTTGTTGAAAATGCTTCCCAAATTCAGTACCCAGGATTTTCTTGATTTGCAAATCTGGTTTCGTCTCGCATGGCTGGATGAAGAAACAAAAGAATCCCCGGAAATTAAGACATTGTTTGACAGGGGAAGGTCCTTTCATGAAACTGATAAAGGAACAATTGCCTGGAAAGAAAAAAACATTCTCGATGCCATCATTCCTGAATACAAAGCAGCATTTGAACGTCATCAAATTGAATTGACTGCTTCGCCTTTTTACCACCCAATCATGCCACTTATTTTTAATTCAAGAATTGCTGAAAAATCATCCCAACGCTACAAGAAATTTCCTCCTCCTTTCAGTTATCCTCAGGATCTTGACGCACATCTTTCGAAAGCAGTACAGTATCATGAAAAAATATTCGGCATTAAACCGGCAGGAACATGGCCCTCGGAAGGTTCCGTCTCTGATGATATTATTCCCTACCTGGTAAAACATGGTTTCCAATATTTCGCCTCAGATGAAGAAATACTTGCTCTTTCATTAGGACATCAAAGCTTAAGAGACAATAATCGTGAATTGTTTGATCCTTCTTTACTGTACAGATTTTATAACGTGCAAATTAAGGAACATTCAATTACCGGTTGCTTCAGGGATAAAATTTTATCTGACCTTATAAGTTTTTTCTATCAAAATATGAATCCGTTGGATGCAGCAAATGATTTTATTGGCAGATTGAAAAAAGTAAATGAACGCTGGAATAAAGATTATGATCCCACTATTTTTATTATAATGGATGGAGAAAATGCCTGGGAATGGTATCCGCAGAATGGAAGAACCTTTTTTGAATCGCTATTTACACTCATCGCAAATAATTCATGGATACAAACCGTTCTTATTCCTGATTGTCTTGCCTCGGAAACTGCATTGCCCGTATTAACAAGATTGCACCCCGGATCATGGATTAACCATGATTATTCAATCTGGATAGGTCACCCCGAGGACAACAAAGCATGGACATTGCTCAAAACTACCAGGGAATTGATTGACGCAAATACCAACTGCACCCAACAGGAACGTACCTTAGCCATGGAATCAATCTATATTGCAGAAGGAAGCGATTGGTTCTGGTGGTACGGCGATGAACATTCCTCTGAGCATGATGCAGTGTTCGATCAACTCTTTAGAAATCACCTTACTAATGTCTACACCCTTCTTCATCAAACTCCACCTGAAGAACTTTCAATCCCCATTAAACAACCATGGCGCATAGAACGCTCCGATTATATCTGGCGTCCTACTTCATTTATTTCTCCAACTATCGATGGTGAAATTACTAATTATTTCGAATGGCTCGGCGCCGGTGAAATTAAATTATCTTTTCTTTTCTCTACACATAGACCCAGCCAAATTCCCGTTAAAAAAATTCTTTACGGATTCGATAAAGAATTTCTCTACTTTCGCCTTGACCTCGAAGAAAATTCTAATATTGATTTTCTAAAAGGTGCATTAAAAATTCATCTTTATTTTGCAGAACCAGAAAAAATAACTTTTATCGTTGCTCATGAAAATAATATTACTGCTGTCCGTCAGCTCATTAATGAAGATAATCAGCCTGTTGTAAACAATGCTAAGGCTTCAATCATTAACATTTTAGAAATAGCAATTCCTAAAAATAAATTCAACATTGAGAAAGACTATCACTTAAAAATACTGTTTTACGAACATAATGCGTTATTTCTTGAACTGCCTCCGCAAACGTTTCTTGTTATATCTGCAGCACCTCAGAGGCTATTAACTGATTGGAATGTGTAACCAAAAATATTTGAAAAATTCAAATATTTTTGCCAGGCACAAAGGAAAAATGGAGTAATTGTCATTTGAGTCAAGCACGTTGATTTTAAGATTGTGCTAATAACCTAATATATGCAACATCGCTTTTGACTTTTTAGCAACATTATCCTACTATTAAATAAGGGGGATTTATGATACAGGCGTTAATAAAAGAACATAAAGGTCAGATAGTATATGAAAAAACCGTACTGTTTTCAAAATCGAGCATAACAATAGCATGTAGCCTGGAAGCAGATATAATGCTCGATATCACGGATAAAACGTGCTTGATCGGGGAAATAATTATCAAGGATAACAAGCTTTTCTTTATTTCACGAAGTGACCTGTTACCTATTGTCATTGATAATAGAACTATCAATTATCAGGAAGTGCTTGAATTAAAGACTGGACATATTATTGCACTTGCACATTATACTATCGAGGCAACAACTTCGGAAACAGAATCTCTGCCAGAACCAGCAGCAGAACCTTTAGAGGAAACGAAAATGGAAGCTGAAACGTTTGAACCTTTCTTTATCACCTATCTTGGAAATGAAGAATTAAAACGATTCCGCCTTACACAAGATATTCAGGAAATTTACCTGGGCAGGGATCCTACCAACGAAATAATCATCAACCACCCTTCTATTTCAAGAAAACATGCTAAGATAAAAAGAGATTGGGCCGGCATAACCCTCTATGATCTGGCAAGCAAAAATGGCGTTTTTATTAATGATAAGAAATTAGAAAAACATCAGATATTATTCGATGGTGATCGTATTCGTCTTGGACAAACACAAGAATCAGACCCGATATATGTAGTTTTCAAAAAATCAGATTCTGTCATTCAATCAAAAGTATATGCTGCCATGTCGGATACTACCCAGGAATCCAGCATCTCGCTCAAAAAACAAGAAGAATTGCTAACCTCAGGCGCCCAGGAAACAATTTATGCCGCTCCTAAAAAAACTCAAAAGAATTATTTGATCTATGCCCTGGGTTCCCTTGCAATTATTATAATTGCTGTCCTGCTCATTTATTTCACCTTCATCGCTTCTTCACATCAACTACCTGAAATTACTACTATTAACCCATCACAAATAGAATCCAAGGATGAATTTGTTGTCAAAGGAATTAATCTGGTAAAAGAAGAAAAGAAATCTATCGTATACGTTGATGGGAACGAAGCTCCTGTCATTTCAAGTTCAGAAAATGAAGTAAAAGCAAAAATGCCTTTATTGCCAACAAAATCTGCCGGAATACACACTGTCCCTGTTCAGATTGAAACTGATAATAAAATAAGCAATAAACATAATCTTCAAGTTAAATTCCTTCCCCGTATTAATGAAATGAGCTCTTCAAGAGCCCGTACAGGTGAAAATCTTACCCTTTACGGTACTCACTTTGATGAATCAATCAAAAATATTACTCTCTGGATCTCTGATATTGAAGTTAGTCCCACTAAAGCCTCTATTGACACTATATCCTTTAAAATCCCTGCTTTCAAATCCGATAAAGAAATAGTTAGCAGCATCATTGCTGAAGTCAATGGAATTCGTAGTAATTCACAAATTCTTATCATCGCTCCACCACCAAAAGATTTCTACGAATTATCATTTAAAATGGAAAAGAAACTCGAAACAGGAAATGAAGTATATACGATAAAAACAGATTTTGCTCCTGTTTTTTCCTTTATCGATGCAGGAACATATATCACGGTAAAGGATCGAGCAGATTATCTTCTGGCAACATTTGCCGAAATTCCCATTCTCCTGTCCAAAGGATTTAAAATAGATATTTCAACAAAAGAAAGTGCATCAGGTGCAATTCTTTACTACCAGGCAATTGCAACCACGTTGCCTCCCCAGGCAAAAAATATTATAGAAATAAGCACCGTTGATGCTGAATTTTACTCG
>MFGW01000079.1:18399-23577 GCA_001780385.1 Candidatus Fischerbacteria bacterium RBG_13_37_8 | reverse complement strand
TGAAATTGCTGATTGGATAAGCAGCATTTTGGATGATATAATCGGATTGTTTGCCTTTGCTGATTATCCAATTAATACAGCGAAGATAAGCGAAGGCGGTACTGTACTTACCAGTGTCTGGAATCAATATTGCTCCGGTGAAGAGAGAAAAAAAATACCTTCCGATTTCCTGGAACAATTATCACAGGAACAACAACTGGCTTTGGCTAATATTATCCAGGAATTTCCTAAGGAACATGGCAAAATATCTGGAAAATGGTCTGCCGTCGGTGATGATTTATTTCTCAAAGCCTCTGATTCATACCTGCGTATTTACTGGGACCTCGAAGAATCAAAAAATATGATAAGCGGTTCCATCATTTTAGGAATAAATGCATCTATCGATGATACGAACAGGTTTCATCATAACCTCGGCACCTATACCATCAGGGAACCTTTTACCAATAGAAAAAGAAAAGAATTCAGATTCACGTTAAATGTCCCTAAATATGGCCAAGTTGTATTTTCTGCACATCTCATTGCTTCTTCCCTCCAGGGTTCTTATGAATTACAGGCGGGGGACAGGAAAGGTTATTGGAAAGCTGTATATCTACCAAAATAAATTAATAAAACAGTAGTTAGTAGGCAGTGGACAGTGATCAGAAAAAAAATGCTAAGCCACCTCAAAGCTTGAACTTTGAACCTTGAACAAGCAATAGGGAATGGGCGATGCGAAGCAACCTTTCCCGTTCCGAAGGGACAAGCGAAAATAGCCAGGGGCTTTAGCCCCGGGTCGGGGAAGGAAGAGGTATGAATGGATATTTCAGAATTTGATTATTCGCTTGATAAAAAATTAATAGCACAGCAACCACTCTCTCGACGGGAAGCATCAAAAATGATGATTCTTAATCGAGATACAGGTCGTATTACCCATTCTTTTTTCTATGATTTCTTATCCTTTGTTTCACAAGAGTATATACTGGTATTAAATAATACAAAAGTTTTTCCTGCTCGTCTTTATGCCCATACTGCAGAAGGGAAAGAAATTGAGGTGCTTCTCGTAAAAGAATTAACTGATGGTGTCTGGGAAACCATGGCAAAACCATTAAAAAAAATCAAGAAACATGCTACTCTGTATTTTGATGACGGTATTCACTCATGTACCGTTACTGATTTTACTTCCCGGAACAGATTGATTGTTACCATTTCTCCTTCGAATGATTTTTGGGATTTTATTGAAAGATATGGTAAACCGCCCCTTCCACCTTATATAAAAAGACTTTCCAATGAATATTCAGAAACAGATTGGAACCGTTATCAAACTGTGTTTGCACAAAAAACGGGTTCGATAGCAGCACCGACAGCAGGATTTCATTTCAGTCCCGAGATTTTAAATGCACTGCAAGAAAAGAATATTCATATAACATACATAACACTTCATGTCGGATCAGCTACTTTTCAACCCTTGCGCGTTACCAATATCACCGAACATACTATGGAAAATGAATATTTTGAAATGAGTGTCGAATCGTTCAATAAAATTAAAAATGCAAAGGAGGCAGGAAAAAAAATTCTTGCTGTTGGAACTACTTCCGTCCGTACTATTGAATCGGTCGATTTTACGCGTTCTATTACAGAATCCCTGAAAGGATGGACGAATCTCTTTATTTATCCTGGCTATGAATTTAAAATGACAGATGCCATGCTTACTAATTTTCATCTCCCAAAAAGTACACTCCTTATGCTGGTGTACGCCTTCGCTTCAAAAAAGTATATGTTTGCTGCTTACCAGGAAGCAATGCAACACGAATACCGGTTTTATAGTTACGGCGATTGCATGCTCATTTTATGAATATTCTACTTTAATTTGAATACACTGATTGCCCCATGACATTGTGAAATCGTTGCAATTACATATACCTTAGGTAATATCTCTGCAGTAGAAATTAAACGCCTGTACCCGCTTATTATTTTCTTCGTCGCTATAAGAGCTACCCCATTAATTACCAAATCACTTTCAAACAGCAACGAATCATCTATCTTATATTCCTTAATTCGAGATAAGTAATCGCATAATCGTTCCCTGATATTCCATAAACGCGCTTCATGTATTGCAGGACATATTTCAGGCTCCCTGCATAGGTATGGACATGTCCATTCTGCATTGCTTATATACAGACTATCCCCGGAATATTCTTCATAAGGAAATCCAATATTATCATTCAATCGAAGTACTTCCACCCTATGACCTTTCGATGAAGTCAGCATCCTTACAAAAAAATTAAAAATAAAATGAGGCGTATTGCAAGGTAATACTACATAATCCTGTTCATTAATAAAATATCCAACATAGCTTGAAAAAAAATCCATCCAATCCCCATTGAAAAATAAAACGTCTTTCCTTTCATTATTCACAATTGCTTCACATTCTGAATTAATATCAACAATAAGCTGGTATGAATAATCACATTGATTCTTCTCTTTGGCCCGTGAAATCCTTTGAGAAAATACTGAACCATAACAGCCTCCCCCTAAAATAATCACCTTATTGCAATTGCGTAAATCAAGAGAAGGATCAAATTCTTTGAAAATCATAGTTTCGTAGTTAAAAACGTTTTCTTTGTTTATTATTTTCGAATAGTCAAAGCTTGCGGATTTATAATATTCTCACATGTACTACCCTGCAGGATATCTATAATATTCTGTGCCGCCATTAATGCCATTTTCGTACGTGTTTCTACCGTAGCACTGCCAATATGAGGAAGCAGGACAACATTTTTCATAGACAACAAAGCAGAATGAATTACCGGTTCTTCTTCATATACATCAAGACCTGCACCTGCAACCTGTTTATTCTCGAGAGCTTCTACAAGGGCAGTTTCATCAACAACCTGCCCGCGCGATGTATTGATTAAAATGGCGCCTGGCTTCATGCGCTGAAATTCCCCGGCACCAATGAGCTTATGCGTTTCTTCACTCAAAGGAGTATGTAACGATATAAAATCAGAATACCGTAATAATTCATCAATAGAACAATAAGTGGCATTAAGATATGTTTCATCCGCATCACTTAATTTTATTTTATCATGGTACATTATCTTCATAGAAAAACCTGTTGCACGCCGCGCAACTGCCTTGCCTATTCTTCCCATGCCTATGATGCCCAATATTTTATCATATACATTGCAACCGAGCATAAGCATAGGTTCCCAGCCACGAAAATGACCTTGACGCGTAAAATTGTCAGCCTCAGTTATCCTCCTGCTTACTGATAAAATAAGTGCCCATACAAGATCAGCAGTCGTTTCAGTCAATACACCAGGCGTATTGCATACTGCGATGCCCAGCTCTGTTGCTGCTGCAATATCAATATTGTTATAGCCCACTGCATAATTGCTGATTACTTCCAATTCCGACCCTGCTTCCATTATATCCCTGTCTATAGTCTCAGATAATAAACACATTAATCCCTGTTGAGCAACAATATTTTCTATAAGCTCATGTTTGGCTAACTGACGATCTTCTGGATTGACTTTGATAGTGCAATGTCGCTTTAATAAATCAAGTCCTTCCTGAGGAATTAGCCGTGTAATAAATACATTATCGTGTTTCATCCTTTTTCCTTTTTGGTGCCAGGCACTAAATTATATGATATAATGTATTATACCACATGAATATCCTTCTTAGAGAACAATATTATAAAAAACTCACAAGGAGAAATATCCTCTACAATCTAATTCTATTTGTATCTCCTTTTGTTGTTTTGTTGCTTGTCGTCAATTATGAAATATCACGTTTTACTACTTCCCAAATATATAGTCAACTGCAAGATACAGTAAAAGAAAATATTAAAACTGTTTCTTACTGGCTCAAAGATAGAGAAATTGATCTTGGTGCTTATTCGAAACTGGATGTTGTAGAGCTTACTGAAGTATCAAAGCTAACACCATTCATTCAATCATTTATTAGTGAAAAAAGATGGTATGATTTCATAATAATAGCTGATCCCCAGGGTACTATTATCTTTTCATCAAATACTGCTGGAGAAGCAAATGCGTTAGCGGGAGTAAATATAGTAAACAGGGAGTATTTCAAAGCCTCTATTAAAGGCACATTTTTTAATTCGGGAATCTTTTATTCCAATATTATACATTCACCGGCAATTATACTTTCCATGCCTCTTTTGAACAAAAAGAACAAAATCATTGGCGTCGTTGCAGTATCACTCAATTTAAAGAAATTTTATAATCTTTTATTTGACTTGAGGATTGGAAAAACAATTGAACTTATTCTTGTTGATGAAAATGGTATTATACTTTCACCAACCAGATTAGGAGGAAAACCATTAATAAATAAAGGATATCATGAAAGTGAAAAGAATCCACACACGGGAGAAAAGGGTATTAAAACACATTTTGATTATCGCGGTCAAAAAGTATTGTGTGCCTATCAAAAAGTTCCACGAACAAATTTTTATATGGTTTCAGAAATTGACCTTAAGGAAGCCTTAATTCCTGTCAGACACGTAAGCAGATTAATCTATTATGTATTTATTCCTTTTTTTATTCTGCTGGTAATTATTTCAAATCTTTATTCCTTCCGGATCACCGCTATTTTGAAAAAACTTACTTTAGACCTGGAACGTGCATTGGAGGAGACTCACCAGAAGAAACAGGAAGTGGATACTATCAATATTGAATTGAAACATAAAGTTGATGAAACAGAGTTATTAGCTCGAGAATTAACATTATCTGAAGAGTACATACGAAATATTATTGATAGTATATCTTTTGGATTAATAAGCATGGATTGCAATTGCATAATTACACATCACAATAAAGGAGCTGCAGACTTATTTAATATAAATACTTCTCTTATTGGAAAAAATGTTTTTGAAGCATTGCCATGGCTTGGCACTGTAGAAACACAAACACTATGTAAAAATACTTTCACTCAGAAACAAGCATCTACTATAGAAAAACATAAATTGGAACGGGGAATGGGAGAGGAATATTTTCATCTTACCTTTTTTCCTATAGAAAATGAAACAGGGCTAATTGTTGGAGCTACTCTTTTAATAGAGGACATTACAGAAAGAGAGAGATTGCAGGAGCAATTAGCAAAATATGAAAAACTTTCATCATTAAGTCAGCTTGCTTTAGGCGCAGCTCATGAAATAAATAATCCTCTCCTTGGAAT
>MFGW01000079.1:16683-18283 GCA_001780385.1 Candidatus Fischerbacteria bacterium RBG_13_37_8 | reverse complement strand
GCCATGAATAATGGCGGTGAATTAAAAGTAATTACTTCCAAAATCAAATTTGAAGAATTCATACAAATAGACATAAGTGATTCTGGTTCAGGGATTCCACCGGAAAATCTTAAAAAACTTTTTGATCCATTTTTTACTACTAAGAAGAGTCAAGGAACAGGTTTAGGTCTCAGTATCAGCCTTAGCTATATAAAAAATCATAATGGCAATATCACGGTAAAAAGTCAAACCGGGCAGGGTACTAATTTCACTATTCTTCTTCCCATTCGTCAAAAAGGAAAAACGCTTTTTACAGACGAGGAGGTTGTTACATGAGTATTTACTCAATCCTCATAGTCGACGATGAAATTCTGACTCTTAATAATTTAAAAAAAGCTCTTGAAACAGAAGGGTATGAAATTCTTTTAGCTGATTCTGGTGAAGCGGCGCTTGAACTCTTTGAAAAAAATAAACCGCATCTTCTTTTGCTGGATCTTATGTTGCCAGGTATAGATGGTATCGAAGTATTAAAACATGTAAAGGAAAAAGAAAATAGCACTATTGTTATTATGATGACAGCTTATGAAATTCTTGAGAAAGCTGTAGAAGCCATGAAAATGGGAGCTTATGATTATCTTCTGAAACCTTTTAAAATAAGTGATTTAAAACATATAATTCGGCGTGCAATTGAAACACTTTCCCTGAGAATACGCGTAATGGAACACCTGGAAACAGAAAAGGGGAAATATTATTTTGGAAAAATAGTAGCAGAAAGCAAAAAAATGAAAGAAGTAGTGGAAATAGCTCGAAGAGTTGCACAATCTGATAAAACAACTGTATTACTGCAAGGAGAGAGTGGAACAGGAAAAGAACTACTGGCAAAAGCAATCCATTATCACAGTCCACGAGCAGAGAAACCCATTGTAGAAATTAATTGTGCTGCTATTCCAGAAAACCTCATGGAAAGTGAATTATTTGGACATGAAGCAGGCGCTTTCACCGATGCTAAAAAAAGAAAAGAGGGATTAATTGAAAGTGCTGACGAAGGAACCGTGTTTCTTGATGAAATAGGTGATATGCCACCTAGTCTTCAAGCAAAACTGCTGAGAGTCCTTGAAGAATCAAGTTTCACCCGATTAGGCGGCAATAGAGTAATCACCGTAAATATAAGAGTTATCGCAGCAACAAATAAAGATCTAGTAAAAGAGACTGAAAACGGTTCCTTTCGCTCTGATTTATTCTATCGCTTAAATGTCGTTCCTATTACGATACCGCCATTGCGAGAACGAAAAGAAGATATCGTGACTCTCGCTCTTCATTTTATCAGAGAATTAAATAATGATCTGAAAAAATCTTTCATTGGTATTTCACATGAAGCAGCAGTCGCCATAGCACAATATCCCTGGCCTGGCAATGTCCGCGAATTGCGAAATATTATCGAAAGAATAATGTCCCTGCATCACTCCGATGAAATTCTTATCTCTCACCTCCCCATGGAAATCCGAAATTATAAAAAACAAACCGACATTGATGCTATCGATGAAGTAAATGCCGCCCAATCCTATCTTACCCTTGAACAACTTGAAAAAAAATATATAGAAAAAGTATTGAACTATACAAA
>MFGW01000079.1:10321-16666 GCA_001780385.1 Candidatus Fischerbacteria bacterium RBG_13_37_8 | reverse complement strand
CCGCTAAAATTCTTGGTATCCATCCTACCTCCCTTTTTCGAAAATTAAAACTTTCCTGAAAGCAAAAATCCGTATTGCATTTTACTCGCTATAGCATTTTGCTGTATAGCAATATGCTATAAGAGCAATTGGGGGGGGATTGTAAAGTATAGATTATACTGCATGTTTTTTGTCTCCAAAAATGGCATGAATTTCTCAATACCTATTATGCATGCATAAAATAATCATTAATGAAACATCATTAATGAAAGGAGGCATATCATGAAACATTCCAAATCTGCAGTAGCAGAAAAAGATTATCCTGCGAAAAAAACTCCAGATCCAAAGAAAAAACAACGAAACAAGTCAGTTGAATTAACACCAAGATTTATCTTCAAAAAGGACGAAAAAATTCCTATTTTGCATTATCAAAAAAGCGGTTATGAAAAGGTATTAAAATTTTTGCTTAAGAAATAATGGAGGTAGAAAATTATGAAAGAAAAATCAAAAATAGCAATAGCTCCATCAGCGCCGTCGATGACGCTTAAGAAAGATAAGGAATATGATCCATTTATTGAGGCCACGCTTCAATTTGAGAGGGCGGCTGCATTTCTGGATATTGAGCCATGGATTTATCAAAGGCTCAAGCATCCTGAGAAGGAACTTACAGTGCACATAGCGATAACACGTGACAGTGGGCGTGTTGAATCATTTACTGGGTATCGAGTGCAGCATTCGACAGTTCGCGGTCCAGCGAAAGGAGGAATTCGATATAGTCCTGATGCATCGCTTAGCGAATGCAAGGCATTGGCAGCATGGATGACATGGAAAACTGCTGTTTGTGATCTTCCTTTTGGTGGTAGCAAAGGAGCAATTATATGTGATGCTTTAAAGATGTCTGAGAATGAACTTGAAAAACTAACGAAGGAATATACATACGCAATAAAAGATATTATTGGACCTTACAAAGACATCCCGGCACCTGACATGTTTACCAATTCACAAACGATGGCATGGATTGCAGATGCATATAGCAGAGCAAATGGTCATTTTGAACCTTCGGTTGTAACAGGAAAGCCAATTACTCTCTGGGGTTCCCAGGGACGAGCCGGAGCGACTGGTAGCGGTTTGTTTTTCGTTCTCGATGAAGCAGCAAAGCATCTTAATTTCCCTCTTGTAAATAAAAAAGTAGCTATTCTTGGTTTTGGCAATGTAGGGACTTCAATAGCAAAATTAGTTCACAAAGCAGGGTGCAAAATAATTGCAGTAACGGATATTTTTGGCGGCATATACAATGAAAATGGCATAGATCCATTCGATTTGCATCAGCATGTCCTGACAACAGGTTCTGTAAAACATTTCAGTGATACCGAGTCTATTGATAATGATAATCTTATTGCATTACCAATTGATATACTTATTCCCGCTGCAATGGAAGGTCAAATACATTCAGGAAATGCTTCTACGATAAACGCGAGAATAGTTCTTGAGGGTGCTAATGGACCGACGACTATGGAAGCCGATGAAATACTTGAACATAACGGAACACTGGTTGTACCGGATATTTTAGCCAATGCAGGCGGGGTGACAGTTTCATACCTGGAATGGGTACAAGATCTACAAAGATATTTTCTCTCTGAAGATGAAATTCTTGAAAGAACCAGTGTGAAAATGAAAAAATCCTTCTGGGAAATAATCGATATTGTGAACAAGCACAAAGTTTGTATGCGTGCTGCTGCTTATATTCTTGCGGTAAACAGAGTTGCGGAGAGCATGCGTCAGCTAGGACGAATCGGAAGGAATTAACATATATCTGGTGCCTGGCACTAAAAATTCGCAACTCGCTCCAGGAGTGCATAAAAAATTTAGTGTACTTGACTCAATCAGAAATCATCTGCAGGAGCTACTTGTGAATTGTGAGTGCCAGGCACCCTTTTTATATAGGAATCGATTACATCTACTAACTGCTGTAGAATTGAAGAATCATATATATTCACAGATGCAGAGACGCCAAAATAATGTTGTGCATTTGGAATAGTTATGTATTCCTTATGCTTCGCTTTCAGTTTCTGAAAATAATTTTTTAAAAACGCATGATCTTCTGCTGGTTCCTGTTCTCCATCTATGAAGAGAATAGGTTTATCGAAGGAACATGTTTCAAAATAATCTATTGTTATCGGGTAGAATATTTTTCTGATGAGGTCTAAGGGAGGGGCATTTTTTAATTCCATTTCCTGCATCATTTTTTCTTGAATCCATTTAAGGCCTAACGATGCATTCTCTCCAAAGTATAATTCATTTGCCCTTCTTCCTGGAGAAATACAGACAATTTTGTTGACCCGTTTATCTTTCAATCCAACATTCATTGCAACACCTGCTCCGAATGAATGACCGACAAGTATTATTGAATTGATCAACAAATTTTGATTTTCAAGAAATGTGATAGCATTGGAGAGGTCATAGGCAAAATCAAAATCAGTTTCTGTTTTTACTCCTGAAGGTTTTGGTGATTGATTAAAGCCTCGATAATCAAATGCAAGTACCACATATCCTTTTTCTGCTAATCTAATAGACATTTCCCTGTAGAGAAAATGTTCTTTCCCGAGCAGGTTGAATCCATGAGACAGCACAACAGCATCAACCTTGCCTGGATTTTCAGGAATATAGAGTTTTCCTGACAACAGCAAGTTATTGCTCTCGAATTTCACTTTATGATAGGTAAAATTTTCTTCTGTGATGGGATAATTTCCCAGCCAGCAGAAGAGGCATAGCATAAGTATTACGATGCACAAAATCTGTGTTTTCAGTCTCAAATCATTCACTATTATAATTATTTTATTCATTCACGTATAGCATAAGTATCCAATCAACGATTCATGCCTAGCATTTCCAGTCGTTGGTGTGCTTTTGCAGTTAATGCTTCATTGGAGTGTGCTTTTGAAATAAATTGTGAATAATAAGAAATTGCTTGTTCGTATTCTTGTTCATTATCATAGCAGGAAGCAATAAAATAGTAATTATCGACATCAGCAGGATTCAGTTCCAGTGCTTTCAAAAAGTTATCGCGTGCTTCCTTATAAAGCCCATAGGTAAGTAAGCATATGCCATAATTATAATAAATATTCGCATCATGCGGTTGCAGAGTGATAGCTTGCTGATAATATAATTTCCCATCATCCAGGTAACCCGAGTGGCAGTAGATATTTCCAAGTTGTGCATTCACCATTGGGTGATTCGGATCAATATCATATGCTTTATGCAAATAAAGCAAGGCTTCTGTTAGTTGTTTATTTTGATAGTAGAGTGAACCCAAATTATAATATCCCAAAACATAGTCTGGCATTATAGTAACAGCAGTTTTGTAAGCATCTATTGCTTTTTGAATCGAGCCTTGTTTGATATGGCAGGTTGCAAGATTATTATATGCTCTGATGTATGTTGGCAGGATGTTCAGTGATGCCTGAAATTCTTTGATTGCCTCATCGCATCTATTTATTTTTCCATAGGCAGTACCCAAAGCGCCGTGTGCGAGGTAACTTCCCGGATATTTTTCAACAACATCTTTCCAGATGCTTATTTCATTTTTCCATGCAAGATTTCTTCGATAGGTAAGAACAGAAAGTATGAGAACAATGACAATTATTATTGCGAGCATTGCCTTAAAATGCTTTTTACCGATGCAATAATACATTGTATATATAAAGGCAATGATAAAACCAATAGAGGGCAGATATACGCGATGTTCAAAGATAACATCATAAATTGGAACTATTGAAGATTCAACAAGAAGGAAAATAAAAAACCACAAAATGCCGAAGGATATTTCAGGGTATTTTTTCGCTATACCGAACGCAGTAGCTATCATTATTAGTAATAGGCAAAGGGAGAGCATTGTATTCATCTCAAATAATGAATGAGAGAAGGGGAACAGGTGATATAATGATTGATTTACGGGCAAAAGAAGCATTTTAATATAAACTGTAATGACTCTGAACTGTGTAAGGAGGTATTGATTTCTGCTGATGTCAGCAGTTTGATAAGTACTTTCAGACAATTCGCGGAACAATTCTGACATAGTAATATTTGAAGAGGTAATTATTTCCGTAAAGCTTTTATTAGAAAGGGCGTCAAAATTAGTCATTGAAATGGGAATAACGGTTAACAGCAAAAAAAACGGGATCAGCAGAGCCATTTTCTTTCTGGTAGTCGTTGCTGATTTTTTATAGAAAAGCAATTCAATAGTGATAAGTACCAGGGGCAATGTTGCGGTATTTTCTTTTGTTTTAAAGGCAAGAAGAGCTGATAGCAACGAGATAAAATAGTATCCATAGAGAGTTGATCCTGAATCTTTAAAAATGATATAAGCCAGCAGAGAGATCAGGGTAAACATCGCAGCCAGAGAAGCAAGTCTTTGGACGATATAAGTAACTGATTGTGTTTGAAGAGGGTGAACGAGAAAGAGTAGTGCTGCAAGGGCAGGCAGGTAATGATAATGGAGAGAATCCTTGGTTATTGAAAGTCGGTCAAACAATTTTCTGAAGAGTAAAACAATGAGGAAAGCATTGATGATATGCACCAGAATATTCGCCAGATGGTAGCCGGCGGGTTGAAGTTTATTGACGAGATAATTCAAGCCAAATGAAACATAACCGACATAACGAGGGAGATTGAAGTGAGTATATATTGAGTTGTTATGCAATGAATTATTATCCACGATAAACCGGAAGTCATCGAGGATAAAGGGGGTGGAGAAGGTATGTGAATAGAGAACAAATGCGACAGTGGTAAATAAAAGCAGGAGCATACTTAGCGGCAATTTTTTTGTACATTTTGGAGCGATTATTTTCTTTTGTTTTTTAGCCATGTTCCTATTTTTCACAGTATAACATAGTAAGTTATAAAGTTTAAGGTCAAGGTTGAGGTTAAGATAGACCGAGGTTAAAGTCAAGGAGGAGTTGAGATTGAAAAGAGAGAGGTTAATGTGGAGATTAAGATGAACAAGGTCTTTTCCTAAATCCTATCCTAAATCTTTCTTTAACTTCAACCTCAAGCATTTCTCAACCTTAGCCTCAACCTTTTTTAATATTTTTAATCAGGTGGGCGATCCGAAGGAGGTTGTTGTTTAGGGGGTTGTTGTTGACGTGGGGATTGTTGGCGAGGGGGTTGTCCACCGGGTGGTACTTGTTGTTGACCTGGGGGAGCTGCTTGCGGGTAGAAGACGAAACGCCATAAATTATGGTTATGCATTCCAGTATACCAAATAATTGCTTTAGCTGCACTTTGGCTGGTGACTCCGATTATTGGACCGTAAGCTGAAGCAGTCGAGCCATCTTTTTCACGTTTGCTGATACTTTGATAGAGGATTTCCCATTCACCTTCCGGACCGAAAGGATCGGTATATTTTTTTCTCAGGAATTTTTTTTCTACAAGAATATCCATATTAGGAGGATAGGAACCGAACTTATAGTAGTATCTGCCTATTGCTTTTTCAAATTGTTGGCCGCGCCAGATCAATTCCAATTCTTTTTCTCGCTGATTCATTTTTTCCCATGAAGGGAGAGCATATCCCCACAAAATCACCATAATTGCAAGCATTACCAGTAAGCCAGCCAGGGTAAAACCTGCATGTTTGGCTTTGCAATTATTATTTATAGGGGAGCGAGGCAGTGAAACAAGGAGGTTGGGTCGTTCAGGCATTTGGGGGTGCTCATTTTTTTTGTCTGTGTTTTTCATTGTTGTGATTATACAAGCAGTGATAAAGTTTTCGGAAAATCATCAACAAAACAATTCACTACCTCGCTTCAGAATTCACTATAAGGGATGCCGTCGATCGAGGTTCCCGAAGCTCCGCTTTTGACATCATAAACACCTATAGGAATATTAGGGTCTCGATCGGAGACATCTTCTTCAAAAACTATTATCCAGGAAGTTGAAGTTTTCGTAACGGGGTCAACGGGAACACTTCTTAAATATCCATCATCAGTAAGCGTTTCAAGGCTTTCCGGATAATATCCTTTATCAGCATGATATTGATCTATGACATCTCTCATTCTGAATAAATTTTCTTTTAAAACTGCTTCTTTTGCTTTTCTCTGGGCATTTTTATATTGAGGAAGTCCTATTGAGACCAGGATGGATATAATTGCCATTACAACAAGCAATTCGAGCAGGGTAAATCCTTTTTGTTTACCATTCATTGTAGTGTGTTCCGTCCAATGCTTTTTCTTGTGATTTTGTATATACATCATAGATATTATCTCCACACCATTGTTCTGAATCTGGTTCATCGGTGTAGCACCTTAAACCCCATTCATTCGAACCTGTCATAGGATCGGCAGGTATTTTTCTCAAGAATTTAATTTTTTT
>MFGW01000079.1:6764-10304 GCA_001780385.1 Candidatus Fischerbacteria bacterium RBG_13_37_8 | reverse complement strand
AAGCGCCTTCAATTAATGTTTTAAAATCAGGAGGGTATCCTTCGGAGCCATATTTAATAGGGCCAATCATCGGAGGACCTCCATTGGGGGGCATTGCCATATCATGATATTTATCGATAGCATCACGCATAATACGCAAAACTCTTCGCAATTCTGCTTCCTTTTGACGTTTCACTGCTACTTTCGCCAGAGGCAGTACCGCCATTGTTAAAATAAGAATTAAAGAGACCGTTACCAGTAATTCTACCAGGCTAACCCCACGTATTGTAAAGTATGTTCGATTGTTGAGAATAGCGATGAAAGATTTTCTTGTATATCGCATTTTATTCCTGTATTGTTAAAGATATTACCAGGAATTGACCTGGAAAAGCAGCATTATATTTATCGACGAATTGAGAGGCTGGTATGCTTAATTGAACAGTACCCTTTGCGGTAGCTTTAAACTGAATATAGCACAGCACGCCATTTCCGGTAATACCTGTATCTTCACTATCGGATGCAATCTGGACACTTAGAATTTTTTGAGAAAGGTCCAGGGCGGTGCTCATGGAAGAGGTAGGACTTACCTGGAGTAATTCACCTTCTCTTACTTCTTGCAATTGCATCAATCCTGGATCAAAAGAGAGCGAGAACGTTGCATTGATTATTTCGACCACATGATTAAGTGAGATAGCAATTACAATATCATCGCCTATTTTGGCAATAGGAGGAGCGATAATATTCCCGCTGATAATAGTAGTTTTTGGTTTTTCTTTTTGCGGTTCAGATTTAGGTGCTTCTTTCTCTCTTTTTGGAGGTTGTTCAGGAGTTGTTTCCTGGGGAGGAGGAGTTTCTTTTTCAGGCTGAACCGTATCAGGAGGAGTGGGTTGTTGTTCTGGTAGCGGTTCTACTATGTTTGATTCATCAGGAGGAGGAGGTTGTTCTTCTTCTGTTGGTGGTTGAATTTGTTGAGATGGAGGTGAGGTTTCTTGGGGCGAGGGTTGTTCTGGAGTAACAGGAGTAACCACTTCTTCCTTTTTCCGTTGTTCATCAGGAGCAGATGCAGGAGGAATTTCCTCAGGTGTTATTTCTTCTTTTTGCAGTTCTTCATCAAAGATACTAATCGGTGGAGCTGTTCTCAGGCGAGGTTGATCTTCTGTACCGACCCACAATGGTTGCAGGTCTTCCTCGGTAATATTTGGCATCCTCAAAATTTGGGGAGTGATCGTAAAAATAACATCTGTCTGTTCAATATTTTCTTCATTCGCGGCAAAAATTGACCGCAAAAGCGGTATTTTTTCAATGCCGGGAAAACCTCTCATTGCTCTTCGTTCATCTTCACGAAGCAAACCGGCAAGCAAATTAGTTTCACCGTCCATTAACCTGATGATAGTATTTACGGTTCTATTTCCAATAGTAGGTGGTTCATTAACCGTTCTACCTTGACCGGCAATGGAAGTAAGTTCAAATCGAATATTGAGTGTGACTTCTCGATTATGATGCACACGAGGTGTCACATCGATATTAATACCGACATCCTGCTGCTGATAATTAGTAATGGGAGAAACCAGTCCAGCTTGAGGAGTTTGTTGAGGAACGGCTCCTATTCCGCTGAAAGTTGTAATAGGAATAGGAATACGGTTTCCCAATCTGACCTGTACCTGTTGACCTTCAGAAGCTCTTATTTGAGGTTTTGCCAATACCTTCGTATGTGAATCCGTTCGCAACATTCTATAAGTAATGGATGGTATGGTAAACACCCAATCTGCTGCATCGATATATTTAAATTGATTTCCCCGTAAAATACCAGCACCCGCTCCCGTATCAAGCTGCTGTGTTACTTCATAAAGAGGATTAATATCAATTCCATAACGTCTTGCAATAGTTTTATTTACTTCTAATATCTCAACATTCAATAGAACCTCGGATTTTGATTTATCATTTGCTTCTATTATTCTTTGGGCGATAGCAATTTTCTCAGGTGTATCTTTTATTGTAATTGCATTTAATTGAGGATTTGTTGCAATTTTTTGAATCTGTGTAACATTTCTTACCAGATTAACGACATCATTTAATTCTGCATTTGACAGATAGAACGTCATCACTACTTGTTCTTCATATTGACGTCTTTTTTGAGGATTATCAACAGATATCAGTATGGTATTATCATCTATAATTTTATAAAACAGCGTGTTTGCGGCGAGTATTTGTTCGAGGGCTTCTCTGAAGGTTACATTATGAAATTCAATGCTGAATTTATCATCCCTTACATCCCTGTCAAAAATAATATTTATGCCAGCTATTTTAGCTAACGTAGCAATGATATTTTTAACACTTTCTTCTGAAAATTTTAGGTCTATTTTTGTTTTAGAGCTGGGTCTGAGTATATTAATCAGGGGATATTTTTTCTCTACATCTTCTTTCATTTTTAACAAAGTGCTTTTTTCCAATCTGTCTTTTTCTTGCAATTCTTTTAATTTTTTAATTGCATTGTGCATTTCCACTGCTGCCATTTGATTAGTGGCATCGTAATTAATGGCTATTTGAAATTCTGCTACTGCTGCTTCCAGCATTTGTCGGCTATCCTGTCCCTGTTCATACAAGGCGAGGCCTTTTGCGTAATGCTCCTGGGAGGCACTTATTAATGCTCTGCGGTAATGCATTTTATACATTACATTATCGGGAGATGCCTTTAATGCTTTCGTATAATATTCAACTGCTCTATCCCAATTTTTTCTCTTTTCCATTTTTTCGCCTTTTCTATAATTAATAGAACCGGCACACCCGGACAGGAGTAAAATGGTCATAAAAAGCATAAGTAATGCGATGCTTTTCTTTGATAATAGGACATTCAAGCGTGATAAGAAGTGAGCGTTCACGTTAACTTTCATGGTTGATTACCTCCACTTATCGTTAATGTTTTTTTGAAGTTGCCCTTTAATGCAGAAATTTCAATTTTTTCATCATCAATGTAGGCAACTTTAAATTGGTTAGCGAAAATATCATTTTTCCCAACTACATAAACCTCTTTTCCGTCGGAGAGGAAAGCGAACATATCTTTTCCTCCTCTTTTCAGGATGCCAAAAATTCTAATATTCATCATTGAAGGTGGTTCCTGGCCCTGGGATTGAGCAGAATTTGAATCAATTCTCGGTGGTGGATCTACAGGTTTATTAATAACATCAGGTGGCAGAGGAGGTGTCTGTTGAACAGGTGGCGGCGCCTGGTAATAACGAAATAAATCTCTCTTGCTGCTCACATTTACATCCTGTAATGATTGTAAAATAGCGATATCAAAATAAGTATCAGTTTCCTGGTTGGCATATTTATTTTTATTTGCCACAGACTGCTGAGAAGCAGCATCCGTTTTTGATCTGAAATTCATGTATAAAGCAACGGCAAGAAATCCAAGCAAAATTATAAAAATAATTAAGCGCTGATCTTTTAAATTAATACGAAATTTAGACAGTTCCATAATCTTTAAAAAAAGCTGCTATTCTAATATCTAATTTTAATTGTTGTTTGCTTTCTGAAAGCGATACTCCTTCGATTACCATAAAA
>MFGW01000079.1:6255-6740 GCA_001780385.1 Candidatus Fischerbacteria bacterium RBG_13_37_8 | reverse complement strand
ATGAATTTTCTGATATTTGCATAATTCCCTTCAATCGGCAGAGTCATTTGAACTTCATGCATGCTATAATCCGGAATCGGGCTATTGGTGTAATTAATGTCAATCCTTGGAATATTGATCTGTTTTAATAATTCTGCTAATTCCTTTCGCAAATCAACCATTCCTTCATTTCTTGCTTTTAAGACAACCTCATAGAATTTTTTCAGCGATACATTGGTATTCTTTAATTTATTTAATCGCTCATTCAATCCTTTGGCATAATTTTGACTTTCAATAAGCTCCAGTCTTTTTTCTTTAACGCGGTCATAAAGTTTTATACGATCATAATTCTGCGGATTTTTTAGTATAATAATATAAGCAATATTTACTGCAAACAAAACCACTGCAATATGAAAAATTTTATACTTATCAATTCTCTGCTTCAGCTTTTCCATTTTCATCTCCTTTAATGTTGATTTTGACTTCTCTCTCTTTGTCCAATGCTT
>MFGW01000079.1:4938-6144 GCA_001780385.1 Candidatus Fischerbacteria bacterium RBG_13_37_8 | reverse complement strand
ATGATTCCAGATTTTGACTAGCTACCGATAATGTTATTTTAATTTCTCCTTTTGAAATATTAGGTGTAACCTGAACCATTCTTACTGAGCCGGGCAAAATGCTTTCAAACTCATTAAATAATTTAGTCCATGAAAAGGTTCTTTTATTTGCAATCATGCTGACATATTCGCATTTATCAACAAATTCTTTACTTTTCATAGCATTTATGCTTGTTTCGAAAGATTTTATTTTCAAATCATTTTCATTCATTTTTTTGGTTAAATGAACAAGTGCTGCTTTTGCTTTTTCTTTTTTTGCAAAAATATCTTTTGTTTCTAAAATATTCGTCAGGGTTAAGGCAATTGAAATAAAGAGCAACACGATAGTTAATAAGACAAAAATAGTATGATTTGCTAAAGGAGTGCTTGAGAGGTTTATTTTTATAAGTCTATCTTCATATTTCATATTGGTCTCCTTCCAATAAGCGTACCAATCAACGGAAGATGAACATTAATATCTTCTTGAGACAATCTGATATTATTTTCTAATACGACTTTGCGCAATAATGGTATTTTGACTACATCGAATCCATATTTATCTTTCAATAATCCTTCGATAGCATTATTGCCTTCTTTCAGAAAAACATGCTGGAGGTTTTTACCGCCAAGCTGGTCAAAATAAAACATAACAAGGGGATGCAATTCTTTAATAATTTCTTTTTTGTATTCATTGACATCTCTGTCTGGGCTTTGCATTAAAGATCTGCATTTATAGAGGCTTAATTCTCCATGAGCAAACAATCCTGTTGTAATATAAGAGCCGTTAAAATTAATAAGGAGAAAATCCTGTTGCTGGTAGTTTTCCTGTGCACAAAACATCATTAAATAGTTGAGCAAATTAAAGAAAGGGGTATCCACTAAATTGACGGAGGCATCAATAGAACGAGCTATTTTTTCATATTGTTCAAGGATATCTTTTTTGATGAGAGTAACCAGGATATTTATTTTTTTATTTATTTTATCTAAAGAAATCGGCATCCAGGACACATTCGCTGCATCGATAGGAAAAGGTATGCTTTTTCTTAATTTCCATTGAATTAAGCGATCTAATTCTTTTTTTGATGATGCTGCATCGAGTTGTATTATAAAAACAATAACTGCTTTATCCGGTATTAATAAGGAAATCTGTTTATCCTGCATTTTATTTCTGCTCCAGATAGTTCTCAT
>MFGW01000079.1:4139-4927 GCA_001780385.1 Candidatus Fischerbacteria bacterium RBG_13_37_8 | reverse complement strand
CGGGAACGATATCGGGTATATTTTGTTCAAGGGGAGAAATTTTAATAGTGTTCTCTGGAATTGGTTCAGAATCAAAAATAGTTATTCTCCATCTTTTTTTAATTTTTTTCATTTTCATTAGAAAAACGGCATCTTCTGTTATTTCAATTCCAGTAAGTGGATAATGAGGTTCAAGAATCTGGTATTGCATATAAGAAGCAAAGCGTTCGTAACTCTGAGTTAGTTTATGCAGATTATTTCTTACTGTTGAATTAAGATTCATATTGTTTCTCCATTGTTCATGTGTTCATTCTGAAAGTAACCATTAAAGATTTTCTTCTACAAAAGTAACTTTATTCGCTTCGCGCAATGTTGTAGTGCCGTTGAACACTTTTTCCAATGCAGCTTCTCTCAGGAATATCATACCTTCATCCTTAGCAATTCTACGAATTTCTGCTGAATTTTTATAGGAAATAAGTGCATCACGTATTCGGTCATTTAATTCAAGAAGTTCGGCGATTGCTGTTCTTCCTTTAAAACCAGTTCCGGCACATTCGATGCAACCGACTCCTTCAAAAAAGGGAGTAGTTTTGTGTTGTGCTGGATCCAATCCGGATTCTTCAAGGTAATCATCAGGATATTGCGCAGGTTTTTTGCAATTATCGCAAATCATCCTGACCAGCCTTTGTGCTAATACACACAATAGTGAATTGACAAAATTATAGGGTTCCACACCCATGTTTAAAAAACGTCCGAGGACATCGAGTACATTATTAGCATGAACCGTGGTAAAAACTAAATGACCGGTA
>MFGW01000079.1:3085-4113 GCA_001780385.1 Candidatus Fischerbacteria bacterium RBG_13_37_8 | reverse complement strand
TGTTTCAGGATCTCTGATTTCTCCTACCATTATTTTATCAGGATCATGACGCAGTATTGACCGAAGTCCCCTGGCAAATGTCAATCCTTTTTTTTCATTCACGGGCACCTGCGTAACACCATCAAGCTGATATTCCACGGGATCTTCTATGGTGATTATTTTATGTTCTATACTTTTTATTTCATTAAGACCTGCATAAAGAGTTGTAGTTTTTCCGCTTCCCGTAGGACCAGTCACCAAAAACATTCCATACGGCGCCGCAATATATTTCCGTATCCTTTTTATCAACATTGAATTAAGACCAAGCACATCCAATTTCAATTCAGAAAAACTTTCACTCAATGTTTCTTTATCCAATATTCTTATTACTGCATCTTCACCATGAATGCTGGGCATTATTGATACGCGGAAGTCTATTGCCCTGTTTTTAATTCTTAATTTAAATCGCCCGTCTTGTGGAATTCTCTTTTCAGCAATATCCAGCTCGGACATTACTTTTATTCGCGATATAATTGCCGTGTTATACCTTTTATCAAGAGGTTCCATTGCATGCTGTAAAACACCGTCTATCCTGTATTTTACCGAAACATTTTTATCTGTCGTTTCTATATGTATATCGCTGGCTCGTCTTTGAATAGCATTAAAAATAATAGAATCAACAAGTTTTATCATTGGACTGGCATCACTGGTAATCTTGTCGATTGAAATTACTTCATCACCATTTTCCTCTTCTTTCAATACTTGCAGTCTGAATGTTTCCGTTGCTTCTTCAAGTACTCTTTGGGAACTCTCACTCCTCTTTAAAATATTTTGTATAGCTGATGCTGTTGCGATAAAAATTTCTATGTTACTCCCAAGCAGTAATTCCAATTCATCACGGATCAATACATTTGAAGCATCTGAGATTGCTATTCTTAATACGCCATCCTTGAATTTAAGGGGTATGAAGCTGTATTTAAGCATTAAATCAGCCGGCATTGATCGAAATAATTCAGGATCAATTTCAAAATCATCCAGCTCAAGATATT
>MFGW01000079.1:0-2970 GCA_001780385.1 Candidatus Fischerbacteria bacterium RBG_13_37_8 | reverse complement strand
ACCCCAAGTGCATCGACGTGCAATGCTGGGTTCTCTTCTGTGATTGTTAATTTTATTCATATTAACGAGCTACTCCTGCAAGACTAAATATTGGATAATAGACAGCAAATAAGATACTTCCTATCATTAATCCCATTCCAATTAGTATAGTAGGTTCAATAAACGAAAGTATCCTCGTCAAGGTAACATCAATATCTTCTTCATAAAACTCTGCAACATTATTCAGCATATCTTCGAGAGTTCCTGAAGCTTCACCAACTTTGGTTAATTCTACCAATAATGGGCTGAAAATTTTTGAATCTTCCAATGATTTATAAAGAGGTTGTCCTTCTTTAACACTCAATGCAGCTTTTTCAATAGCATTCGAATATTTAACATTGTCTAAAGCACGTGACGTAACTTCCAATGACCGCACCAACGGTATTCCTCCTGCCTGCAAAGTAGATAAAGTCCTTGCCAACTGCGCATGGTTAAACATATCAAAAAGACTGCCTAATACAGGCACTCGTAGCTTAAACGAATCCCACCAAAGATGAAAGGTATTGCTTGCAATAATCCATATTCGTATAATAATCGCAATGGAAAATAATCCTGCCACAATCCAGACAAATTTTTGACTGATAAAATTTGAAACATTCATAATCATTACAGTAACTTCGGGCAATTCCGTATCAAATCCTGAATAAAAATCCTGGAAACGCGGTATTACATAAACTATCAAGGCAGTAACGAGAACCAGACTAAGGCAAAATAATAATCCTGGATATACCAGGGAAGATATTACTTTTCTTCTTAATGCTTCCATTAATTTTGTGTAATGAATATATCGCCTGAGAATATCAACCAGAGCCCCGCTTCGTTCACCAGCATAAAGCGATGCAACATAAATAGGAGGAATAATACCAGAAAAAGAACTGAAAGCTTCGGCAAGACTACTGCCACTTTTCACCTTGTCTCTCACGGTATGTACAATTTCTTTAAGCAGAGGATCCGGAATCCGTTCAAGCAATAAATCAAGACATTGTAAAATTGGCAAACCTGCTTTTATCAAAGAGCATAATTGCTGATTAAAAATTAAAAAAGGTCGCTGTGTTACTCTTCTCGCTGAAGGAAAGAGCAATGCTTTAAACGTGCTAAAAGAAAATTTTCTCCTGATTTCAAAGATATGATAGCCTTCCTGAGAAATTTCCTGTCTTAAAGCTTTCATATCCGTTGAAACGTATATCTTCTCTATTATATCTCCGCCGCTGGTTCCAAGTTTGCAATAAAATTCAGGCATTCTAATTCCTCTTGTTTTCCACAATTATTTTTTCAACTGACCCGTCAGCGCTATGAATAATGCTTTTGGACTAGTTTCTAATTTGGTTGCTCCTAAAATAATTGTTTCCTGATCCCGAAGATTTAAAGAAGTGGTTAACAGGTTTTTATATCGTTCATTTTGTTTATCGTCCCTGTCTCTTCTTTCTATTGTAAAATTGCGTAATTGAATGATACCTTTTTTTGCACTTATATAGGTAACTTTAAATGAAATTCTATATTCAATTCCCATAGAAAATGAAGAGAGATTACCTTCAACAGTTTCGAGTAAAAATTCATCTATTACTTCATAATCCGTGTATTTAAATATATCTCTCATTTTTAAAATATATTCAGGAACATTCTTTAATTGCTCAGGATTTTTCTTCTGCTCCGCCTGAATGAGCTTAAAGAACATTTTTACCGAGGGAGAAGGAATATCAAAATCAGCAAGAACAGTTTCTATTTTATTCAGGTTATTCTCCAGATCACGAACAATTATCATTCTTGTTCGAAGTTGTATAGTTATTGTACCCTGCTGACTCAATAATGGTTCTATGATAGTTGCTGCTTCTTCCACAGGTTTGAATTTTATTTGAAAATTTCTACTGCTATACTCCTCGCCTGCTGCAACAGCACAGATAACTAAAATCAACCATATGCTGATCATCAGATTCAATCTTAAGTTTGTAATATTCATATGCTATTAATTATGCATTTCTAAATTTCTTCAAAGTATTGCTGCAGTAAGATTCTCATCGAGAATATCCTTCCCCTTCATTTTTTATAAATCGAGATTGGAATCAACAATCATTATTACCTGAGTTTTGCTATCCAATTCGATTTTATAATACCGGGCTTCAGGATTTTTTAAATCATCAATAGCAGGATAGGCAGTCTCCTTCAATTGAATAGGCGACTGAATAATCTGTGGTTGTTGAACGTACGGTGCGATCGGTTGCATTCTTTCTATTGGTCGCATTCGCATCTCATATACATACACAACTATCATCAAAGGCAACAGAATGGCTGCCGCGTACTTGAACCATGCACTGACAAGTCTTTTCCTCTTCGCCTGAAGTTTTGCCATTATCATAGTTCTCTGCTGCAACCAGAATAATTCTCCTTCATCTTTATCCGGGATACACGCAAGTAACCGGTAGGTATCTTCACTTAAATAATCTTGCCTGCACAATAAACAATGTTCCACGTGTAATAGTATTTCATCTTTTTTTCCTGTTTTCAGTATCGTATCAATTGGTTCACATTTCATAGTTTTTCTTTTCCCGTTTAATCACTGTTAAAATCTTTATTAACATATTCCGGATAGCGCATCCGTATGTGGTTTTGAAAATTTTGCCGTGCAAGTGATAAATGCGATCTCACCGTTGATTCATTAATATTTAAGATCCGGGCTATTTCTGACATTTCCAAACCATGTATGTCCTTTAATAAGAAAACCACTCTTTGTTGTTCGGGTAATTTTTTTGCTACATCCTGAAAAATTTTTTCAATATCGTATTGCAACATAAGGTTCTTTTCTTGATTAACACCTTTGGTAACCAGTTCTATATCTGTTGTTCTCTCTCTTTTTTTCTTTCTTAATGCATCAATTGCTTTATTCACTGTTGTCCTGTAAAGCCATGTATTAAATTTATCTATCGATTTAAGTTT
>MFGW01000078.1:33373-36510 GCA_001780385.1 Candidatus Fischerbacteria bacterium RBG_13_37_8 | reverse complement strand
GCAACCATCTCCGGAGCGTTATTAAAATAATGCATGTCATGGGGTGAATAGACCGAACAGTTTGTAAAGACAAGAGCTGCCTGGCCGCTTCTGCCCGCCCGTCCGCTTCGCTGAGCATAATTAGCAGGATTAGGAGGGACATTGCGCATGTGAACAACATTAAGCGTGGCTATGTCTATGCCAAGCTCCATGGTAGGTGAACAAAACAGCGCGCTATATTCTCCCGACCTGAATTTTTCTTCGCGAAGGATTCTATCATCACTTGTGAGCTGACCTGTATGCTCCATCCCAATAAACGGTTTCAGATCCCGGAAATTAGTTTTATAAATATTTTGAAAGAAAAGATTCGGCTTTTGATATGCAATCTTGTATGCTTTGTTTTTAACCGCATCGTGTTGTAATGTTTTTTCATTAGCGAGACGCCAGATAATGGAATCAATCCTGAGCTGATAGAGCATTGTTTCCTGGCACTCGGCATTTTTTGCTACGCTTGTATGAAGCCAGCCAGCATCAACGAGCAGATCAAGCAAGCTTTTAATAAATTCTGCATATGATTTGCTTTTAATATAGCAGCCTCTCTTTTTCCCCTCTTCCCGGAGATATTTTCCAAGCGCACTATTTGCACCGAGGCTTGCAGTATAAATTATTCTACGATCGCGCTTGAGTGTTTCATAGCGAAGATGGTAGGGGTAGTGAATTTTTTCATTATCGCCAAACTTCCAGGGTGCTTTCAGTTTTTCCAGTATCTGCTTGCTCTTTTCATCAATTGCTTTAGCGGTCAAGTACTCTTCACTGTAAAGAGCGTAAGATTTTCTGAAAAAATCAAGGACTTGATATATGATTTCACGGCGCTCATCAGATGGTATGCTGCTGATAAAAGGAATAAGCGCCCAGCTTTCATCAGACGCGCAGTTTTCTTTAAGGTTATTATAATCAATCTCAAGCAAGGCGCATTGCTCAAGGTTTGGCAGTATTACTCGCCAGCCTCTCCGCAAATCATAAAGCGCCCGATACATGAGAAAATCTTTCAACGTATTTTCATTGTCACGGATGCTTGATGGAAAGCTTGATGGAATCTTGGCATAATCCTCCTGCGAAAGATTCAAAGCTTCAAGTATTGCCTGATCGAGATCCGCATGCGTAAGTTGCTTTTTTGCAAGAAGAGCATGATAGATGCCTGAGCGAAGTTGAACTACCTGTATAAGATCATTAAAATGACCTGCCTGAAGCGCTGCATCCTGCCGATTATCAGTAAAGCTCAGCAATTTCTGATCAGCATAGCTGAATCCATATTTTGAAAGACGCTTCAAGATCGAAAAGGATAAAACTGTTGTTGAGGTACTTCGCCCCTCACTGCCGAGGCGTGTAAGTTTTGTGTTTTCGCTTGTATTTGTGTCATAGATAGTGCCGCTGGTGGGATCAAAAAGTAGCTTTGCAGGCATAAACCAGCCTTCATACTGCATCGCGGTTGTATCTGAGAATTTGCCTTTGTTGTCATAATAGATTTTTTGCGGTATTCTTTTGCGGTACTCTTTTTTAGGCTTATACTCGCTGCTTGCATCAAATTTACCCCATGCTTCCGGCAAAAACTCAGTGTCAGTATCAGGATCCCAGACATCTTCGCCCGGAATCAGATATCCTGATGTTATGGTTTCTTCATCCTCTATTATTTCACGGAACTCACGCGGCGTCAGAGTCTCTTTGTCATAATCCTTATTAACGCAAATGAACTCATGTCCGGAAGCTCTGCTAAATACAATTGGGTATAAGGGAATCTTATCATCACCATGCCCTCGATGATTTACCGGGTCAAGGCTGATTATTTGCTTTGCATCACTGTCAAGCGACACATATACAGTTCCTGTCTGTGAGATAAAGTGATGTATTTTATAAGGCAGATAAGTATTGTTGTTTTCTTCAACTCTTTTTTTATTAACATGAGTGATCCATAGGAGTAGGTCACGAAGGCTCTTCTCACAAACTGCATTTTCAACTCCTGAATCCAGGGAGAGCTGATCTACAATGTTAGAAAATTGCATTGGTTTGTTTCTGAAAAGCATGCCCGATGTTTCAAGCAAGGCAATCCTGTTTTCGAGCCATATTGCAAGAGAACACTTCTTTAATTTCTCATCATCGTCATCAGGATCTATAATTGATTCTATTGCCTGTCTTAATTCATCCGGTTTTGGCAAAATACCTGAAGGCTCGAAGCATCTGGAAAGTGACTCGTTTATAATTTGATCTCTTGTAAAAGGCGCCCCAAATATTTTTGCTGCAACTTTCGCGACCTGTTCCTTCTGCTCTGATATATTGCTACCGGAAACCATAGTTGCAGAAGTTCCAATGCATGATATTTTTTGTTGACATTGTGCCTTAATTCGTCTAATTAACAACGCGACATCTGATCCTTGCCTGCCTCTGTATGTGTGAAGTTCATCAAAAACCAGGTGTTTTAGATTACTATATATAGAATTTCTGATACTATATTCTTGCGAGCGCGTGAGTATCAGCTCAAGCATCATGTAATTAGTGAGGATAATATCTGGAAGTTCATTTTTAATACGCTCTCGTTCAGTAGCACCTTCCTGCCCTGTATACTGTGCATAGGTGATAGGAAATTTTTTACAGGCAACCTTTTCGTAATTATCTTCAAATTTTGCTATCTCCTCTGACTGTGAATTAATAAGAGCATTCATGGGGTAAACAATTACAGCACGTATCCCATTGCCGCTTTTATTTTTAAAAAGATGATCGAAAATGGATGCAAGAAATATTAAAGATTTACCGGAGCCTGTGCCTGAAGTAACTATATAATCGAGACCTTCGCTGCCTTTTGTGATGGCATCAACTTGATGGCGAAAAAGAGGAAAGCCTTTGAAAACATGTGCCAGCTCAGGATGAAGCACTCTATTATTACATAATGTCTGGATTAACGTTCCATATTCATAAGAAGGATTGAACTGGATAAGAGGCTCAGGCCAGAATTTACCGCGATTCATTTCCGATTCAATAACCGCCCTGATTCGCTCGTTTTTAATATTGATAAAACTGCGTACAAAGCATTTGTAATCGTCCATTATGTCGCTATGGAGACTAAAAACATCTATTGCCTGTCCCATGCAAAAAACCTCCTGAAC
>MFGW01000078.1:28725-33354 GCA_001780385.1 Candidatus Fischerbacteria bacterium RBG_13_37_8 | reverse complement strand
ATCTATCTAATATGATTGATAATAACAAATTTCTTTATCTGTTCATAAGCATAGACTGGATCCCCACTTATATCGAAGCAAACATTCAGAGAATATTTAACAGAACACGAAAAACATCCTACAGAAAAATACATTTTCGCCATAAGATTATTATAGAGGACAAATAAAAGAAATTCAACTAATGATCTCATAATTATTCAGTTCTCTCCAATATAACTGAAGAAAGGTTAAGGTTGAGGTTAAGGTTAAGAAAAGCTTGAGGTTGAAGTTAAGGAGAGGTTTAGGATAAGGTTCAGGAAAAGACCTTGTTTATCTTAATCTAGACATTAACCTCTCTTCAGCCTCAACTCCTCCTTAACTTTAACCTAGGTTTATCTTAACCTCAACCTTGACCTTAACCTCCTTAAGTCATTCTGGAGAGAACTGAATAGTTACCAACTTGATTCTTGAAGTGCAGTATGCTATAGTTAAATCTCAAAATGATCAGGAGATTTTTATGAAGAAATTATCTTACAGGATTGTTTTTCGACCTGAACCAGAAGGGGGATTTACTGTATTTGTTCCAACGCTTCCGGGATGCATCACGTACGGCAAGGATCTAAAAGAAGCACAGAAAATGGCAAAAGATGCGATTAAGCTTTATATAAAAAGTCAAAAAAAACATGGGGAATCTGTAACCGACGATTCAGATATTCTGGAGGGTACTCTTACTATAAAATATGCCTAAGCTAGCAGCAATAAGACCTGATACAATAATCAAAATATTGACGAAACATGGTTTTGTATTGGATCATTCAAGTGGCAGTAATGGCATTGCAAGATAAAAGGTTCTTCTTTTTTGATATTGAGCAATCGTTCGAAGCGGCGAATTCTTGCAGCAGGAATATGCTATTTTTGTTCGCAAAAGGATACTTTTTCAAAAAAGCATGTGATTTTGAAAATCGCCATTTCTTTTCTCAATGAGCTTTTTTCATTCCGGTAATTACCTGATATTTCCAGCGCTCCTTTAATCCATTGTGGTTCATCAGATATTTTGGAGTTGTTATGATCCAATGCTTTCCTTTATCAATAGATATCTGAGCTTTCTTGAACCAACATCCACTTCTGAGCCCATTATTCCATCATTCCACCATTCCATTAACCCAATTGTGTCGCCTTGCAACGCTATGTTCACTTATTAGCAAGCCAGGTACCTATGTATATAATTATAATTATGATACCCCCTCTCAGGAAAAGTTCGAAGCAAATGGATTTGCGAAAAGCAGTGAAAATGATAAAGATTTTTATGATTCATCTGGGTATGATATTTACACTGATAAAGTTATTCATGAATTAAATACCATGTCGCCTTCTCATTTTTCTATTTCTTTAGATATTTTAGATCAATTCATTGCTTCTTTATCCATAGATGAATAAGCAATAACCAACGGGGTCGTAGCACAACATTAACCTCTTTCCTAATCAAGTTCTGCACGTCGTTTCAAAGCTCCTTACTGAAAATTCGGCAAAATATATTAGTGAGTGCAACATAATAGCATTAATTCCTGCCTGCTTTCTCTTCACGTATCTCATCTGCTATCATCCTTCGCAGAACCGGATCATTCACCCTTTGCATTATTTCCTTAAGCCGCTCTCTCGATTTCTCTTTGTAATGTGATACTACCGAACCGGATCGTATGGAACTCCCATAATATAAAATGCTTTGTCTTATATCACTGCTTTCCAAAAGGATGCCTTTTTGATAAAAGCGGTAACTATCCCAATGACAGCGGAAAATCAGCAATATAATAAATAAAATAAAAAACAGTATTGCATAAACTGCTTTTTTCATCTCATTCGCTCCAATATTACCATTAATTGATGACCAATTTCATCTTCAGGATTCAGCTCAAGTATCTTGTTAACAGTTATTTGTGCCATATCATAATTTCCTGTTTGGATATACGCTTCTGCAAGCAAGTAGTAATAATTACTATTTGAAGGGGATTTCTGAGTAAGTTTTAGGGAAATGGTTAAGAGGTCAGACCATTTTCCTTGATTCCGGTAAAGATTTGCAAGCAATACTGCAAATTTTTCATCTTGTGGGACCTTTTCTAAATAGCTTTTAAGAAATCGTTCTGCTTCTGAAATTCTTTTCGTCTGAACATAAAAATTTATTATATTATAATTAAAGGTAACGTTATCTGGCTCTAATTCGGCGGCACGCAAGAAATGTTTTTCCGCTTCATCATGATTACCGATCTTAAACGATGCCAGCGCAAGGAATTCATATGCATCGGCACTATTTTCATCAATTGCTAAAGCTCGTTCTGCCTTTTGTATTGCTTGCTCGTATCTTCCGGTCTTTCCAAGAATAAACGCACTCTGAACGTATGCCTGCCAGAGCCTGCGGTTAACTTTTACAGCAGTTTCAAACTCCTCCAATGCCCTGTCTGCATAATTATGATGCAGGTAACTTCTTCCCATCATAAAATGCAGTTCAGCATACTGTCCTTTTTCGCTGGATGCTTTTTCCATGCTTGCCAATGCTGATTTTTCATCCTTGAACCATTTATACTGTGCATCATTATAATAATTCATAGCAAGAATTGCGTTTGTCATCCAATCTTTTTTGACCTTTGGATCATCTTCTCCACGTATCGTCCAATCATTCCTGCAAAATTGATAATCCGCAAATGAAGCATCCGGTTTGACTGCCAATCCGATTAAACCGCAAGGCTGTATCTTGAAAGATGCTGTTTCATAAGGTGTGTCAGGATCCGTATAAAATACATAACGGCCTGAATCAGAAGCTTTCTTTATGATATCGCTTTCTACATTCTCACGTATCCGCGTAACCTCGCTGGCAGGCAATAAAAAGAATAATTCCTTGTACGGATTATGGAATATATGATTTGATGTGTCGTATAGAGCTAAGTCCTGTCTTCTTCCCTCTACTGTCTGCAAATACAGCATTACAAAAGTTCTGTTATCTTCTCGCGTAAATAAAACAGAATTCTCGGGCGGCTGGTAGAGCATATTTAAATTGTAATCGTAGGGGATGAAATTATTATTTCTGTTGCTATCTTTAAAATGAAAAACAATAAAAAGAACCGGTATGATAAATAACAGGGGAGCAAATCTTTTTCTTGTTTCCTGCTTAAATATCAAAGGCATCTGTGATAATCCTATGCATACCGCTAAAACAGAAGGAATTCCATACGCTTCGGATTGAATCGGCACTTCATCCAGAAAGATAATAAAAAATGCATCTACCAGTAGCAGACAGAGTAGCAATAATTGAATATACCGTTGTTTCTTAAATCCAAGGATTAGTGCTATAATGCCAGCGATTCCAATAAATAGGGTATCATGAAAAATAATCATCATGTAATCATAGAATCTGTCCAAATAATCTTCGAATCCAAGAGTAAACATTCTTTTCTGAACATTCTTAGCAGTGATATGATAAAAAAGATTGGTAAGTGTTTCAGTATTACCCCAATCAATTACAGGATTTGCACGAGACCGTATTGGCAAATAGGTATAGGGAAGCAGTCCTGCAAAAAAGCAAAGCGTTGTCTTTAGAAGAGTCATAAATGCTGTTTTGAAGGAATCTTTTTTCCATATAAATAAAAAGAGAGCAATCCATACAAAAGGGCATAGCAGAGAATATTCCATGTGAATGGTGAGGAGCAAACCACAGAACAATCCAAAATAATAGAGTTGTTTTCTTTCCCCTGTCTGAAAATAATTGGAAAAACAAATCAGCGCCAGCAAAAAAATGAAAGTTGACATGGTATATACTTCAGCAACTAACGCCTGGGACCAGAACATACCACTGAAGGCAAAAGTAAAAGCGACAGCCAGGCTGATACTTTTTTCATTAGTTATTTTATACATTAATATATAGAGCATCATAGCAGCAAGAACTGCAAATAATGCTGACATAGCGTTCATGCGAAAGGCAATATTACCTGCCGGTGTGATAAGTTGAAATAATTTTCCTACCATACAATAAAAAGGGCTACCGGCAGGATGTGGAATTCCCAATACGTAAGATGCTGTAATTAATTCACCGCTATCATGAACATATACCGTAGGGCACAATTGATAAAGATAAATCAGTGCTGGCGCTAAAAAGGCAAGATAAATCCATTTATGTGTTTGTGCATTCATAAATGAGTATTCTATCCATTTTCGCTGCAAAAAGAAAGAACCAGGCAGTGGACAGAATTATAAATGCGTAGCTTCTGCGAACTTTGAACCTTGAACTTTGAACTGCCCGCCTACAGCGGGCTTTCCCCACTCCCTATTCCCCACTCCCTATTTCCTAACTGGCTTGACAAAGGGCATTGCTAATATTATATTGAATTGATGGACATATTATGTTTAATTTACTGCATATGAAATATGCTTTCAAGGAAATAGCTCGTTGATTTATTATATGAAAAAATCATTTGCTGCTATACGTTTTGAACAATGCAATAATATTGAACATTGCACCATACCATGTAATATTCGAAAAACGCTTAAAATCTCATCTGTCTTACAAAAAAGAATCTATAAAAAGAAAAAGTACCATGCACCTGCCATAACGGAATGTTTTTCTGATAAAGTATGGGCATTATCCTATGATTTCTTAATAAT
>MFGW01000078.1:28567-28675 GCA_001780385.1 Candidatus Fischerbacteria bacterium RBG_13_37_8 | reverse complement strand
CAAAAACAATTGAGACATAATAGAGGCAAAACAGGGAAATAGGAGGAGTAATAATGACGAAATCAGAACAAACAAAATGGTATTATTTTTTTGAAGATGTTCCTTATG
>MFGW01000078.1:27086-28457 GCA_001780385.1 Candidatus Fischerbacteria bacterium RBG_13_37_8 | reverse complement strand
TATTTCAGGCAAAAACATAACAAAAATACAATTAGAAGAAGGAATGCAAATAGCCATGGGAAAATGGACAGCGCGTGTTCTTCGCTGGAAGGAAGAGGAAGTAGCAGTCCTGCCTACCATTTTAGAAGTTCCTTCAGAAAAAGCTGCCCCTGTTCAACCAGAGCAAAAAATACCGGCAGAGGCAAAACCTTTGCAAAAGCCAGAAGTTGACATACAGAAAGAGCTCACTGAAGAATCTGAAAGTTTACCCACCGTATTGCAGCCAGGTTTGAAGCATGAAACATTTGCAGAGCAAGAAGCTTCTCCTGTTGTTCCGGTTGAAAAGAAAACTGCTGCTCCCGCTACAAAATCCTGCCCTTCATGCAAAAATGAAATACCTGCCAATGCAGTTTTTTGCGGACTTTGTGGTGCAGCATTTAAATCACAGGCACCGGCAGTTCCAAAGCCCAAGGTAGAGAAAAAGCCAGTACCAGCCCCGGCGGCACCGGCTCCCGCTGTTAAACCAGCGCCAGCTCCTCCAGTGAAACAACCTGCCCCGGTACAACCTAAAGAAAAAATTCCAACTAAACCACCAGAAACCTCACTATGCCCTGCCTGCAAAAAGAATATTAAGCCCGGTATTAAATTCTGCCCCTACTGCGGCGCTATCATAATGAAAATGCCTGAACCTACTATTACTGAAAAGCCACAAGCATCCGCACCGGCCCCCAAAGTTGCGCCTAAACAAAAAGTCGCAGTTCAAAAAGAGGCATCTGTGAAACCTGAGATCCAGGAATCTGCCCTTCTAAAAAAATGTCCCTCATGTAAAAAAGATATTCTTAAATCTGCAAAATTCTGTGGATTCTGCGGCGCTAAAGCATAAGAAAACAAACCACAGAGAGCGCAGAGAACTACAGAGAAGTTCACATAGTACACTTTTCAATCTGCATATTTATTGTTTGAAAAAGGCAATTCAGGCATAGTGTCTTCGAGGGCGGACACGTTGGTCCGCCCCTACACATTAAATAATTTCTGTTTTTCTTCGTCTATACTTATATATAAAAATGATTAACAAAACCGATCATGAATTAATAAAGGAACATATTAATGGAAATGCTGTCGCTTTTGAGGTCATAATGAATCGATATAAAAATAAAATATATACTTTCATTCTTAGAATGGTAAATAACAGAACTTTTGCTGATGAATTATTCCAGGACACTTTCCTCAAAATATTTAAAAACCTTGCAAAAATTAAGGATCCGGACAAATTTTCTCTCTGGGCTTATCAAATAGCTTCGCGGCACTGCATCGATTTTTTACGCAAGATAAAACTTGAAAAATTCATGGTCCTATTTTCTCTTCGCACTATAGATATCCCTTCTACTTCCA
>MFGW01000078.1:26795-27010 GCA_001780385.1 Candidatus Fischerbacteria bacterium RBG_13_37_8 | reverse complement strand
AAGAGAAGTTCTCTTGCTTAGAATAAGCACAGAAATGACTTTCCAGGAAATTGCCCTTGTTATAAATAAACCACTCAATACCGTACTTTCCTTAATGCACCAGGCAACCATGAACCTTAGAAAAATTATACAAGGAGAAATCCAATGACGAAATGCATTATTTATGAAAAACAAGGATATGTTCTCCTCGATGCGGCGCAAAAAGAACAACATCC
>MFGW01000078.1:26491-26661 GCA_001780385.1 Candidatus Fischerbacteria bacterium RBG_13_37_8 | reverse complement strand
TCAAATCCAGATTTTCTGAAAAATCATCTTTCTTTACTAAGAGAAGAATTATCGCATTTGCAGTCATGATAATTGCTGCATTTGCTGCAGCAATTATTCTAAAAACAATTTCTCCGGATATTCCTCCGGAAGAACTTGCATGGAACAATGGATTTGAAGTATCCATTGAA
>MFGW01000078.1:23736-25745 GCA_001780385.1 Candidatus Fischerbacteria bacterium RBG_13_37_8 | reverse complement strand
GTATATATCTCTGTTCCTCTACAATTCCTCCATACCTGACAAGATTGCAAGGATCATGAAGTGTTACAGGTTCCTTATTCTTTGATGGATCAAGCTTGATTCTCCCTTCATGAATATACTGCGCTACAATTTCAAGAATACTCTTTACTTGAAAAGTATACTTCCTCTTCAACCACTCCGGCCCCTCCCAGCGATTGGCATTAAAACCATGTCCACATTCCGCCAGTACTAACGTCTCGCATCCTAATCGTTCCATTGTTTCTACCAATCGTTCCGACATGATAGCAGATAATTCATCTTTTCCTGTATATAATCCATAATTCGTCATATCAAAATAATCTGAAGCAAATGTCCAATCTTCCTTCGCTACATGAAAAATCTTTGCAATTGCAGAAAGAGACATTGGAAAAAACATTGGTTCTCTCGGATTCAACACATATAAAAATTTGGCTCCTTTTTTATCTATCGGTATCCGAGCATTTTCATCATTTAAATCATCCTTCAATTCATCCTCGATCCATTCGAGTGTTTCTATCCATTCTTCCTGCGGGATACCCATATTATTTCCTTTCTCTATTGCAGTTTTTACCGTTCCTTCCAATCCGGCAGGAATAAGATTCACTTCGCTTAGCATACCTCTCGCCATCATGATAAGATAAGCAATGTTAATCCCAATGGTACAATTAATCGTGCATCGCCCGCATAATGAACATCTCCCAAAAAGTACATCTATCCATTCTTTTATCATTTCCCGGTCCAATTCTTGGGCATCCACCCAATGAGGCATAAATTTCCCGCTTTTCGTAAAATAATTCTTAAATACTTTTGTTATAAGACTTAATTTATATGCCGGAAGCGACTTGACATTTTCATCAGTTAAATAATAATGACATGATTCAGCACATAACCCACAATGAACACAAGAATTTAAATACACCGCATTCTCGGCATGTAATTTTTTTCTCATGATCTGCACTAATTTTTGAAATTCAACCTCTGAAAGCGCATCTATCCTTTCTTCAATTGTTTTCACTTTCACATTCTGCTCTTTTTCATTCATGCACCGAACCTCGCATCATTCTGAGGAAATACATTGCGCCTCCCGAAAAACATACCGAAAAGCGTCCGCGTTGCAAAAAAGAAAAAGCAATGACGAATTTTTCCTGAAGGAATATAGAGAAACATAACTACTGCTATACTATATAAAACAGGCAATATCTCCGATTTTAATGAATGCAGTAAAGATACAATAATAAAAATATCAACAATTATATTAGATGCATAATCATCCGGACAGGTGATAGCTCTCATTGTCTTCAAAAAAATTCTCTTTAAGAACAAACCGATCCCACATGCACCCCCTGCAATAAAAATTACCTGGAATAGTATCTTTGCATCATTGGGAATGGTAATTGAAGTCAGTAATAAAGCCAGGTAAACAAGTGCTCCAAATATTCCTGCATGATATGTCATCCCTGCTATACAAGTAATAAAATGAATCCTTACGCTTTCTTTTTCCCATGGCATCATACCTCGCCCGAATGCATACAAAATGCCTTTCATCCGGCTGCCACTTTCCTTTGCATAAAGTGATTTTTTTCCATACATCATCGCTTTGCGCAAAAGTACGAAAAGCGCGATCAATGAATAAATTAATGCCATTATTACAATAATCTTGAGCATGATTATCATGAATATCTTTTCTCTGCATGCAGGCTATACACAACCATCCGGTTTGGGTAATCCCGCTAATTTGGCAGCACCTTTCGCAGGCCCAGAAGGAAATAGCTCATAAATATACTTGAGCTTAAATCCTGTATTTTTACAAATTAACCGTATCATGGGCGCAAGATTATGTTCAAGATAATATTCCCGGATAAACTTGATGACTGCCCAATGATCCTCGGTTAATGTATCTAATCCTTCTTCTTTTTTAGCTAAATAATCAGCTACTTCACGATTCCATTTTTCAGGATATAGCATGAAACCTTCTTCATTAAGTTCTACCT
>MFGW01000078.1:23159-23710 GCA_001780385.1 Candidatus Fischerbacteria bacterium RBG_13_37_8 | reverse complement strand
CGCTCCTTGTAAAAGCATGTTGTGCATTGTACCATACCACATTTACGATGGTCAATATAGAAATGTTAAAATTAAGAAAAGGTTAACCTTAACCTTTTCTTAACCTTAACCTTTGAGTTTCATTTTTGCGTTTAATTTGGTAAAATTAGATTTTGCTGATTAATTAGCTACAGTAGAGGAGAAATTCATGAGTAATCTTATTTATCTTGATAATGCAGCAACAACATATCCCAAACCAGAAGAAGTATACCAGTACATGGATCAATTCTATCGTCGTTTAGGAGTTAATCCTGGACGTTCAGGTTATGACCTTTGCATGGAAGCTGGGTCAGTAATTGAACAAACCCGTAAATTATTAATGGATCTATTTCATGGCGGAACTGATCCAAACCGTTTATGCTTCAGCTATAATTCAACCGATGCATTAAATTTAATAATTCATGGAATACTTAAGCCTGGTGATCATGCTATTACTACCATGCTTGAACATAATTCAGTCCTGCGACCACTTTACCATCAACGCACAGAAAATAAAGTCGAAGTGGACTATA
>MFGW01000078.1:22092-23141 GCA_001780385.1 Candidatus Fischerbacteria bacterium RBG_13_37_8 | reverse complement strand
GTTTTGTTGACCCGGATGATTTCCCAAAAAAATTCAAGAAAAATACCAGGCTTGTTATTATAAATCATGCATCCAATGTTATCGGCACCATTCAACCCGTGAAAGAAATTGGTAAATTATGCAGAGAAAACGGAATTTTGTTTGCCATCGATGCATCACAATCCGCAGGGAAAATTAACATTGATATGCAGGAGCAAAATATTGATATTATAGCTTTTACCGGTCATAAATCACTATACGGACCAACAGGTATTGGCGGATTATATGTTCGTGACGGCGTAGAAATTCGACTCACCCGTGCTGGCGGAACCGGTGTACGTTCTGCTGTACCTACTCATCTTTTCGAATACCCATACAGGCTGGAATATGGCACAATAAATTCTGTGGGTGTCGCAGGTTTAAAAGCAGGAGTTAGCTGGGCGTTACAACGAGGCATAAAAAACATTCATGCACATGAATTAAAATTGACAACCATGCTGCGTGACGGCTTGCAAAAAATCGATGGTGTAAAACTATATTGTTTGGATGATTTAACCAATCATATCAGCGTAATGCTGTTCAATATTGAAGGACTCGAAGCATTAAATGTTGGAGAATTGCTCGATGTCGATTATAATATTGCCAGCAGGACAGGACTTCATTGTGCACCGCTCGTCCATGAACAAATTGGTACAACTGAAATTCATGGCGGTATTCGTTTCGGTATTGGGCCCTTTAATACTGAAGAGCATATAACCACCGCCATAGAAGCCGTGAAAGATATTGCAACCAGTCCTCTCGTCAAAAAATAGGGGACTGTCCCCTATTTTTTTAATTACAAGGACTTAAATTCTGCATCTTGCATGCTGAAGATGATACCGGTCTCTCACTCCCGCCGGAATCTCTCCCGTAAGAACCTTCCACAAGTGCATTCGCCGGTACTACCAGGTAATAATAATTGCCTGAAAATGCTAAGGTGCTATACGAAGTTCCCGCTACACAACATTGCAACGGTAAATAATCATAACCGGGAAACATTAAGGTGCCTCGATAAACATTATAACAGGTCA
>MFGW01000078.1:20396-22039 GCA_001780385.1 Candidatus Fischerbacteria bacterium RBG_13_37_8 | reverse complement strand
TTACTTACTGTTAGACTATTCACTATTCTTCCCGGCAATTCCCCACCAATACAAATATCCGATTGTCCATCACATCCTCCATATTTCACATTAGTAATGTACATATCATCGAGGTAAGTACCTTCAAGTGCAGTCAGATCATCCGTCATATATTTGATTCTTAACCGCAATGCCTGTCCATCATATGCACCGAGATTGAACACTGAATCACCCCATGTAGCTCCAGTACCGGACCATCCTGGTTTGTCGGATCCCTGGTTGCAATATCCTGCCCAGTTGTAAAATGTACCGGTTGCATACAACTTGCCGCTTGCCGGGCTGATAACCGTTTCAGTGGCGCCTTGCACAACCCAGACATTAGCTCTATCATACCAGTAACCGGCGGCTTGGGCTTCAATGGTATACCAGTTCGGTGCGTGTAAAACCGTAGACGAAGTAGCCTCATATTCTGGAGAAATTATGATATCACAGGTTTGATTGACTGCTTGCGATGAATGGAGACTCTGTGTGCTTCCACCCGGGTTTACACGAGCTGTGCTTAGCGCCCATGTACCTCCCTCCACTGTCCAACCATCAAGTCCCGTCTCAAATGGCCAATTCGTCTGCCCTAACCATATATCCTCTTCAAAAATAAAACTGAAACTATCTTCCGCTGCTGGATCCTGCCCCGTCGATTGCACACTTATATTGAATATTCCTGTCTCCGTGCAAGTGGCTTTATTTACTCCCGTTCCTATATTTACTGATATACTTGTGTCAACAGACGTACCTACCGGAATATCTCCCACATTTATCGGCATAGGCGTCGTTATCTCTATAAATGGCTCCGAAGTAGTAATATTCACCAGGGTATTCAATGCGGTGCTATTGCCTATATTATTAATGCTGACCTGTATCATCGCTGATTCACAATTATCCATGTAATCATCTGCATCCCCTCCCATTATATTCAGCACCGTTGCTGAGCCGGTTTTATATGCAGCACAACTGCTGCACGGAGTCGGAGTTGCTGAAACACAGTTACTGAGCGGTGCTAAACAATCACTATTAGAACCTACAGGCATAATGCTATAGTAATACGTTCTCCCGTTCAATGCCTGCGTATCAGTAAAGGTAGTCCCTGAAACAGTACCTATCTTTACTTTTCCAATATCACATCCTTTTACGCCTTCAGTCCTGAATACATAATAATTAGCAGCACCACTTACCGCTGTCCAGGACAGATTCACGCTATTATTGCTTGACTCCGCCGATAGCACCGGTGCAGTGACTGGTCCTCCGGAACAGCCGCTATTCTGCGGAGGCGGCGTCGCACACGCTATTCCATGCCGGTCAAATGCATTATAAATAGCTGTCATGTGCGGTGTGCCATTGTTTACATTGCCGTCATCATCTTCCACTGCTATCCAATTAGGATAGGCATTATTAGCTCCACAACCGCTCGAAGTGCTCGGACATGTGCAGGTATACCAACTTGTTACATTATTATGCCCTTGAATAATAATTTTTGTTGCCAGCGTAAAGGCTGTTTGCTTATCATAGTTAAACGGCAGCAACTGCAAGTCGCGTGCTGCTAAATCCCATCCTACCTCAGCAGGTGGAATACCTTCACAATGTGTTTCTTTTCCGCAAGGAGTGCCACC
>MFGW01000078.1:20075-20362 GCA_001780385.1 Candidatus Fischerbacteria bacterium RBG_13_37_8 | reverse complement strand
GGTGTATCTGCGTCAGGATCGGCATGCTTTCCGTAATCAATATCGCGAATCCCGGTACATTCAAGACAACATTCAGCACTATTATAACCACTGCAGTTATACCCATACGGTACCCCTGGATTTGATGGGCACGTTGTCCATTGTCCGCAATTTCTGTTCAGTGTCCAGAAAAATCCTCTTCCAATACACGGTTCATGAAATCGTAATGCACCCATTACATCCGCTATTGATTCCCCAGGGGAACTAATCGAAGGCTGTGCATCATGTGTATCTACCGCATGACCCCA
>MFGW01000078.1:13686-19986 GCA_001780385.1 Candidatus Fischerbacteria bacterium RBG_13_37_8 | reverse complement strand
AACCACAGCCACCGGCTATATTAGTATTGCAAGTAATATAAGAATCAAGCCATGCTATGTTTGACCAACTCCGAACCATCCTGTTCATATGCGTCACTTCGACAGCACACGTCCGCGCCGCAAAAGTATCCCCGGCAGAATGTACTGGTGGCGGCTGCGGTATTGTGCAGTCATGCTCTCCATTGGCTCCGCCTAAATCAATATCTCCCGTGTCTGAACATTCATTTATCACCCCACAATTCTCATTTCCGATTTGCACATACCTGCTGTCAAGACTCGTACACACGCTCCCTGACGTGTAATCGTACATTCCTCCATAATCCGTATACCCGGGCACTCCCCCTACATTTACAAATGGTATCGGCACTCCTACTTCCGCACAACCATCGGGACAACATTCATCACTGCTCACAGGATATATCGAACCAATTACTTTCTTCGTTACATATTGATTCGTATCAAGAAATGATAACAGTTCTCCCTTATGTGCATCTACCAGCATCTCCCATACATTATCAAATTCGCTCCGCTTAAACGCAAATGTCCAAACTAACCTGTAATCGTACCCGTGCCCCACTGCTCCATCCCATTGCGGCGCCACCGGCACAATCTCAAGATGCGGTCTCTGCACAAATTTATCATCCTGCTGCTGTCCTCCTATATAATCAAATCCAATTCGCAACGCTTCTTCCTTAGTTATCCCAGGTATCGTCGAAATAGTCACATCTCCCCATTTCTCCATTCCCCATAGCACCAGGTTCCCATGATTGATCGTCATCGCTATATTCGCATCCCGTACCCTAATCCCATTTACCTGCCTCGTTATAGATACATGCCAGACAGTCTCTGTCGAATGCTGCACCCGCACCTCACCTATCTCCCTCATATCAATATTTAGTAATGTCGCATATTCCGCAAGATGCCGTAAAACCAACTGCCTTACCACACCCTCTGTCACTTCCTCCACTCGATACCCAAGAATCCCAGAGAGCATCTCCAATGTAATGTTATTCCCTTCTCCCGTTCCCAGTATAAAGGGCAACGCATACATTAACGATACCGCTCTCCCTGAACGTGGATCAACATACACATATGCACTCTCATTTCGCTTCATGAATGATTCCCATGCCGTCTTATTGGCTAATTGATCGACCGCCTCTGCAAGTGCTACCTGCTGTCCACTTAAGTAAAGCTCCTCTACACTAAATTCCTTCGCTTCCCATACATTCTTCTCCTCCCGCTCCTTGATTGCCATTACTCCACTTGCACATAGCACCACTACTATCAGTAAAATTCCGATAAAAACCTTTATTTGACCATCGCCGGAATATTTCATAAATTACCTCCATGCTATTTTTTGAATATGAAAAAAATAATAATTATCCCTTTCCATTCTACAGATAATATTATCCCTCTCACATTCTGCTGTACATGCCCTTTTATTGAATAAAACATACCTTCTACTCTCTGCTTCTAATTAAAACTCACCACTCAGCAATCGTACGTTCTACTCTTTCTAATCTATTCCTGTCAACACCTGAGCAACTTATATAATACTGCTCTCTTATATCTTTTATATAAATACTCTTCACTATTATAATAATCTACTCATAATCCCATGTCAAGCAATATTTGTTCAGGAATCCAATTTCCTCTTACCTATGATATTGGAAATGATTAGGCTTTTCTAATACAATAATATGTTCTTTGAAAGGATTGCGAATAAAATGCCGACACCAGCCGCCCATACATTGATAAGTACGACCATCGCAATAATTTATCTCAGCAAGGATTATATTATCGCCCATAAAAAATTCATACTGGGATTCATTATCGCTATTTCTATATTGCCAGACATCGATGTGGCATGGGATCTCTTTATCCGTACTCCTCCCATTCACCATACCTTCAGTCACAGCATATTCACTCCCATTTTCCTTTCTCTCGGTTATGTCGTATACACTATTTTAAGAAAACACAAAATTAACACTAAATTACTATTCCTTTTCTGCTTGCTATACTATTTTCATCTTTTGGCGGACTTCTTTGCATACGATTTAAAACCACCCTACGGCTTAATGCTTTTCTGGCCCTTTTCTAATGCCTATTATATTTCTTCACAGCCATTTTTTTTACCAGTATCAAAAGCCACAGTATTAGATTTAATCCGTAAAGAGAATTTTTATGCATTAGCTTCTGAAACTATTTTGCTCATCCTTCCTTTCCTTCTTGTAATAGCAATAAGATGGCGAAAAGAACTCTATTCCCATTTTTCAAAAATAAAACATAGCCATTAATAACTATTCCCTATTTCCTATCCCGAACAAGTCAAAACCTAAAAAGAATAAACCACGAAGAGCACGAAAAAGAGAAATGCCAAAAATATTTGAAAATTTCAAATATTTTTGGCTCTTCTTTTTTTCTTCGCGTTCTTCGCGGTTGAATTTTTTCTTGCAAAATGATGCATTCTCTTCTACAATATGCCTCTGCAAATAATTAATGTTTCGTATGGAGTTACCATGATTGAATATACGCTGGCTATTATCAAACCCGATGCCATTAAAAGACACCTCATCGGAAAAATTATTTCGCGACTGGAAGAAAATCAATTCACCATTGAAGAAATGAAATTACAGCACTTAAAAATTCCTGATGCACAATCTTTCTATCATATGCACAAGGAGAAACCTTTCTTTTCCAGTTTGTGCGCATTCATGACATCATACCCGGTCGTTCTCATGGTTTTAAGTAAGGAAAATGCTATCGAAGAATTGCGAAAATTAATGGGTGCCACTGATCCTAAAGCTGCAGCTCCTAATACAATTCGTAAAGAATTTGCACTTAACGTGGAACAAAATTCTATTCATGGTTCTGATTCAAAAGATTCCGCGCGTAGAGAAATAGCATTTTTCTTCCTCGATTTTGCCGAAACCCATTCTCTTGTCTATTAAGAGAATCCTGAAAATGAAACCCACTATCCTTCTTATCGGTGATTCAATATGCATGGGCTATCGCCCTCTTGTACAGCAATACTTAATTGATAAGGTTCATATATTAGGAATTCCAGAAAATGGCGGAGACAGTGCAAATCTATTAAGAAATATAGATGAATGGATGATAAATCCTGAAGCTGATTTGCTTCATATAAATTGTGGTCTGCATGATTTAAAATTTTTCCGTGATACTCGCACCTATCAACAATCTTGTGACATTTATGCAAATAACCTTCGAACCATTATAAAAAAGCTGCAAGGTGCGAAAAAACAAGTTGTTTGGGCAACCACAACACCTGTCATTGACGAACGACACAATGCAATAAAAGAATTCAACCGATATGAAAAAGATGTTGAACGATATAACAGTACTGCTTATGAAATAATGCTTGATGCAGGGATTATTATCAATGATCTTCATTCCGTGATCATGAATAATGATATTGGTACTTGCTTAATGCCGGATGGTGTGCATATGACGACTCACGGCAATCAACTTCTGGCACGAGCGGTTTCTGATTTTATGCTTAAGTATTTCAACATTGAGTTGAATAATAATAATTGACGATCGAGGGGGTGCTTCTTATAGTCCGTTAGGGATTATTACGCAAGGGCAGACGCATAGGTCTGCCCCTACAATTGCCGAGGATTGCTACGCAAGGGCAGACGCATTGGTCTGCCCCTACACTGTCCATTATTTTGAAAATAAGCAAAAATCAAGTACAATAAAAGACAATGCGAAATAGCAGATATTGGAGCTTCTCATGGGTAATATGAACCAGGCACATTTTGTGGAGAAGAACGCTGAACTGGTAAAATCTCCCATCCTTGAAATTGGAAGCAGGGATTATGGGAAACCACCTGATTTCAGATCAATATTTCCAGGTCATGAGTATACTGGTGTCGATATGCAGGATGGTAAAGGAGTCGATATTGTTCTTGATATGACAGATGAATTTGAAATTATCGATGACAAAATGCAACAAAAACGTTTCAAAACTATTTTTTGTTTCAGTGTGCTTGAGCACTGCCACGCTCCATTCAAATTTGCACAGAACACAACGCATCTGTTAGAATGCGGTGGGCTCCTTTTTATAAGTGTACCTTTCTCATGGGAAATTCATGATTTCCCGGCTGATTACTGGCGTTTCACACCAGACGGCATAAAAACACTCTTCCCTGAATTAGATTTCGAAACTCACCCCGGCTTACTTTGTACCAGCAAGGAAGGCGAATTTAAGCCTCTTGACAGGCTTATGTTCCGTTCGGAATTATCCATGTCGCAAGGTTTGAAACTTAAACAATATGGTTATTTTACTGCCGCATTTATCTACATAAATAGAAAACTGAAACTACTGCCTGCTGTGTTTGATTATCCGTATTCATTTCCACCAGTATTAATCAACATGATCGGCAAAAAGAAAACCGGAGAAAAAGAATGACTATATGTAATGAGAAAAAATATCATGAGCGAAAAAATACAGGAATAACTATCAGGCTCATGGAATTGCAAGATTTGCACAGCGTATTTTTGCTTGGTGAAAAATTATTCACTTCAGAGTTTACACCTAATTTATACCGCACATGGGATGAACAGGAACTTGTCAGTTTATACCTCGGAGATGAAGAAACATGTCTCGTTGCAGCAAAAGGCAAGCGCATAATAGGTTTTGCTCTCGGTACGATAGTTTATAAAACACATTCTGCGTGGAGCTATGGGTACCTGGTATGGTTAGGAGTAGAACGTGCCTATCAACGCGAAGGTCTCGCTACACGTCTCTTCAATCAATTCCGTAATGTCATGCTGGAAGAGGGTGTGCGAATGCTGCTGGTTGATACGCAAGCCGATAATGAACCTGCACTGAAATTTTTCAGGAAGGTAGGATTTGGCAATCCAGAAGAACATGTTTATATGACACTTAATCTCACGGAAAAACAAAAGCAACGTAAAGTTAAAGCAAAACTATCGCATAAAGCAAAAAGCTACATTAAACATAATGTCTAAAGAAAAGAATCAAATAGATCTTAAAAGATTAAAACGCTTGCTGAGGCATATGATAGATATTTATAGTCCTTCGGGCAAAGAGGAAGATCTGCTTGATTATCTCTATGCATATTTACAGCGCCAGGGATTGCCCGCACTGCGGCAGCGTGTTGATGATAATCGTTACAATCTTATAGTCATGCCTGTCACTGCAGAACCGCAGATATTGCTCATGGGACATCTTGATACTGTAGCGGCGTATGAATATACACATTCAGGATTTCAGATCAAAGGGGATGTCATAAGTGGATTAGGTGCAGCGGATATGAAAGGTGGTTGTGCTGCCATGATTGAAGCGTATGTTGCCGCATGGCAGAATACTTCCGGCAAGCTTTCGGCAGCTTTAGCACTCGTTGTAGGTGAAGAAGAAAATGCAGATGGCGCAGCAAAATTTGTCGAACAATACAATATTCCATGGGTAATTATCGGTGAGCCGACTGATCTGCAGCCATGTCTCGGCAGTTATGGGTACCTCGAAGTGCAGTTTTTATCTGAAGGGCGCCGCATGCATGCATCCATGGCGAATCGTGGAGAAAGTGCAGTTCATGCACTCTTGTTATTGCTAACCAATATTATCAGTTATCTCGAGGTAAAAAGAACGGATGTCGTGGTTAATATACGTGACCTGGAGAGCATGCGTGTAGGTTTTGCTGCACCAGAACGCTGCGAAGCATGGCTCGATATTCATGTGCCACCCGGCATACCACTGGAAAGTATTGTAGCGGAACTTGATGAATTATCATGTATCGCCACATCTTCTCAAAATGCCCTGAAAACAACTATGCGGTTTTCTTCCATCTTTAGCGGCTATTCACTAGCTGAAACCGGTCCGCTAATTAAAACATTGAAGAAAATATACAAGCAGCATTCGTTGGCATGGAATCCGGCTCCTTTTCCAAGTCATTCAGACGCTAACTTTCTCTGGAAATCAGGATTTCGTCCCATAATTCTGGGACCGGGCAGCCTGGAACAAGCTCATACACCAGATGAATCAATTTCCCTATCGCAAATTATAAGCGCTACTGAACTTTACTTTGACCTATGCCTTTATTCTTAACACACTCCTACATAATTAAATTTGGGACTAGTCCCTTGATCATGAAATTAGTGTATTTTTGGCAAGAAAATTTAAGGGTGTTCAAGGTGAAACAAATCGGCGCTCTTTCTAATCTTGAACCTTGAACCGCTTTAAACGAGCGAGGCTCGTTTAAAGCTCTGTGGTTTTTTTATTATATTCTTAAAAGGCGACTTTAAGGAAATGAA
>MFGW01000078.1:11078-13665 GCA_001780385.1 Candidatus Fischerbacteria bacterium RBG_13_37_8 | reverse complement strand
TATCCGCCCATCATCGGATAAACTTATCTTTTCAGCAGCAGGCTGCTTGGGTAAACCAGGCATTGTCATTATATCCCCACAATAAATAACTACAAAACCAGCACCGGATGACAACGAAGCATCAGTTACAATGAGTGTAAAATCAACAGGTCGTCCTATTAAATGATCATCTGAAGAAAGCGAATATTGTGTCTTGGCAACACATATGGGCAAATTCTGAAATCCTATTCTTTCAATTTCAGTAATCTTTCTCTGAATTTTACCTTCCATCGTTACTTGCTTTGCTCCATAAATTTTCTGCGCTACTGTTTCGATTTTTTCTATAATCGGCATTTCTGATGGGTAAAGAAATTGAAAATTATGGTCGTCATTATCTATAGCATCAATAACTTTTTGTGCTAATTCCAATCCGCCCTTTCCGCCTTTAGCCCAGCATTCTGATACTGCAGCAGCGATATTCTCTTTTTTGCATAATTCAAAGAAAGCTTTCATTTCACCAGGACTGTCATCAGGAAATTTATTCAAAGCAATCACCAATGGAATCCCAAATGTTCTAATATTTTCAATATGCTTCTGTAAATTAGCAAAACCTTTTTCGAGTGCCAATACATTCTCATTCTTGAGTTGATCAAGTGCTATTCCTCCATGTCTTTTTAATGCACGTATGGTTGCCACAAGTACACATACACTGGGAGGTGGTACATTCCCTGTCCTGACTACAATATCAAAAAATTTCTCGGCACCTAAATCAGTAGAAAAACCTGTTTCTGTTACCACATAATCAGCTACCTGAAGAGCTATCTTATCCGCTATGATAGAATTCGTTCCATGAGCAATATTTGCAAAAGGACCTCCATGAATAATTGCAGGATTCCCTTCCAATGTTTGCACTAAATTAGGCTTCATGGCATCTTTCAGTAATGCAGCCATGGCACCATCCGCTTTAATATCATGAGCAAAAACAGGCTCATTGTCAGGAGAAAAACCAATAAAAATATTCCCTAATCGTTTTTTTAATTCAGGATAATCGTTCGATAAGCATAAAATTGCCATTACTTCTGATGCAGCAGTTATATCAAAACCTGTCTCGCGCGCAATTCCTTGCAAAGGACCTCCTATTCCTACCACTACATCTCGCAAAACACGATCATCCATATCCATCACACGCTTCCAATTTACTCTCCTGCAATCAAGTAATCCATGAGATCCCTGATAGTGAAGATGATTATCAATCATGGCAGATAATAAATTATGTGCAGAAGTAATAGCATGAATATCGCCGGTAAAATGAAGATTAATTTCTTCCATGGGTGCGACCTGCGAATACCCGCCGCCTGTTGCACCACCTTTCATCCCAAACACCGGTCCTAATGATGGTTCTCGCAAAGCTACTACAGCTCTTTTGCCAAGCTGTGTAAGCGCATCCGTCAATCCTATGCTTGTAAGTGTTTTTCCTTCTCCTGCTGGAGTTGGTGTCATCCCAGTTACCAATATAAGTTTTCCCTGACCATTACATTTTCTCTTCAACAGTTCCAGCGAAATCTTAGCCTTATGCTTCCCATAAAATTCCAGGTCTGCTTGACCTATTCCAATTTTCTCCCCTATTTCTTCAATGGGCTGTAATAATGCTTTTTGTGATATCTCAATATCAGTTGTCATAATTTTCTCTCCTCAAGGAATTTGATAAAATCACTGCAAGCGGCTTCGAATACTCATTTATTCTGAAAGCCAGATATGCTGCAGGAAGAATCTCGAAGCAGGATGAAGCTGAAAACCCTGTACCCTCTCATTCCAACTGCCTAATAATAATGAATTGGCAAAAGGAATAAATGGCATTTCTTCATAAAAAACCATTTGAGCTTCACGATATGTTTTAGCTCTATCAGCAACACCTTCACCACGCGCTTTATATACTAAATTATCAAAGCGTTCATTTGACCATCTGGGACTATTGCTGATATTTATAGAACTTGATATGAGCAGTGATGTCAAGAAATCATTGGGATCAATAGTATCGGCAATCCATCCGTAGAGCATCATTTCATATTTACCTTGATGTAAATCATCCCTGAATTCTTTAAATGAATTGCTTTTCAGTATTTCAGCCTTGATGCCAATTTTTGCAAGATATTGCTGAATATCCTGGGCAATTCCTGCCGGATTTGGCAAATAAGCCCTATTTACAGGCGGAGGCAACAGTCTAGTTGAAAATCCATCAGGGTAACCTGCCTCTGCAAGTAATTTCTTTGCTTTAGCTGGATCATATTCCCTCTCCGGCAGCTCATTGTAATATCCAAACATTGCCGGCGGAAGACAACTCTTTGCCGTTGCACCTGCTTCTCCCTTGTAATAATATTTATTCACAAGCTCAGTTTTATTGATAGCATGACTGATAGCAATTCTTACTTTTTTATTCTTAAAAGGCTCCTTCTCGTTGTTCATGCCAAGATAAGCAATATTAAGCGCCGCTCTGGACTGAAATACTACATTCTGCATTTGCTTTATTTCACCAATATTATCCGTAGATATTATAGGTGCCATATCAATTTTATTTGTCCTCAGTGCTTGCATAAGTTCAGGATTTTTT
>MFGW01000078.1:10534-11066 GCA_001780385.1 Candidatus Fischerbacteria bacterium RBG_13_37_8 | reverse complement strand
AATTGTGCTTCATCAAGGTACGGCCTGCCTCCCCAATAATTTTTATTTGCACGCAAAACCACACGTTTTCCCGGTATCCATTCATATAATTTGTAGGGTCCTGTACCTACTACTGTTACTTTTTTACAGTTCTTCTTGAAGCATTGTATCGTTGCCGGTCCTGCTATAATGTAATACTGAAGAGATAATGTAATAGCAAAAGCTGCATTAGGTCGTTCAAGAATAAAAGAAAGCGTATAATCATCTATTTTCTTTACTTCTGAGGTAAAAAGAGGATTCTGCTGAAAAGAGGCTATAACGGCATCGGCATTCAATGGAGTTCCATCATGAAAAGCTACATCTTTTCTTAAATTAATTGTCCATGTTTTATAATCAGAGGATGGTTTCCAGCTCGTGGCAAGGCAAGGTTCAATTCCTGCACTATCTCTTTTCAATCTAATTAATGGTTCATAAATATTTTCCAGCACATATACAGTTTCAGTATCTGTCATTTTCCATGGATACATCGTGGTAGCATCTGCAGGCAAACCAA
>MFGW01000078.1:4466-10452 GCA_001780385.1 Candidatus Fischerbacteria bacterium RBG_13_37_8 | reverse complement strand
GTCATTGTGAGTTTGCCAGGGGCAAACGTAACAATTCCTGCCAAACCATAAGAATAATAATGTAACATCTTTGTATATTTTATGCAACCATTTCACACTTGCTTTCTGCAATCTCTTTGATTTACACTGTAGAAACGGGAGAACACAAGGTTCGCCCCTACAGCAAAGAATTCTTCGCGAGTTCTGAGATGTAGGGGCAGACCAATGTGTCAGTCCTTACGAAGCAATCCCGAATGGGATTAAGAAGCATAGTCTGCCGAGGATTATTACGTCCCGCTAATGCGGGACTCATAATGACAGTCCGTCAAGGATTGCCACGCTTTGCTTCGCAAAGCTCGCAACGACGAAGCGTCGTTTGCAAAGGAGTTGCATTAACCATGGCTTTATTTGATCTTTATTTTTATAGCGGAACAAGAACGGAATCCTTTTTCCAATCAGAAATTCTTGCTAATTCTAAAGTGTGGTTAGACGGCAGAGAGGGATTCTTCGACCGATACTTCCATAACAAAAGCCCCTTCGATAAAATACGTTTTGTACCCATTGCTCAAATGCCTGATACACCAGAATCCTTAGAATCATTGCCATTCATTGAAGCAAAAATAATAGAAAAAAATCATGCTCGCGCAAAAATCCTGATTAACAGCATTCAGACTCTTGGTGCCTGGGCTCGCACAATATCCCTGTCTTTTGCTGAAACGATTGATTCTCTTCCTGAGATCCTCATACCATCTCCAGAATTATTCTCAACAATAAATGAACAAATTTCCAGCACCGGCTACTACTGGTGGAAATCAGATAAGCCACTCCAACGCATTGACGAATTAAGATTACTGTGTGTCTTTCAATGCATCGAAGAAATCCGTTGTCTTTTCCTGACGACTAACGCCGTCCCCTCTCATTTAGTGACACTAACAAGCATCGAGGATAATGATGAAGAGAGATTGAGGAAAAGATATTATTTGTCTTAATGCCGGCATTAATCTCTTCTCAACCCTTACCTCTTCCTTTTCTCTTGAAATCCTTTCCCTTTTCTTTTACAATAATCCTTTGCTGATTACATTGTTACTGCAAACATAGATACCAAGAGGAAACAATTGCTATTTTCTGATGTATTAATCAAAGAGGCTTAATGGCAAAAACAGGCAAACATATTAATATGAATTCAGAATTCAAATACGGACTTCTCATGGATATCATAGAGAAGGTACGTACCACGCTTGATCTGGAAGAAGTATTAAATCATATTATAGATTCCATTAAAAATTTGATAAACTACGACTCGGCTGGAATTTATGTGTTGAAAAAAGAATTGCCCGCTTTTCCGCACAGTCACCACAGGCATATTATTGCAGGATTAGCACAGCGTGGATTTCCCCTGACAGCAAGAGAAGATGATGAAATGCTGCTTTTGGGCAAAGGAATAATCGGTTACGTAATTAAAAGCGGTGAAACTGTCATTATTGATGATGTGAGGCTTGATAATCGTTATTACGAAGGATGCAGTACCACCCTTTCAGAAATAACTGTACCCATCTTTGTAGGAGATCATGTTATTGGAGCACTTAACCTTGAAAGCAACCAGTTGAATTCCTATAATGAAGGAGATGCAGAAATTCTGCAGTTCATCTCTCATGCTGCCGCCATCTCAATTGAGAAAGCAATTCTGCATCAACAAATAATTGAAAAAAAATATATCGAAAACCAACTTAAGCTCGCACAAACTGTCCAGTTATGTCTTCTCCCCATTACTCCCCCTAATCTTGAAAATTATGAGATAGCATCTCTTAACATTCCAGATTTTAATGTAGGGGGAGATTATTTTGATTATATCGAACTCCCTAATGGAAAGATCGGCATTGTCATTGCCGATGTCTCTGGAAAAGGTATTCCTGCTGCATTGATAATGGCTACATTCCGCGCATCATTGAGAACTCAAATGCAATACCAGACTGATATCCCTCACATTGTTCAAAATGTAAACCGCTTCCTTTATGAATCCACAAGCCCGGAAACTTTCGTCACCACAGTCTTTGGAATTCTGGAACCTTCTACCGGTATTTTCACTTACACTAACTGTGGCCATCCTCCACCTTTGCTTTTCCGAAAAAATGGAACTATTGAACATCTTGCATGCGGCGGACTCATACTTGGCTTCATTGCTGATATAACATTCAAATCAGAAACTGTACAACTCAGCAAACAAGATCTCCTGGCATTCTTTACCGATGGTGTTATTGAATTTGGGGAAGAATCAGGACAAGAACTTGGTTCTGCTGGGCTTGCACAACTCATAAGCTCCCACATTCATCAATCTACTCCTCAAATGATAGAATCCCTGGTAAAAAATACTAAGATTCTTTCTAATGGTCACGTTCACCATGATGACTTCACCATTATGATACTGCGCCGCTGCATATAAATATTATCTTATTTGAAAGCTTTGCGTAGCAAAGCGTGGCAAGCCCTTACAGACTATAAGAAGTATAAAAGTCAGGGATTATTACGTCCCGCTGGCGCTGGACTCATAATGACAGTCCGTCATGGATTGAAAATAACCTATGAACATAATATAATTTCCATATAAGGATTATTAATGCCTTTTGACAATATGCTACAACTTGATCCCGTAATTTTTTATAAGATATTAAATTCTCTCATAATTATTGTACTAATCTGGCTCATCCGCACACTCATCATTAGAATTGTTTGGCGAAAACATGATAATGTTCAGGCACGTTACCGCTGGAGAAAATCAACAGCTTATGCTGGCGCAGTCCTGGGAATATTTCTCGTTGGAAGCATTTGGTATACGGGTTTTCGAAGCTTATCTACCTATTTAGGTTTATTGTCAGCAGGCCTCGCTATTGCCCTGAAAGATATCGTGGAAGATCTTGCAGGATGAATATTCATCCTATGGCGCAGACCGTTTAATTTAGGAGACCGCATTCAGATTGGTCAACATGCAGGTGATGTCATCGATATTCGTATCTTTCAATTCAGCATCCTGGAAATTGGAAACTGGGTACATGCTGATCAAAGCACCGGAAGAGTCATACATATTCCAGATGCAAAAATCATAACAGAAGCGCTCGCTAATTACAGCAGGGGATTTCAATATATTTGGAATGAAATATCCGTGCTCATTACTTTTGAAAGCAATTGGGAAAAGGCAAAAGATATTCTGTTGACTATCGCGAAAAAACATGCTGAACATATTAGCACTGAAGCAGAGAAAAAAATAAATACGCGCTTCCCGTCATTAATTTACTTTGAGATAGAATAAATTTCAAGATTATAGTATCCAGGCATGAACTTGTGAACACCTGTTTGTGAACACCTGTCCGCCACATTTGTGTGTCAAAATAGATACGGTCTTGCCTTCAATTATCAACAATCTGGTACACCTCACATACCTTCTTTTTATTATTGCTATCTCTGCGTTCTCTGTGGTATTTTTAATCGCGAATAGTTTCTCCACAATCCACTATAATATATAAATGCGCTGTGGTAAAATTACTAGGATTATCTGAATAGACAGGTAATCAAAAAATGGCAATTAATTTGCTCTTGATTATACAAGGCATTTAATTATGTCAAAAGTTTTATGAAAAGACAACATTCTTTGCGAGTTCTGCGAAGCAGAACGAAGCAATCCCGAACGGACTATGCTTCTATGGCATGCGGGATTGCTTCGCACACCTTCGGTGTGCTCGCAAAACCACAAGGAGGTCATCATGCTGAGCAATAAAAAAAGGATAACAGCAATAATCGCAGGTATTATCCTGATAATAGTCCTGGGTATTACCATGTTCTGTAAAAAAGAACCGGAAAAGAAAATTGAAAAAGCGCCACCACCAGCAAAAGGTCTACAGGCTTCCGCAGAAAGCCCTTCCGCAATCACTTACTACCCGAAAGGTAGAATTGAACTTCAGGTTCCAACGGGCGTTACCTTCCTGCTTCCTTATAAAGAAAAAGTGGAAATTAATACACAAATCACTTTTGAAAAATCTAAAGAATGCTTCTCTATCAAACCTCTCATTAAAGGATATATCCGCTGGAGTGATCCAAAAACTTTTGAATATGTGTTTGATGATATTGTAAATCCGGAAACAAAATATTCGGTGACACTCAAGTGCATCCCTCTCCCGGATAAACCAGGTAAAATTCGCGAAAAAATCTCTTTTGATTTTACCACACCCTCATTGCAATTGCTCAGTGGATTTGCAGAGAGATGGGGAATAAATGATGTTGAAGCACTCATCCGTTGGAATTATCCTTTATCAGCATCTGAAGCAGGTGATTATGTGGAAGTATATGATGCTGACAAGAAACTTGTGAAAGTAAAAGCGGTTGCTTTGCGTGAAAATGATCCGCAAGCCTTAGTCGTGACATTTAAAAACACCTCCGAATCATACCAGGTAAAATTTAAAGAAGGTTTGCCGGTCCAGGGTAAGCAGGCAGGATTGAAAAAAGAAGTGCTCTTTGAACTACCGCAGCCAATAGGCAATTTGAACATTACGGGACTTTCAGTCATAGAAGGAGAAGATTCTTTTGCAGTAAGAGTGCAATGTTCGATACAGGGTGGCACCCTTTGTACATTCAAAATTGATGATATTCGTTCTTACATAAGCATCGATCCGCCTATATCATTTAAAGTTCTCTCAACCGGCTACGGTATCGAAATTTATGCTAATTTTAAGCCGCAACATTCCTATGAAGTAAAAATTGCAGCAGGATTGCGTACTACAAATGATTATCAATTACGTAATGATTTCAAGCAATCATTCGTAACTCCTTCTCCCACGGCGAAACTTTCCTTTGCCATCCAGGGAATGTATCTTGGGAAAAAAGGCGGAGCAAGGATACCAATTCGTGTGCGTAATATAAAGAATATCAATGTAACGATTAACCGTATGCCGAAAGAAAATATCCCGCTCTGGTATGATGACAAGCAAGGAAGTGATTGGGGATTCAGAGTATTAGCAGAACAAGTCATTACCAATAAAACAATTGAGGTTAACGCAGGTGATAAGAATAAATTATTCTGGCTCGACCTGAAAGATATTTTTGACACGGGAGAAGAAGGAGTCTTCGAAATTGTCGCGCAGGAAAAAAAGGAGCAGCAAAACCAGCAGGATAATTATGACTACGATTATAATTATGACTATGGTTACTATGGGAATTCAGCGCAAAATCAAGCCAGGATAATACTCATTATTTCTGATATTTCTCTTATTGCGAAGAAGACACCGTCGAGTGTTTATGTATGGGCACTCAATTCCTCAACACTTGAACCGGAAAAATATACGAAAATAAAATTATTATCCAACAAGAATGTAACCATGGGTGAATGCATAACAGATTCAGACGGTCACTGCATAATCAATTACAGTACCGAACGGTATCGCTATCCATTCGTCTTGACCTCAATTAAAGAAAATAATTTCTCATTTATTTATTTTAATTCAAGCACACTCTCAACAAGTGATTTTGAAGTATCTGGGATGTATGTGCCTGGCAGCAAGTATTTAGGTTATTTTTATCCAGAGCGTGATCTTTATCGTCCGGGAGAAACTATTAATTTTGCCATGGTTATTCGTGAATACGGTTCTTATAAAGGATTAAGCTTACCTGTCATTGTTCAGGTACGAGACCCGCAGGGTAAAGAACTGCTTACCTTAAAAGGCGCCACTGATAACGTTGGTCTTGCTGAATTTAAGCTCAATACGCAGCAATCCTTTTTCACAGGACGATACTCGCTTGATTTTAAAGTAGGAGCAGAAACAGTCACGACCGGGTATTTCTTCCTCGAAGAATTTGTCCCGCAAAGAATCAAGGCAACTATTCAGACAGACAAAAAAGAATATTCACCTTCGGATGAAATCACCGGCATATTGCAGGCTGATTATTTATTCGGAGCTCCCGCTGCTGAACAAGATTTCGACATATCCTGCAAACTCAGTGAAATAGACTACCAGCCAAAAGG
>MFGW01000078.1:3452-4299 GCA_001780385.1 Candidatus Fischerbacteria bacterium RBG_13_37_8 | reverse complement strand
TCGAAGCCGGAAGTGGACGCAGTTCTAAAGCAGATAGCTCAGTGCTCCTTCACCCGACTCCTTATTATATCGGCTTAAAAACCGAACAGGGCACTTTTCAACCCGGCACTACTATTAAAGTAAACGGTGTAGTTGTTGACAACAGCGGCAAATTACTTACCTCCAAAAGCAAACTGCAGTATAACATCTACCGAATCGAATATAACTACGTCAGGGTGTATGACAGCAGTCAAAACAGGTTTATCTGGCAATGGACAAAAATGCAGATTCCCTACACGGAAACCACTTCATTGTCATTGAAAAATGGCAAATTCGAGCTAAGCTTCAAACCAACCGACTACTGGTCAAATTATCTCGTGGACGTATCAGGTAAAGACAGTTCAGCTCAGAGCAGTTTGTTATGCTACAGTTGGTCGTACCGGTATGATGCGAAAACAATATCCTCTCCTGAGCTTCTCAATATCACCTTTGATAAAAATAAAGCTGATTATAATGAATCAATCACTGCATCGGCATTATTACCTTTCGAGGGAAGAATACTCTGGTCACTCGAATTGGACGACATAATCACGCATCGCTGGATGAATGGTAAAGGAGACAGTTCCTCATTTTCATTCAAGGTGCCGCAGGGGACAAGCACCGTTTATGCATCTGCCTTGCTTCTGACCAGTAATGATATGTATGCGGTAAGACGTGCCTTCGGTATTGGACAACTTTCTGTACGTCCATCGCGGCATAGCCTGAATCTCGAATTAAACATCCCGGATAAAATCAAACCAAATACCACCTTGAAAACTACTATAAAAGCTAAGCAACCATTCGAGGGAACAGTTGCTATCGTTGATGA
>MFGW01000078.1:613-3318 GCA_001780385.1 Candidatus Fischerbacteria bacterium RBG_13_37_8 | reverse complement strand
GCGGTGAAGCAGGAATGATGCAGGATATTCCTACATTTGTACGCATTGTTTCATATTGGAGCGGAATTATAAAGAGTAATGAGAAAGGTGTTGCCGAGGTAAAATTCCAGGTACCAGAGTATCAGGGAAAACTCAGGGTCATGATTGCCGCCTTTAATGAAGATCGCATAGCTGCCGCTGATAAATATGTTCAGGTAGCAAGTGATGTGACTATCCTGCCAACAATGCCGCGATTTGTTCATACAAATGACCGCATTGAAATACCAATCTCGTTCAGCAATAATCTTAAATCACCTACCTCCACTACTATTTCAATGAACATAAATGGCGCTAATATACTCGAAGACTATCCAAAATCAATTAATCTAGAACCTGTGAAATCACAGGTTATTATTTTGCCAGTCGAAGTAACTGCTTCATTGGAACCTATGACCGTTGAAATTAAAGCTAAAACCGGCAATGAACAATACTATGAAAAATTCAATATCCCTGCTACCCCCGACAGACCATACCTGACTGAAATAAATTTCATAGAATTGAAAAAAGGCAAAAACTCTCTTGAAGGATATCTGAATGAATGGATGCCAAATAAAGAGAAAGTACAAATGATTCTATCGCCAATCCCGGGTGTTTCGCGCATGACACATCTCCGCTATCTTATACGCTATCCCTACGGATGTATTGAACAAACGTCTTCTTCCCTTCTCCCATTAATTCGAATGCAGGATGTTATTACTATGATAGATCCTGAAAGTGCTGAAAAAGCCGCTCTGAAAGATAAAGTCTATTCCGGCATACAACGTCTCTTATCCATGCAAACGATCAGCGGAGGATTTGCGTATTGGCCCGGAGGCACTGATGCGGAAGTATGGAGTTCAATCTATGCTACGTTCATTTTGCTTGAAGCGAAAAGAGCCGGTTATATTGTCCCGGAACAAGCATTGAATTCAGCATTGAATTTTGTTAAATCCTATGCCTATAAATGGACGTTCGGCTACTACGTGCTTGCACTGGGTGATCAGCTTTCCGATAAATCCGTAAATGATATTATCGGCATGAGCTCACGTACCAACCTGTCCTCGGAAGACCTGATGTTTATTGCTGGAGCATTATACCATGCAGGCAAAACAGCCTATTCTGAACAAATACTGGATCGCGCACTTAAATTGACAGCCCCTGCAACAAGAAAATTAAACGAAGATTTTTATTCCAGTTACCGTGAACTGGCTCTCAGATTATACTTTTCAGAAACGATGCGTCCTGGCTCAGTTCAGAATGAACAATATATGCTTCCACTTATCGAAAAACTCTCCCGCAATAGCTGGTACTATTCAACACAAGAACTTTCCTGGTCTATCCTGGCTTTGGGAATCCGTATTCAGAATGTCAAGTACGCCTCTAATTACCAGGCTCAACTGTTTGTAGATGGGACACTTAAACCCGCTAATAAAACTAAACACGGTATTCAATGGTCATTCGAAATTAATAAAAAAGAAGTCAAAGAAGCTTATATCGATGTAGTTGCTGACGGCAAACTCTACCTTTACACCGAAATAAAAGGTTTTAAGAAAAATGCCCGCTTCGAACGCTATGCCACAGGTATCGAAATAAGCAAGCAATATCTTGATATGGAAGGCAAACCCGTCACTTCTTTTAAACAAAAAGATTCCGTGCTGGTAAAACTGTCAATTAAGAATTATCGTCAGGAACGATTAGATAATGTTGCAATTTCGGATTATCTTCCCGCTGGTCTCGAAATAGAAAACCAGCGATTAAATCCTGAGACTATGCCATCCTGGATCGAAAAGAAAAACCTGTTTATTGCAGATTATGTAGATTATCGTGATGATAGAATTGATATTTTTGGCGGCCTCGGTTCTGGAACATACGAATTCTATTATGTAGTAAGAGCAACAATGGTCGGAGATTTCTTTCAACCGCCTACTGAAAGTGTAGTCATGTATCAACCCGACTTGCGATGCAAAACCGACAGCACTCAAATAAAAATTAAGAAAAATTAATGTAGGGGCGGACCTATGCGTCCGCCAAAGATTATGTGTAGGGGCGGACCCATGTGTCCGCCCCCAGAGGCACAAAGTGAATCATTACGTTACGCTGATGAAAAAATGAATAGAAAGCTAAAACAACTGATAAAAAATATGCTCCTGCTTGCACTAAGCTGGAAGCTGTGGTTGTTCGGTGTTGTCTGCATACTCATTTTGATAGTGACTGCTTTGTTCATTCCTCTGCCAAAAGATTTGGAGAAAGAATATTCCGCTGTTGTTAAATACAGTAATGGAACCATTATGAGAACATACCGCGCTCCTGATGATTCATTCAGGATCTATGCACCGTTGCATGAATTGGATAAGCGACTAGTTCAATCAGCAATCTGCTACGAAGATAAATATTTCCATTACCATCCGGGTATGAATCCACTATCACTTCTACGCGCTTCCTATCAGAATATACAAGCAGGCAGAATCATCTCCGGAGGTTCTACGCTTACTATGCAACTGGCACGCATTATAGAACCTAAACCACGTACCATTAAATCAAAATTAATTGAGGCACTGCGAGCTTTACAATTGGAACTGCGTCTCGGCAAAAAAGGTATCCTGGAACATTACTTCAACTATGCCCCATACGGTGGAAACCTCTACGGCATCACGGCTGCTTCAATAGCTTACTTTAATAAACCTGCT
>MFGW01000078.1:0-601 GCA_001780385.1 Candidatus Fischerbacteria bacterium RBG_13_37_8 | reverse complement strand
CGGTTCCTTCTCGCATTTATCCTGTCCCTATGCATTCTCCTCATGCCGCTGATTTCCTCGCACTGACCTCCTCGAAAGCAGCCTCTTCGCATAACACCATTGACAGTACCATTGATCGCTCTATTCAAAAAACTGCAGAAGCAATCGCTCATAATTATGAATACTTCCTTTCACAAAACGGTGTTTCCCAATCGGCAATCGCCGTAATCAACAATAATACACGTGAAGTCGTAGCGCTGGTCGGTTCACTCGATTACTGGAAAGAAGCGAATGATGGACAGGTACTCGGTTTCTGGTCATACCGCTCACCCGGTTCTACATTGAAGCCTTTCCTCTATGCACTGGCTATAGAAAAAGGTCTCATCTCAACCGACATGCTTATAGAAGATGCACCGGTTCAATTCAGCGGTTTCAGACCTATGAATTTCTATGAAAATTGGCAGGGTCTTGTACGTGCAGAAGATGCACTGGCACAATCACTCAACGTGCCATTCGTACATATTTTACGTGGTGTCAGAGTCGATGAATTTCTTGATTTTCTTGATGATACCGAGCTTTCCTACAACAAGCATATGTCATATGGTCTCTCAGTGATAACCGG
>MFGW01000077.1:4113-6110 GCA_001780385.1 Candidatus Fischerbacteria bacterium RBG_13_37_8 | reverse complement strand
CTGTCCTCTGTCCCCTGTCCTCTGTCCTCTGTCCTCTGTCCCCTGCTCCCTGTTCCCTGCTCCCTGTCCCCTGCTCCCTGTTCCCTGCTCCCTGTCCCCAGTCCCTATTCCCTATTCCCTCATTTTGTTATATAATAGTTCATTCTATGTGAAAATAAGGAGAAACATACAAATATATGATAGACACATCAGAATTCAGATCAGGACTCAGGGTATTATTTAAGGATGCTCCTTATGAAATTGTTGAGTGTCAGCATATCAAGCCTGGAAAGGGACAGGCATTTGTACGCACGCGCTTAAAGAATATTGAAACGGGCAATGTACTGGAGCATAATTTTAGATCAGGTGAAAAACTCCCCGAGGCAGAAATCGATGAGAAATACATGCAGTTTTTGTACCGCGAAGGAGATGATTTTCATTTCATGGATCTTGAAACATATGAACAGGTTACGGTACCTGCGAATCGGATGAAACGAATGGCAGATTATTTGAAAGAGCAGATTGAAGTGACGATTCTTTTTTATCATAATCAAGCTATTTCTATTCAACTGCCATTTTTTGTGTCCATGAAAGTAATAAGGTCGGAACCGGGAGCAAGGGGAGATACCGTAACGGGAGGAAGCAAGCCTGTTACACTTGAAAGCGGAGCTGTGATATCGGTACCTTTATTTATAAATGAAGGGGATGTTATAACCATAGACACAAGGACGGGGGCATATATTGGAAGAGAAAGTTAAAAAAAATGCAGCTTCTCTAAAAGAAGCATCGAAAGAAGAAGATATCAAGAAAGAAAATTTAGGTCTGGATTTATCCGAACTTAAAAATCTCTTTAATTTGTTGAAAGAATGCCATATTGATGAATTTGAGCTTGAAAAACCGGGGCTCAAGATTAAAGTAAGGCAGGATACACCGCTGAAGGATATTGAGCGGAGAGCAGTTTCACGCAGACAGCATGAAATAGCACAAGCTATAATTAGCGAGGTCCCAATTACAGACGAGCATTCTATTGAAGAAAGTGCAGCTTTACAAGAAGAAATAAGTGGCACATTGCATTACATTACTTCTCCGATGGTAGGAACATTTTACCGGGCATCTACTCCTGATTCAGATTCTTTTGTCGATATAGGACAGGAAATTAAGCCAGGAAATGTTGTATGTATCATAGAAGCAATGAAAATTATGAATGAAATTGAATCAGATATTGAAGGTGAAGTGGTTGCGATATATGTTGGCAATGCGGAGCCGGTAGAATTTGGTCAAAAATTGATAGCGGTGAAATTGAAAACGTAATTTCATTCAGTAATTTTTCAGCAAATGCAGAGAGACGCAAAGGAAGATCATGGAATTTAAGAAGATTCTTATTGCCAACCGTGGGGAGATAGCGGTACGTATCATAGCTGCATGCAAAGAACTCGGCATAAAAACTGTTGCAATTTTTTCAGAAGCAGACAAGGAAGCATTGCATGTCACGTTAGCTGATGAATCAGTATGTATAGGACCGCCTGAAGCTTCAAAGAGTTATCTGAGCATGCCGAATATAATAAGCGCTGCCGAGGTAACGGATGCTGATGCATTGCATCCCGGGTATGGTTTTCTTGCCGAGAATGCTAATTTTGCAGAGATATGTGAATCCTGCCATATTAAATTCATAGGTCCCTCGCCTAAAGTAATCCGGTTAATGGGAGATAAAGCACGTGCACGTCAGCTTGCCTCTGAGCTGGATGTGCCAATTATTCCCGGTTCACAAGAAATTCTCACAAATGAAAATGAAGCTAAAAAATTTGCGCGGCAAATCAGTTATCCTATTATTTTCAAAGCGACTGCCGGCGGTGGTGGCAAGGGAATGCGTATTGTGAATAATGAGAAGGAACTGGCAGCTTCTTTTAGAATTGCACAGACCGAAGCAGCCAATGCATTCGGTAATTCAGAAATTTATATAGAAAAATATTTTAAAGAACCGAGACATATTGAAGTACAGGTCATAGGAGATAAATTCA
>MFGW01000077.1:1193-4101 GCA_001780385.1 Candidatus Fischerbacteria bacterium RBG_13_37_8 | reverse complement strand
ATCTTTTTGAACGCGAATGTTCAATTCAAAGAAAACATCAGAAAATGATAGAAGAAGCACCTTCACCCTCTTTATCTGCGCGATTGCGCAAAAAAATTACAAACGCTGCCGTGCAAATAATAGAAGCGGTCGGGTATGATAGTGTGGGAACGATAGAATTTCTCGTGGACGGCGAGGATAATTTTTTCTTCCTTGAAATGAATACACGGATCCAGGTCGAGCATCCCGTCACGGAAGCTATTACGGGCATCGATATCGTAAAACAACAGATTCTTATTGCCATGGACAATAAAATGACTCTTAAACAGAAAGAGATTGAAATAAAAAGACACAGCATTGAATGTCGTGTTAATGCAGAGGATCCCCAAAATTTTATGCCACAGGCGGGCAAGCTTGGAAAAGTAATTTTTTATGGAGGTCCTGGTATACGAATTGATAGTGCATTATATTCATATTATACCATTCCGCCTTATTATGATGCATTGATAGCAAAAATTATCAGTTTTGGTTCTACGCGGGAAGAAGCGCGCATCAGGCTGGCTCGTGCATTGCAAATGACATTAATAGAAGGCATCAAAACTAATATACCTCTTCAACTTGACATACTCAATAACGAAGAATTTATTAAGGGAAAGACCACGACCAGGTTTATCGAAACTTTCTTTGCCAAGAGAGCAGCGCAAATCGCAACTGAAACAGTGATCAGTGGAAAGTGAAAACAGGGAACAGTGGACAGGGAGCAGGGGTCAGTGAATAGTAGAGATTATGCCAAGCAGCCTTTTCTGTCCCGAAGGGACAAGCGACCTTAACCCAGGGCTTTAGCCCTGGGAAAGAGCAACATGATGGCAAAACAGGTTTTTTTTGAAGCAATGAAGTGCACAGGTTTGTATGTAATAACGGACAGTACAATGGCGGGAATGTCTCATAGCAGCATAGTGAAAGAGAGTATAAAGGGTGGTGCTCGTATAATTCAGGTACGTGATAAAGAGATGGCAGATGGTCAATTATTGCAAGAGATGCGCCAAAGCATAAAGGAACTTTCAGACCATCATATGCTTATTGTAAATGACAGGGTTGATGTAGGATTTCTTGCGGGTGCGAAAGGTATTCATTTAGGGCAGGATGATCTTCCTGTTTCAGAGGTACGTTGTCTTTTGGGGAACGAGGCAATAATTGGCATATCCACACATAATATAAAGCAATTTGAGCAGGCACTTGGCGAAGATGTTGATTATATTGCAATTGGGCCGATATATGATACAGCGACGAAAATCAGTTCAAACAAGCCATTAGGATTAGAATACGTGACCACCCTACGAGCGATGACAGACAAACCTTTAGTAGCAATAGGAGGAATCACGTTAGAGCGTGCAAGTAAACTTTGGAAAGAAGGAATAGATGCCGTAGCAGTAGTCTCAGATATCATGAAATCAGTTGATATTTCAGGTAAAATAGCGGAATATATACAACTGTTCACTGACCACTGTTCACTGACCACTCTTTAAAGGAGGTAATCATGACCAAAGAGCGGGAACGATGGGCATCAAGATTAGGTTTGGTATTAGCGATGGCAGGCAATGCTATTGGTCTGGGTAATTTTTTACGCTTTCCGGTTCAGGCAGCGAAAAACGGCGGTGGTGCTTTCATGATCCCCTACTTTATTTCTTTTTTACTACTCGGCATACCGCTCATGTGGATTGAATGGGGAATTGGAAGACACGGCGGCAAATACGGTTATTCCACCTTACCCGGAATGTATGAAAAATTATGGAAGCACAAATTAGCGAAATATCTTGGAGCGCTTGGTGTTTTCATGCCGTTTGGTATTGTGCTCTACTACAACTATATTGAATCGTGGACACTTGCTTACAGTTTCTTTTCTATCACAAAGAGTTATTTTGGCAACACATCCGTAGAAGCGATGCGTGGTTTTCTGCAAAATTACCAGGGAGTAATACCGGGGAGTTCATTGCTCCTTGCGTTTGTATTTTTTATAATAACGTTATCGATGAATATAGCAGTTTTAGCGAAAGGCATTGCCGGGGGAATTGAGCGACTTGCTAAAATAGCGATGCCGTTGTTGTTTATTTTTGCAATTGTGCTGGTAATACGCGTATTAACTCTTGGTACGCCGGATCCCATCAATCATCCGGAACAAAATATCAGTTCAGGGCTTGCATTTATCTGGAATCCTAATTTTCAATTATTAGCGAGTGCAAGCATCTGGCTTGCAGCAGCCGGTCAAATTTTCTTTACGCTAAGTGTTGGCACGGGAGCACTGCACACCTATGCAAGTTACCTTGAAGAAAAAGATGATATTGCACTCACCGGGTTAGCTACTTCAAGTACCAATGAATTTGCAGAGGTTGTGCTTGGTGGAACAATAGCCATTCCGGCAGCCGTATGTTTCTTTGGAATCGCTGCTACGAAACAAATTGCCGAGGGAGGAGCATTTGATTTAGGGTTCAATGCTATGCCGGTCATCTTTCAATTATTGCCTATTGGTTCCATTTTCGGATTTCTCTGGTTTCTGCTCCTGTTTTTTGCGGGGATTACTTCATCCGTAGCACTTACACAACCTGCAATGGCATTCCTGCAGGATGAATTCAATATCACGCGGAAAAATGCTGCGTTGATTCTCGGAGCCTTGTTGCTTGTTACCGGCGGTTTCAACATGATTTTTCTCAAGCATGGTTTCCTTGATGAAATTGATTATTTGGTCGGGACATTTGGACTGGTGGTATTTGCATTGATAGAGGTTATCATATTCATGTGGATATTTGGTCCGGATAAAGCCTGGGCTGAGATTAACCGTGGTGCAGAAATTAAAATACCGCGCTTCTTCAAATTTATCATGACATATGTTACACCGGTTGTATTAATAGTAATACTTGTAGCATGGACGAGT
>MFGW01000077.1:914-1137 GCA_001780385.1 Candidatus Fischerbacteria bacterium RBG_13_37_8 | reverse complement strand
GATTATTACGCATTCCTGCCGGAATGCTCATAATGACAACCCCTGATAAGGAGACACTTATGCATATTGGAGCCTGGTTATTTATGATAGTTGCGTGGGGGTGTGTAATAGCACTCTCAGCTTTTTGCTATTACAAGATTCTCTTCAAAACAAAGTAGTGGAAAAGTAATTTAACCAGTCGAAATACGGTTGACAATAAATGATCTGATTTGTTTTAAGCTGT
>MFGW01000077.1:0-853 GCA_001780385.1 Candidatus Fischerbacteria bacterium RBG_13_37_8 | reverse complement strand
GATTCTCAAGATTTCTGCCATTGCATGTATTTCATCTTTATTCCCGGGCAGAAAAAATCTCAATTCAACTTTATCATCTGTATCAATTATAGAATCCGCAATAAGAAATAAACCACCTTCACTGAGATTTTCAGTTGTGCCGAAGAGACTTTTATTGCCTTTACCTTTTGCTTTCACGTCAATGCGCACCAGTATACGTATTTGTTTTCGATGGGGGATATTGAGCATTTCAGCTACTTTTCTCAGCAGTTTTTCCTGGTCAACCGGTTTTGTAATAAAATCATCGCAGCCTGCTTTCATACATTTTTCAATAGTTTCAGGATCTCCGCATACCGTAACAATAATAATAGGAATCCTTGCTGTTTTAGGTTCGTTTTTCAATTTAGCACAGACTTCATCGCCTTTCATATCCGGCATAATCAAATCAAGAATAATCACGTCTGGCAACAGATTATTTGCCATTTGGAGTGCCTGCATGCCTGATGAAGCCGTCACCACTTTTGAACCCACCCTTTTAAATATTGTCTGGCTTAAGAATAGAAAAAGTTTTGAGTCATCCACTACCAGGATACATTTTTGTCCTTCTTTTTTCATGGATTTATTGTATAGTAATTCTTTCATATTTGTCAACAGTTTAATGCGTAATTATTCATTAATTTTGAAAGAACTCAAAGCCTATTTATTGACATATCTGATAAATATGCATATATTAAACATAAGAGAAGAGTAATAATTATGTCAAATGCTGAATTATCAATTATCGAAAGGAAACAGTAGGGGTCTAAGAAACATGCCATCTTGCGCTGGAGAATTAAGCAAAGCAGGGGAATAATATGAAAAGAACATGCTTGTA
>MFGW01000076.1:22491-23682 GCA_001780385.1 Candidatus Fischerbacteria bacterium RBG_13_37_8 | reverse complement strand
AAGGGTGGCGGCTGAAGCAAAACCTGCCCAAATCTCGTCGCTAAAACTTCTTGAGCCTTTGGGTTCCGACTTGTTCGGAATAGGGACTGGGGACTGGGGACCCATAAGCAACTTTCTATTCAGTATGCTGAACAAATCAGAATGAGAAATATTAAAGAATTATTTTTTATGAGTACATATCCGGTTTTTTTCAAAGCATATATTTCTGCCATTTAGTTTTTGGACTATGAGTAGAAAGTCGCTTACGGGTCCCTATTCCCCAGTCCCCAGTCCCCAGTCCGCAGTCCCTATTCCCCAGTCCCCAGTCCCCAGTCCCTATTCCCCAGTCCCCAGTCCCCAGTCCCTATTCCCCAGTCCCCAGTCCCCGACTGGTGTATTGACAAATCGTGACGTAAATGATAAATTTAAAAAGCGGTATAGGTTTAAATATAGCAAAATGAAGAAAAAAGACTTAGCAACGAGAGCGAAGCGCATGCTGGTAGAACTGGTGCGCTTATTTATACAGCGTGGTGATGCAGTACCTTCGCAGTTACTATCTGAGCATTTGCCTTTTACTGTAAGTTCAGCCACGGTGAGAAATACTATTGTTGCTCTTGAGGCAGAAGGTTATCTTTGTCAACCTCATACTTCTGCAGGCAGAATACCCACTGATAAAGGCTATCGTTTTTATGTAGATTATTTATGTAATGCAAAACTGGGCAGAAAAGATGAAAAAATAGCTGATTCCATTCTTGCCATGAAAGGTACATTTGAAGATATTATCAGCAATACTGCAAGAATACTTTCATCAATTACAAAAAATGTAGCTCTTGTCTTAATTCCGGATTATAATAAAATGATCATGCAGCATATTGATTTTATTATGTTGACATCCAGGAAAGTACTGGTCATATTTGTGACAAAGACAGGAAGTATTCTAAAAAAAATAATTGAGATTGATGAAAAAGTATCCCAGGATGAACTGATAAAGATCTCTAATTATTTAACTGATAATTTTCATGGAAAGACATTACCTGAAATAAAAGATAATATTCTTTTGCTTATGAGTCTTGAACAGATTAAATATGATATATTAATGAAAAAAGCTCTTTATATTGCAAATGAAAGTTTTTCATTGAATCTTGATGAGCCGAAAGTGTTTATAGAAGGAGCGTCGAATATAATTGATAATGTAGCGCGTGATGATTTAAA
>MFGW01000076.1:18149-22479 GCA_001780385.1 Candidatus Fischerbacteria bacterium RBG_13_37_8 | reverse complement strand
TATAATTCGTGCGTTAGAGGAAAAAAGCATTATTCTCAGTTTATTAAACAAAACGACGGATAAAGAAGGATTGCATGTCTACATAGGAGCGGAAAATGAAATAGAAGATTTTGCTGATATAGCGCTTATTTCCTCGACATATACTATGTCAGTAAAGGCAAAGGGATGCATAGGAGTGCTTGGTCCGAGAAGAATGTCTTATGAAAGAATTATTCCCCTTGTGACGTGTATTGGGAATACATTTAATAAAATGCTTCGTTTTTAATAAAACAAGAGGAACTGAAAATGGAAGAAGAAAAAGATGTAAAACAAAATAATAGTAATAATAATGATAATAGCGATTCAACAGATGATGTTGAGATAAAATTTGATTTTTTAGATGATGATATAGAGGAAACATCAGAAGAGCAGGAAGAAGAGACTGTGGATAAGGATGAATTGTTGCCGATATTGTTGCAACAGGAGGAAATAGAAAATTTAAAGAAGCAGCTTGAAGAAGTGATGCGTGAAAAGGATGAGCTTTATGACAGGCTTTTGCGCAAACTGGCAGATTTTAATAATTATAGAAAAAGGATTGAAAAAGAGAAGCAAGAGTATTATAATTTTGCTACTGCGAATTTAATGAGAGACATTTTACCGGTGGTGGATAATTTTGAGAAAGCGATTGCACAATTTGAGAATCATGATGATCCATCGTTCAAGGGAATTGAATTAATTTGCCGGCAATTGGAGGATATTTTGAGGAAACATGGTGTCCATGCAATAGAATCTAACGGGAAGCCATTTGATCCGGCATTTCATGAAGCGGTGGGTACTGGTGAAGTAGAGGAAATAGATGACAATATTATTTTAGAGGAATATCAGAAAGGGTATATGATGCATGATAAATTATTGCGACCCTCGATGGTAAGGGTAAATGTGAAAAAAATGCAAAAAGAAGCTGTAGAACCTGATAAGGAGGTTGGTGACAATGAAGAAAGTCATTGGAATTGATCTCGGCACAACCAACAGTTGTGCGGCGGTATTTGAAAGTGGTGTGCCGCAGGTAATACCCACAAAAGAAGGGAGCAGGACAACGCCTTCGATAGTGGCATTTACTGAAAAAGGTGGCAGACTGGTAGGACAAATTGCAAAGAGGCAGGCGCTTATCAATCCGGTAAATACGGTCTATGCTATTAAAAGATTGATAGGAAGGAAATATAATTCTGCCGAAGTAGCGAAAGCGAGGAGTTTTGTACCTTATCAAATAGTGCCGGCGCCAAATGGCGATGCCCGGGTAAAGATAAAAGAGCGTGAATACAGTCCGGAAGAAATATCAGCCTATGTCCTTCAACATATAAGAGAATACTCGGAGGATTATCTTGGCACGGATGTTCTGGAAGCTGTAATTACAACGCCCGCTTATTTTAATGATAGTCAGCGCCAGGCGACCAAGGATGCAGGTAGAATAGCAGGTCTGGAAGTGAAAAGAATAATTAATGAGCCGACAGCTGCTGCTCTTGCCTATGGACTTGATAAACAGGAACAGGAAACTATTGCCGTATATGATCTTGGAGGCGGAACTTTTGATATTACCATACTTAAACTGAATGCGGGCACCTTCGAAGTATTATCGACCAGCGGCAATACATTTCTGGGTGGTGAAGATATTGACCAGAGAGTGATAAATTGGATTGTTGAATCCTTTTTGCAGGATACCGGTATTGATCTGAAAACTGATAGAATGGCTATGCAGAGAATAAAAGAATCCGCTGAAAAAGCAAAATGTGAATTATCCTCTGCATTGGAAACAAGAATTCATTTACCATTTATCACGGCAGATCAAAGTGGTCCTAAACATCTTGAATTGCCGCTTTCTCGTGCAAAATTTGAACAACTGGTCAGTGATATAATTGATACCACGCTTACATCCTGTGAACAGGCATTAAGAGATGCAGGATTACAACCTGCTAGTATCGGTAAAATAATTTTAGTTGGCGGACAAACGCGAACGCCAAAAGTTATTGATACGGTAAAGAAATTCTTTAACCGTGAACCGAGCAAAGAAATTAATCCGGATGAAGTAGTGGCAATAGGAGCATCCATCCAGGCAGCAATCCTGGAAGGAGAAGTCAAAGAACTTGTGCTTCTTGACGTTACACCCCTTTCTCTCGGTATCGAGACAAAAGGAGCAAGCTTTACAAAGATTATTGAGAGAAATTGCACTATTCCATGCAAAAATGCTATGGTTTTTACCACGGTCGTTGATAATCAAAACACTGTTGAAATACATGTAATACAGGGAGAAAGTGAAAAAGCATTCGAGAATAAATCACTCGGTAAATTTGAGCTGGCTGGCATATTGCCTGCACCGAAAGGTGTTCCTCAAATTACGGTTTCTTTCGATATTGATGCGAATGGTATCGTGCACGTGTCAGCAATGGATAAAAATACAGGCCGGCAGCACCAGATAAAAATTACTCCATCGGGCGGTCTTACTCCCAAAGAAGTTGAGCATCTCGCACTTTCCGCTTCCAAAGAAGAAAAACAAGAAAAAGTAACGAAAGAAGTCGAAGCTATTCGAAGCCAACTCAAAGATTTGCTGGAATCTAATAAAAGAGTCTTTGAACAATTTGGCTCACGCCTGGAAGAATCAGAACAAGTAACAGTAAAAACTGTCTTGCAATCTGCTGAAGAAGCACTTTCAAAAGGTAATTCATCTGCTATTAATACTTCCATTGAACAAATGCAGCGTGCTTCTTCCTTGCTTGCGGAAGCCATGCTACGCTTCGCACCGTAATTGGGGAATAGGGACTAGGGACTAGCGACCTGTAAAGAACTTTTTGCGCATAATCTCAAAAAATAAGAAAAATAAATGACAGATATATATACCATGTAACAAAACCAAGGATTTAGTGGTAAAAATTAATTCTTGGATATTAATTATTCTGACTTGTTAAGGATAAGGAGTAGAAAGTTATTTACAGGTCGCCATTCCCTGGTCCCCAGTCCCTATTTTCTATTGGCTTTTCCAACTTATATTCCTTAATTTGTCCCACCTGTATAATAATCCTTTTGTCTGTAATATATTCTCATTAAAATGAATAGCGACTGCAAATTTACTGATCCCCCGCTTTCTCTGAAAGACTATATTCCCCGGTGAATATATTGCCCCGCGCAACGTAACAGAGCTTTCTATAAGAATATTTGAACCATAAAGCAATCCTTCAATGAACACAGGCTTGTCATTGCCTCTTATAATAATGTCACCTTGAAGACTTGCAATTGCAGGATAATTATTAAAAGATGAAATAGAACAATTTTCACCAATAATAATAGTACCGTTAAGTGAAATAAATGATGCATTAATCGAAATATTTTTGAGTGTGATATTATTTGAGACAAGATAAATTCCATGTTTTATTTCATTTGTTTTACCGTCAAGAATTATTTCATCATTAATAATATGTGTCGTTCCGGAAGGAAAGGGGAGGAGGGAACTGTACTGAGCCCTGTTTAATGTTGGTATATTGGGGGCAGGTGCTTCTTCGGTTGTCTCGCTTTTTGTTTCAGGATGAAGAGCAACCGTTTGTTCTGTCTCGTAAAGAGGCACATTTTCTGCTAATGAAGGATAATAAGTGATCTTTTTTTGCAAATCATATTCTTTGCTGAACATTGTTCCATAAATTGTTAATTCATCGGGTTCATTTTTTGAAGAAAGCTTAGAAGTGATAAGAGCGTATTCGAAATCAGGTCGAACGATGTTAGTAATTTCGACCTTGAATGTTCTTGTTATATCTTCTGCTGTACTGTCAATTTGCCACAGGTGATTATCTAATGAAGTTATTCTCGCTGAAATAACACCGCCTTCTAAATTCTGTTCGGAAATATTTTTCCATTGTCGGACTCTTTTATAATCCAACAAGGCACTTCGCGCAAGCGCATTAGCAGATTCAGCAAGATAACGAACCTGCGCTTTTCTGACAAAATCATTTTTTGATTCGCGTATCGTTTTGATACTGGTAATGATAACTGCAGTAAGAACAGCAAGTACCATCACCGCAATGAGTGTAAGCAAAAATGCAGAACCCCGCTCTTTGTTCTTCTCTATGAGTTTTTTTCTTCTATTAATTGCCAAACATTCTTGATTCATTTTCAATCTGTGTCTTCAAGGGCAGACACATAGGTCTGCCCCTACACTTTATCCTTTGCTCCTATACAGTACTAATTGCACTTGCAACGGTTTCTTTAATTGACTCTTCCGTTCCACGGTAACTACGAGGCGCTTTATATAAGGCGCCGGAACATTTTCCTCGACTGTCCATGACCGCTGGAACTCTGGATGACTCGC
>MFGW01000076.1:15902-18137 GCA_001780385.1 Candidatus Fischerbacteria bacterium RBG_13_37_8 | reverse complement strand
GATACCCGGCTTTAATTCCTCATAGCTCCGTGATTTTAATAGTTCGATTTGTCCAATTGCCAGGGTGGTAGCTATCATGGTTTGTGTATGATATACAGTTTCCTGGTAACTTAAGATGAATAGAAAAATAAGTGAAATTGCCATGAGTGCAACCAAGAGCATTGCTATGATAATTTCAAATAAATTAAAACCTTTCATATCTAAATCCGTTAATAGCACTCTCTATTCTTGCTTGTAACTGCCATCCAATGGAATATTTAATTTATGGATGAGATTGTATAAATTTTTGAAACTTATGCCCAAAAGACGTGCCGCGCGCCGCTTATTTCCTTTTGCTTTTGTCAGTGCAGCCAGGATAATTTTTCGTTCCATATCCTGTATCATGGTTTCTTTTGCCTCTTTCAGATTCAGCGTATCAAAAGTTGCTTCCATATTTGCCTGAAAAGCAGGAGCTTTATGAAAATCCTGCGGCAGGTGTTGCGGTTCTATATATTCATTGGCAAGCAATACTGCCGCCTGCATGTAATTCTTCAGTTCCCTGATATTTCCCGGCCATTGATAATTGAGTAATAAATCCAATGTTTCTTTTGATAATCCTTTAATATTCTTTTTGTACTCGTCATTATATGTTTTAATGAAATGTTCAATCAGGGGCATGATATCTTCTTTTCTACTGCGCAGTGACGGCAGTTCAATAGTTACTACTTTCAGCCGGTAGTAAAGATCTGCTCTGAAGATAGATTTATCAACCAGTTCAGCAAGATTATGATTGGTGGCAGCGATTATCCTGACATCTAATTTTATAGGAGTCACCGTGCCAAGCGGTTCTATATATTTTGTTTCGAGAAATCGCAATAATTTTGATTGTGTAATCGAGGTTAGATTACTTATTTCATCGAGAAAGAGCGTGCCTTTTTGTGCAATAAAAAATTTCCCCGGTTTTCGTTTATAAGCGCCGGTGAAAGCACCTTTTTCATAGCCGAACAATTCACTTTCTATTAATTCCTGCGGTATTATGCTGAGGTCAACGGTTACAAAAGGTCCATGCATGCGGGGGCTCATGTTATGAATACGTTCAGCAATTACCTGTTTGCCGGTACCGCTCTCACCGGTAATTAAAATAGTAATATCAGATGATGCTACCTGGCATAGCATTGTCATGATATGCTTCAGGGAAGTATCCTCACCTATAATATTTTGACTTTCTGCCTGTAAGTATTTTTCTTTTAGATAATCAACTTCCTCGCGCATTTGCTTATGTTCCATCGCTTTTGATAATGTCAGGAGCAATTCTTCATTATCGATAGGCTTCACAAAATAATTAAAAGCACCTTTTTTCATAGCTTCCACGGCTAATTTAACATCATTCAAGGCAGTAAGTATGATTACTTTTATTTCCTGGTCAATGGCTATTATTTTTTCAAGAGTCTCCATGCCGGATATGCCGGGCATTCTCATATCCAGGATTGCAATATCGATAAATGATTTTTCAATACAAGCTAATGCTTCTTCACCATTTTTTGCTTCAAGAGCATGATAATTATTTTTTTCAAGTAATTTTTTCAAGACCCAGCGTATTTCTTCTTCATCGTCAATAATCAAGCATGTTGGCATGGTGCCTCCTTATTGGGGACTAGGGACTGGGGACTGGTTCCCCAGTCCCCAATCCCTATTTTCTCTGCGTTCTCTGTGGTTCATATTAATTTGTTTCCTTTTTCCCGGTAATTACTGGTAGGGTGATAATGAATTCGGAGCCTTTATCTTTTTTTGACCGAACGGTTATCGATCCGTTATGTGAATGTATTATTTTATAAGACACGTATAATCCCAGGCCAATGCCTTTACCGGGTTCTTTTGTCGTATAGAATGGCTCAAAAATAGTGTCAAGTTCTTCTTCTGCAATCCCGGTTCCCGTATCGGAAATTGAAATGCTTATTTCCTCTTTTGCTGATAGATAAGTTCGCAATGACAGGGTGCCTTTCTCATTCAGTTTCATTGCATCTACTGCATTGGTGAGCAGATTCAACAGCACCTGCTCAATTTGAGATTGATGTAATTCCAGTTTTGGGAGTTCTTCAGCATAATCCTTTGCAATGATTATATTATGATTTTTTATATATGACTCGGTAAAACTAAGCACATTATCAACGAGCTTGTTTATATTTACCAGAACGGCTTTGCTGTCAGTGCGCGAAAAATCACTGAGCTGCAAAATAATGTTCTTCATTTTTGCAA
>MFGW01000076.1:15592-15891 GCA_001780385.1 Candidatus Fischerbacteria bacterium RBG_13_37_8 | reverse complement strand
AGGATAGCAATATCTTCAGATAATTTCTCGTTGTTTGTTATTTCTTCATTCAGCATATCGATGTAGCTGTTAATCACCATCAAAGGTTGATTGAGCTCGTGCGCTATGCCCGTAGCGAGCATACCGATTGCAGATAATTTGCTGGATTGAATGAGTGAAGCCTGCATTTCAGCTAATTCCTTGTTTCGCTTGAGTATTTCCTGTTCTCTTTCCTGGAGCGCTTTGCTCATTTTTTGAAAAGCATTTTTTAATTCAGAAATTTCATCCTTACCTTCGGAATCGATAGTTACTTCAAAATT
>MFGW01000076.1:12089-15523 GCA_001780385.1 Candidatus Fischerbacteria bacterium RBG_13_37_8 | reverse complement strand
ATAGCTCAGTGCGATACCGGAGAGCATGGCAATAAAAGTAAGGATGAGGAAGTTATTATACATATGTTCATAAAAACTTATCTGGTCATAAATTTCATTAAACTGGAAGCTGAATTCCTTTGCCTTGTTGAAAATAACTGCTTTCAGGTTGCTGGAAAACCTGTTATTAAAATTATAGAAATTTAATATTGCATTGGTTTGGGAAGCCAGGTTTGCTGTTTGATCGTTATTTTCCTGTTTCTGTGCATCTGCGGCTTTGAGGCTCGTTGTTTCCCGGGCGATACCTGGAACAGCATAACTTTCTTCGCCGAGTTTTTTCAATTCCGGTATGATATTTTCAAAGAGTGGTATGCTGTTCATGGCGCTTGCATTCGGCAGGTAAATTTCCAATTCCTGGAACGCCGGGCTGTTTGTGTAATCGATGAATGCATCAATCTGTTTATGCACATCTTTTTTAAAATTGATGTCGTTGTGAACTGCAAGAAGAAGAGAGGCATTTGTTATGCAGGCAAGTCTGGTTTGAATGGCAGAGAGAGCATTAATAATATTTTCACTGAAGATAAGTTCATTCATGGAATAGAGTATGGGGATGCCAATGCTTGATTCTTTCACTGTCTGCTCCTTGATACGGGTGAATACTTTCGCATTGAGCAGGTCGAAGATGAAGGAGCGAGGTGCGAGACAGAGACCGATTCGTTTTTTGCTCATTTCGAGGCATTGTTCAGGTTTTTTGCTGAGGTAGCATTGAAGTTCATCACGGAGCATATTTTCTTCAGCGGTGTAAGTAGCGCTGATTGGGGGAGCTCCTGGCGCAGGAGTTTTATTGAAAATTTTAAATTTAGAAGTTTCAGTATGGCAGGAGCAGGAAGACTCTGGTTGATGTTCCTCGGAAGAGGCAGGGATCTGTGAAGAGAGAAAGCCTTTTACGAGGTTTGGATTCCTGGTGGCAATGGAATAGAGAACGAGATTTTCGTCATTCAGGTAAACGAGATACCTATCGAATATTTCCCGGTGAGGATGTGCTTGTATTTCACTGAGTGCTTTCAGTGGGGATAATGACGTATAGGTAATATAATAAAAATAGGAGAAGATAAGAGCGAAGGGAAAGATGAGGACTACATAGCCGAAGGCGATTCTAAAATAAATTGAATTAATGAGTTTCACAGATAAATTGTATAATAATGGCATCTTTGACACAAGAGGGAAGTTACAAAGACTGGAGAAAACTTAAAAAAAATTTAGAAGCACTTGTATAAAAGACTGAGATTTTAATTTGATTTCGACTTCTTATTCAAGATTTGATAAAAAGCTCTTCTGGTCAATTTAGCAAATCTTGCCGCTTTGCTTTTGTTATTGCTTGCTTCAGCAAGTTTTCGTTGTACATATAATGATTTAAACGTTTTGCATGCTTCATTATAGGGGAGAGAGAAAAGATTATCCAATATTGGAAACTCATTTTGCTCCAGCGACATGTTTATGGCATTAATAATGTCTTGCTCAGTAGTAACGTCATTTTTCACATGAATTAACAGTCTGGAAATCACATTGCATAATTCCCTTATATTACCAGGCCAATAATATGATTGAAGAGCTTTTATGGATTCGGAAGTGAAACCTTTCAACTTGCTGACTCGCGCACATTTCTTTTTTTCTCTTTCCAATAAGTACAATGCTAATTCCGGGATATCTTCCATTCTCTGCCACAGTGGGGGGATGTTTATAAATTGCACACCGATTCGATCCATAAAATCTAGGCGGAGTTTATCATTTTTTATAAGTGCGTGCGGATTTTCATTTATTGCAGCTATAAATCTCACATTAATATACATATCTTTGTTGCTGCCTACTATATGAAAGGATCTTCCTTCTAGCACGTCAAGTAACTTCGCTTGGATTTCTGTTGAACAAGATTCCAATGAATCTATAAAAATAGTACCTTCGTTTGCCTCTACCAAATGACCTGTCCGTTCGATAGCGCCAGTATACGCGCCTCGTTTGCTTCCGAAAAGTTCGGATTCAATTAATGTGGATTGAAAATTAGCGCAATTAAATGCTTTGAATGGATATTTTTTTCGATGACTTAATTCATGAATAGCCCGAGCGAACGTAGTTTTCCCACATCCTCGAGGACCAAGGAGTACTACAGCAAAATCAGTTGCCGCCACATTAATAATCAACTTCATGGTTTTTAGTAATTCAGGAGAACAGCCTATGATAGGCTCGCTGAGAGACATTTGCATGTGCCTGATTTCATGATTGCTTAAATCTTTCCATTCATGCTCCGTCAAAGGCTCAATTATTTCTGCGAAATGCTGTATATCCTTTTCTGCTTGTAATATTGATTGGCATCCTTCAATCCAAAAAGCGTAAAGCAAGATCACATTATCCTCATGTTTCCCTAAAGGCACGCAATACACTGAATATTCGTAACACCCCGTTAATGAAAGACTTTTATTTGTTAAGTCTTTCGGCGCCCAAATTCCTCTGATAGCCACTTTTTCTATCAGCTTTTTATTATAAAATAAACTCATCTTCTTATCGTTTAAGATGCTAAGTGATGAATATTTTTCTTGCATGAAATTAATTACGGTGCTGCTTAAAATGTAACTATCCGCAATGTCTTTTTCTCTTATCACTAAATTGCATGGCGACAATTCAAATAGGAATATCGCGCTGCATCCTAATTTTTTTCTCAAATTAGAAAGCACCTGCGAACATCGCTGGCCTTTGTATTCCTTGGTGCTTTTTGAATCTGAGATATCTAGAAATTTTGAAGTAGATTCTTTGATGTTATAGTATTTGAAATTATCCATTACTTTATCTCTTTCGCAGATAGTCAAAACATATTTTCCTTTCTTATTTTCAACTTTATAATGCAATTCCCCGATCTGTATCATGTCGCCACAATTGAGGATAATCTCTTTAATTCTAATATTATTTACTAGCGTTCCGTTTTTGCTTCCAAGATCCTTGAGCATCAACGCTCCTTCAATTATGCCGATTTCGCAATGTTTTCTTGAAATAGAAGAATGCGATAAATAATAATCTGCTTCTTCTCCTCTGCCTATTATTCCTCTTTCTTTTAAAATTATTAATTTATCAGTTGAACATCTCTTGTCTTTTTTACGATTTTTAAATAAAAAAATCATGATTAATTTGTTATTTTATACAATGTAAGTAATTTGTCAACAGGAATTCGTTTGTTAAACTCCAAAATCTTAAAAAACACACAAATACATTAACTTAAGTTTGTTTGTCTCTTGCATTAACGATCAACATGAGAATATTAATATACACCCATTTTGTAAACTAAAGTATACAACTTGATAATGTTCAAAATAGGATTTGCATAAAATGATGATTGAAGCACAATCTCGCCTTATTATGGATATGGCATGTTATTTGACTCTAAGTGTAAATGTTGCGAAGCGATA
>MFGW01000076.1:8414-12076 GCA_001780385.1 Candidatus Fischerbacteria bacterium RBG_13_37_8 | reverse complement strand
CTAAATGAAAATAATGAAGATGGGATATATGGCTTATACAAAATGGCATATGAGTCATTTATATAATAAATGGATGAACTTGTCATTTAAGGTGATTATGAATATGGCAAAAGAAAAATTAATAATTAGGATCAAGTAACGATAATTTTTGGCTGTTGGTTGATACTAGTCTATGTTTGCGAGTTCATCTAATCTTATCATTATGCAATAGCTCTAAAAGGCTTATTGATAAAATATTTGTACTCTAGAATTTGAAAAGGAGTGCAAAAAATATTAAGGAGGATCATTCATGAAAAACAAAAGGATGTCTTTAAAAATTGTGGTGATTTTAGCTGCATTTATTGTATGTGCTTTAGTAATCAGTCAATTATTGACAGCGAAAGAAAAGAATGGATTAGCAGGTTATGTGGCAAATTATTTAGGTGCGAATAAAAATGGCAATATTTCAGCCAATAGAAGCGAATTAAGTTATGAGGATAGACTTCAGTGCCAACGGGCGATTGAAGAAGTGTACTGGCAATATCGAATCTGGCCAAAAGAAAATCCAAATCCTAAGCCATCTTTGGACAAGGTAATGACGGAAGCGGAATTGCGCGGGAAGGTGTCAGACATTTATCAGAAGAGCAATGCACTTGATTATTACTGGAATAAAGCATTGACTGGTAGGCAGTTGCAAGAGGAAATACAGAGAATGGCACAGCATACAAAATATCCAGAAATGCTGCAGGATCTCTGGAATGCTTTAGATAATGATCCATATCTAATTGCTGAATGTATGGCGCGACCAATTTTAGTAGATAAGAATATAAGAGAATTATATGCAAGCGACAAGAGATTTCATGGAAATATGAGTACCCAAGCTCAAACAGAGCTTCAAAAGATGACTGTTTTGTCTGATATGAAATTCATGAGCGGAATTTACTGGGAGAAAGAATATATTTTGGGGCAAAAAGAGATTATTTCGAATAGTGAAAATAGTAACCAGGATATGATTTTAAGCCAGAATGAATGGAATAAGCTTCTAAAAAAGCTTTATAAGGATATAACGAATCAAGAATTTGATACTACAGCACAGACATTATTAATAAATGAATTGCCAGTGAGGAAATTATCGCCTATAAGAGAAGATGCAAATAGATTCTATGTTGCAGTGGCATTAAGTAAAGAAAGTAATCGAATTAAAATAGCGAAAGTTGAGTGGAAAAAGCATTCATTTGAAGAATGGTGGGGAAATGTGAAATCAAGATTTCCTTTCACTATAAATGAGCCTAAACATGACTATATCCTTCCGCCAATTGTTTTTGCAGAAAGTTGGACAGCAACGACGACGACAGATGCTCCTGAAGGAAGAGCGGACCATACAGCGGTTTGGACAGGTTCCGAAATGATTATTTGGGGTGGAACTTATTATGACGATGATCCACCTGGTCCTGTAATATTACAGACAGGAGGAAGATATAATCCAAGCACAGATTCATGGACAGCAACGACAACGACAGGTGCTCCGGCAGAGAGACTTAACTATACTGCGGTGTGGACAGGAACAGAAATGATAGTTTGGGGAGGAGGAAATTATTATAATACAGGAGGCAAGTATTATCCTACTTCAAATTCATGGACAGCAACGTCAACAGTTAACGCACCTGAGGGAAGAAGATGGCATTCAGCAGTTTGGACAGGCAGTAAAATGATAATTTGGGGAGGTGAAGAGTTAGATGATGGTCCGTTGGATACCGGGGGACTGTATACTCCGGGCACTGATTCTTGGACAGAAACTAATACTGATAATGCTCCGTCCGCTAGATATTGCCATTCAGCAGTTTGGACAGGTTCGAAAATGATAGTCTGGGGTGGAGATGATTGGAGTGAGGATTATATCAATACCGGAGGCAAATATGATCCAATTGCAAATTCATGGTCAGCAACGACAACGACAAATGCTCCAACCGGGAGAGCATTTCATGGAGCAGTATGGTCTGGTTCAGAAATGATTATCTGGGGTGGCTGTTCAAAATATTGTGGTACTATATATAATACTGGAGGTAGATATGATCCAGCCATAGATTCATGGTCTGCAACCACCACAACTAATGCCCCCACTGCAAGGGGAGGTCATACTACTGTTTGGGCGAGCACACAGATGATTATCTGGGGTGGTGCACAAATCGATATTTTCGATACAGGAGGTAGATATAATCCCAGTACTGATTCTTGGACAGAAACAACTACGACTGGCGCACCTATGGAAAGAGTCGGTCATGTAGCAGTTTGGACAGGAACAGAGATGATTGTTTGGGGCGGTTATAATCAGTGGTGTGTAGATGATCCTCCAGGTGATCCTTGTGAAAATTATGATTATGAATATACAAAAACTGGTGGTAGATATAATCCTGGTACGGAAGATTGGAGCGCTACGTCAACTACTAATGCGCCGGATGCACGGGCTGATCATACAACACTCTGGACAGGTTCGGAAATGATAGTTTGGGGTGGTTATGATGGCAGTAGTACTATAAATACAGGTGGCAAATATAATCCTTCGACTGATTCTTGGAGCGCAACTACGACATCAAGTGCACCAACAGCTCGCAGATATCATACTACTGTATGGACTGGCACCAATATGATTGTGTGGGGAGGATATGATGGCAGCAGTTGCCTTGATTCTGGTTCCAAATATAATCCAAGCTCAAATTCATGGACTGCCACAACAACAACCAGTGTGCCTTCAGCAAGATTTTACCATACTGCGGTTTGGAAAGGATCAGAAATGATAGTCTGGGGAGGATATGATTGCTCGAGTGATGTCAAAACAGGAGGTAGATATAATGAGTCCAGTAATAATTGGACAGCAACAAAGTCAAGAGGAATTTCAGTAACAGAAAGGGAAAGGCATACTGCAATTTGGACGGGATCAGTTATGATAATTTGGGGAGGATATAATGGTTCTCTGTTCAATCCTTTTTTAGCTGAAGGATGGGAGTATGATCCAAGTGCAGATGATTGGACAGCGTTAAGCACGACTAATCAACCTGGATTTAGATACGCGCATACTGCAGTTTGGACTGGTTCAGAAATGATTGTCTGGGGTGGTTCTAATGGTAGTCGACTAAATTCAGGTGGCAGATACAATCAAGGATTAGGAGAATGGTACACGACGTCTACAACAAATGCACCATCTGCGAGAGATCACCACACAGCAGTGTGGACCGGTTCGGAAATGATAATCTGGGGTGGTTATGATGGTACAAATAGAGTGAATACCGGCGGAAGATATGATCCTCTGGAGCCAACAATAAATACATGGGTTGCAACTACTACGACTGATGCTCCTTCTGCAAGAGAACGTCATGGCGCAGTATGGACTGGCGCGAAAATGGTAATATGGGGAGGCTACAGCGGCTCGAGTTATTTGGATACCGGTGGTATTTATGAATATTAGACAAAGAATATCCTGCTAAGAATAAAAACACTCATGTTAGTTTGATTCCTATATGGAATAGGATATTGAAAGAATGAATATGATGAAGTCTTTGATGTTAGTTTGCGAGATGATTTAAAGATACTATTGTTTGATCGAGGGGAACGGTTTCAAAAAGGAATCGTTCCCCTTATCATTTGAGGTGAATTTAATTCGAAATGCAGCTATCCTTTACGATAAA
>MFGW01000076.1:6192-8273 GCA_001780385.1 Candidatus Fischerbacteria bacterium RBG_13_37_8 | reverse complement strand
GCATATCATCAGTATTACTATCCCACGTGTCGAGTTTTGAAAACCACCAAATTGCATGCGGCTGTGAAATAGATATAAGAAATGCATTGTTGTATGCAATTTTTTCGAGTCGGAAAATGTTGTTTTCCTCAAGAACTGCGGCGATAAGACTTTGAATAGGATGATTCTGCATTACGGTTATTAAATGAAGATTGGTAAGTTGAATGATCGCATTGATTTTTTGAGGGGGAATAGATTTTGGGGACTGCTGGGAATATCGCGAGGTGCTCTGAAAGAGCATTGTTTTCAATTTTAGCACAAAGGGAGTATCGATGCCTTCGTATCCAAAAATAGAGGCTCTCTGATAAGTCATATTTGTACCCCAAAGAAGATTCTTGTGCGGGAGGCTGCTTTTGGAAAAATAAGGATCAATTTCAAAGCGATTAAAGCTTCCTGGCTCAATTCTGTCCAGCATTGCTGAGGCAGCAACACTTAATTTATTAATCTCACTGCTTGAAATGAGATGTTGTGGTGGAAATGCAAAATAGTTTTGTGATAATCCGATAAGTATAGCCGATATGCCAAGAGTTTTTTCTGTTATTATTCCTTTGCGGAATAATCCTAAGATAATTGCAAAAAGAGAAGAAAGTACGCCAATAATATGATCATGAGCAGGAGAGCAAAAAGGAATAATGATTCCGAGCACAATGATTATCCATGGCAGAGCTCCCTTTTTAATGCTTCCAATAGATGTCTCGCCAGATTTTATAGCCAATCCAAAAAATAACACCATAGTTCCGCAAATCATTTTTTCAGGAAACCTCAGAAAGGAAAATGGAGGAAAGCGATTAAGAATAAGCAAAGCTCCCCATTTGCCGAATGAGAGAACAAATCCCAGGCATAATAATATAAGCATCAACCATTTGCGATTGTATAATGCTTTTTTGAAGCCGATAAATGCAAGGATAACTATTGGCAGTGGCAAATAGATCGTATCGAACAAAAATCGTGGTGAAAATGGAGAATCATTTACAATAGAAGTAGCATGGAATGTATGTTTTATTGGATGACCAAATGCATAAGGAGAAAAGAGTGTCAGTATTCGCAAGGGGTGAAAGCTAAAATCAAGGGACTCTTTTAAGTCAGAAATGCGAGATGTGTAGGGCAGTATGATAGCAGCGTGACCGAAAATACAAACGGCAAGAATGAGACTCATTACAATGAAAATTGAAGCTATTGCCCATTTCCGTGATTCTATAAGAAATGAAATAGAGACAATTCCCATCAGGAAAATAATAAAAGGTTCACCGTTGCTTACTAAGAGAAACCAGAATAAAAGCAAACGCATATTTGACATTTTATTAGTATGTCTGAGTTCAAGCTCTGAGAGGATCCATGTACTCCATACGATGCCATTCAAATAAATGAGATTAGTGACGGAAAATATATTGGTAAATGCTGCAGTTGTTACGAGAACAGAAATCCAACCGTAAGTAGCACGGTTCACACCTGCAATACGGCACCAGCGAAAAAGAGCCCATGCCAGCAATACAAGATGAAAAAGCCAGCCAAATCTGAAATAGGCAAGTGGAGAGATGATTGCCTGAATATAATATAGTGGATAAAATATTCCCCAGGTCGAATTATAGAGAAAACTTGTTCCAAGGTTTATATAAGGATTCCATAGAGGAAAAACTCCGGTACGATGAAAGCATTCCCACCAGAAACGCTGACCGGTAAAGAAAAAAGGATACAGATCAGCGCTATAAAAAACTGATTTATTCAAGAAATATGGCAAGTACAGTGCTCCTATTCCAAGAGCAAGAAAAATAAATACCTCTATCTTAGCTTGGGCATTGGGTATATAAAGTGTATCATTTTGAGATTGTATCTTTCTTTTTTTTGATTTCATGTAAACAAAATATTAAAGAAATATTTTTCTAAGTTCTTCTCCATTTTCTTAATGTAAGCAATAAGTATGGCAAATATCAGACCAATCTATATTGGTGAGGTGAAAGACAATTTCTAAAGTTGGATATAATGAATTTGAAAGAAAGCAAATATTCTGTCTGTTTATTTTCATATCTGATATTTGTAATTTA
>MFGW01000076.1:3620-6179 GCA_001780385.1 Candidatus Fischerbacteria bacterium RBG_13_37_8 | reverse complement strand
GTTTCTTATTAATAGAAGCCCAAAAGCATAAATTTTGATATGCTCAAAAGTATACACATTGGTAATTATTAATGATGAGTACCAAAGGAAATTAAGTCTCTGTTTTAATTATGCTCTTCTGAATTTTGGCTCAAATCTTGATAAATATAAAATTACCTACAGATAAAATTATCATTAAATATATTAATTTTCAATTGTTGAATTAAGTTAACGGACAGTTTAATGTGAGTGATAATGAGAAAATGCTGTAAAAATTAAGCAAATGAGAGAAGATGTCAGATTCTGGTATAAATAATGATATGAAAGGAGGTGAAAAATATGTGATAGATAATTGATTATTAAAGGATTACAAAATTTTTTAGTTATCGAATAAAAAGTTGTGGCGAAAGAAGAAATAAGTGAATTTTATTCATGCAAGAATTATCGATAATTTAAAAACAAACCAAAAAATCAAGCAAGGAGATTTTAAAAATGAGACAAATTAATCCTTTGAAAAGAGTGTGGATAAGATATGTGACATTACTAATTTTGTTTTTGCTATCAGTGATTTTTATATACCAAGGAAATAGTCAGCTTGCTGAAATGAATGGAAAATCGAATGAAATGGTCAAATATTATAAAACTATATTACCTAATAGCAAATTGAAAGATTTCAGTTTTAATGATAGGATTGCATGTTATAAAGCAGTTGAGGAGATTTATTATCAACATAGACTTTGGGAGAATAATAGCAAATCAAAGCCATTATTTGAGGAAGTTGTTACAAATAATGTCGCTATAAAGAAAGTGCAAGATATAATAAGAAAAACGAATGCATTAAAACAATATTGGCAAATTAGCATAACACACTATCAAATCCAAAATGAAATTAATCGGGTAGCGACCAACTCAAAAAGACCCGGGATGCTTAAGGAAATATGGGATTCTCTTGACAATGATCCTTTATTAATAGCTGAATGCCTGGCTCGCCCAATTTTGGTTGAAAAGCTGATAAGAAGTAAATATGCTTTTGATGAGAAAATTCATGCTGATGTAAAGGATGAAGCTATTAGGGACTTGAAACGAATATCAAGTGCGGCGCAAATGAGAAGTTCGACCGGGGTATACGAAGAATTAATTTGGAGAAAAGGCAATTTGCTGGAGGAAAATGCGATACATTCTCAAGAGCTTTTATTAGACGAAATCGAATGGGAAAAATTTAAAAAAGAACTGAATATTGATGAGATTAGATTGAATCAAGTGAGCGAACTTTCCGAGGATGAAAGTAGGTACTATGTTTTTGCCTCGTTGGAAAAATCTGACGATAGGATTAAAATTGCAAGCATTTCCTGGTATAAGAAGTCATTTGATGAGTGGTGGAAAAACGAGAGAATGAATAATTCATTTGAATTGCAAACAGTAGCATTTTCTTATTATTTGCCAGAAATAAATACATTGTCATGTACGGCGAATTCGTGGGAATCAACTTTTACTGGCAGAAGAAAAGGCCATACAGCAATTTGGACCGGAACTTACGTTATAATATGGGGTGGGACAGATGGTACCATCTATTTTCAGAATGGAGCAAAGTATGATCCCTCCACAGATGTTTGGACTAAGACTTTATCAACATCAGGAGCTCCCAGTGGCAGAGCGTATCATACGGCTGTTTGGACAGGTGATGATATGATTATTTGGGGTGGATATAATGGAACGAGTTACTTAAATTCTGGTGCTAAATATAATGAAGATTTAGATGGTTGGTCTTCAGTAACTACTACTTCTGCTCCCACATCAAGACAAGATCATACGGCAGTATGGAATGGTTCTAAAATGATTATTTGGGGAGGATATGATGGAAGCAGTCTTCTTAATACCGGAGGTAGATATGATCCGAGTTATGATTCGTGGTCAGCAACGACAACAACTAATGCACCGACTGCGAGGAGATATCATACTGCAGTTTGGGCGGATTCTGAATCTGAAATGATAATCTGGGGCGGATATGACGGTGATTTTGTCAAAACAGGAGGCAAATATGACGAATCCGGCGATAGCTGGACTCCAACAAAGGTAAGAGGGATATCAGTAACAGAAAGAGAAAGACACGCTGCAGTTTGGACCGGCTCTGAAATGATAATCTGGGGTGGATATAATGGTTCATTGTTCAATCCTTATTTAGGCGAAGGTTGGGAATATGATCCCGATGCAGATGATTGGACAGCGATAAGCACGACTAATGAACCTGGAGCAAGAACTAATCATACAGCAGTTTGGACGGGTACTGAGATGATAATCTGGGGGGGGTATACCTCTGGAAGTAGGCTTAACACAGGCGGAAAATACAATGTGAGCTCAGATGCTTGGTCAGCAACATCTACGACAAATGCGCCATCTGCAAGAGATGAACATATAGCTGTGTGGACAAGCTCAGAAATGATAATCTGGGGTGGAGACAATGGTTCTAATATGCTTAATAGTGGTGGCAGATATAATCCGAGTAGCAACTCATGGAGCGGTACATCGGGAATAGGCGTTCCAACAAAACGGCGCTACTTTACATCAGTTTGGAGTGGAAGC
>MFGW01000076.1:3383-3525 GCA_001780385.1 Candidatus Fischerbacteria bacterium RBG_13_37_8 | reverse complement strand
GAAACCCACTTCCATGCTGAATGCTCCTACTGGGAGAGCGTACCATACTGCTGTATATGCAAGTAATGAAATGATAATTTGGAGCGGGATAGATAGCAGTGGAGCTACGAATACAGGTGGGAAATACAATCCTTCCACGGAT
>MFGW01000076.1:0-3356 GCA_001780385.1 Candidatus Fischerbacteria bacterium RBG_13_37_8 | reverse complement strand
TGATAATATGGGGCGGATATGATGGCTCTCTATATTTAGGTGATGGAAAAAAATATAATCCAGGAGCTGATTCGTGGACAAATGTTAGCACAACAAATTCGCCCTCAAGACGAACTGTCCACATTGCAGTATGGACTGGAACATATATGATAATATGGGGCGGATATGACAGCAGTGGATTCTTAGATACTGGCGGGAGATATGATTCAAGTGGAGATACCTGGGCTTCAACATCTACCACGAGTGTTCCTGTTGCTCGGTGTTACCATACAGCAGTATGGAGCGGGAGTGAAATGATAATCTGGGGCGGATTTGACGGTTCCAATTATCTCGATACTGGAGGTAATTATTATCCAGGTAGTGATAGTTGGACAGCAACATCAACAACGGATGTTCCTCCAGGCAGAATATATCATACTGCTGTTTGGGATGATTCAGACTATATGATTGTTTGGGGAGGTCTTGATTCATCTGATGACTTAGATTCAGGAGGAAAATACTGCCCACCATAGAAAAATTCTGATAGTTTGATAATCCTAAGAATGGGACGGGAAGACTTTTCCGTCCCTTTCTTTTTAGGATAAAGATATTCTAATTAATATCTGATTATTCTTCTTGGCAATTATGCTGCTTGTTCCTCATAACACTTTTAAATCGTGGATGTTTTGTTCTGGAGATTTCATAATAGACTTTTTATTAAATTTGCTATACCCTGCTCTCTTTGCACAGGGATACCTTGTTAAGGGATTCCAAGGGGACGCAGTCCCTTGGTCGCCTGCAGGGCAAATACCCTGCAGTGCGTAAGCAAATTTATAATATTGCTTTTTCAATTTTGTGATGTTATTCGCTTAAGTTGGGAAACACGATTGAACGACTCTTCTAACCATTGAGATTTCTTTGCACGCGCGAGAAACTGTTCATAGAAGTATAATGCTTTCTCATAATTTTTTTCGTCATCGTAAGTTACGGCAATGAAATAATATGAATCAACTTCTCCCGGATTGAATCTGATTACCCTTAAGAAATTCTCGCGGCTTTCGGCTAGCTTGCCGTGATTAATTAGACAAATAGCAAAATTAAAATAAATATCTGAATGATCAAGATTATTTTTTATTGCTTCATTAAATAGAGAAATTGCTTTATTCAAATCTCCTGTTTGACAATAAACATATGCGAGCATACCGTCAGTGTAAGGATGATCAGGATTGTATTTTTTCGCTTCCATAAGAATATTGTAAGCTTTTTGAATATCCCTTTTATTTACGTAAATAAATGCAAGATCAATAGTTGCTTTTTGGTATTGTGGGCTAAGTTCAAGAGTTTTTCGATATGCTTCAATTGCTTTGTCATTTTCGTTTAAAAATTTATATGCTATTGCAAGATCATACCAATATTTTGAATTATTTGGATCTAATTCGATAGCTCTTGTTGCATATTCTATCGATTCTTTGAAGTAGCGACTATTGACAAGAGCAACTGCCACATTATTTACTGCTCTTGCATTAAGAGGATATTTATTGGCTGTGTCCTCCCATAAATAAATTTCTTTTTCCCAGATCATGTTGCGGAAATAGGTAGAAATTGCAAGCACAATAATAAATGCAGTAAGAATAATCGGAGCAACTATGCACCAGTTCATTTTTTTCTGCAGAAGGAATATAGCAACTACTACTACAATTATCAATCCAATTGAAGGTAGATACATTCTATGCTCAAAGATGACATCTCTTATAGGGATAATCGATGATTCCACGGCAAGAAAAATGAAAAACCATGCTAAGCCAAGCGAAGTAGCTGAATATTTTCTCGCTGCAAGCAAAGCAATTACTGTTAGTACAAGCAGAAAAGAAAATGATATGAATGTTTGAGATTCGAATAATGAATATGATAACGGATAATAATAATCAACAGCCTGATTGACAGGGTAAAAGAATAATCGGATATAGGTTGTAATTACCCGCATTTGAGTCAAGAAATATTGAGTTCGTGTTATTTGCTTGGTTTCAAAAGAAACTTCAGCAATATCACCTATTAGTTCGCCCAATGGTTTATCAATATTAATAAAAGAAAGAGGAATAACTACAATAAGGATAAAAAATGGAAGCACATATAATATACGTTCTTTCGTTATTTTCTGATGCCTGAAAAGTAATAATTCAATTGCGATTATAATTATGGGAATTGTAGCGGTATTTTCCTTTGTCTTAAATGCAAAAAGACATGAGATCAGGGAAAGTATAAACCATGAATAAGTCTTTTCTTTTGATGAACGAAATTTAATATAGAAAAGTATGCATGCAAGCGAAAAAAGCGCTGCCAACGACGTGAATCGCTGCACAATGTATGTAACAGCTTGTGTTTGTATAGGATGTACTAGAAAAATAAGCGCTACATAGAGAGGAATTTCTTTATTAAATGCTGTGCCACTATTCAAATTAATTATGACAAGTATCTTCCGTACAATCAGATACACGAGAAATGAATTGATAAGATGAATAATAATATTTACTATATGATAACCGTAAGTATCAAGCTCATTATAATCATAATTAATTGCGAAGGAAACCAGACCAAAATAGCGAGGTTTATTAAGTTGAGGTATAACTGAACCATCATGTATTTCAGTATTTTCGACTATATTTTTATAATCATCAAAGGAGAATGAAGAATGAAAAGTGTTACTGTAAATAGCAAATCCAGTGATACATATTGTTAATACAACGAAAATAATATAAGAATTATTATTAGCTGGTTTTTCGAATTGTTTTTTCTTCATTGTGTCAGCAAGTCTTTTTTTCTAAGTGTATCATAAAAAAGTAATTATGCAAATCTTAGTACGTAGGTTCCATATGATAAAAAAAAGGGTAATCCCTGAAGGAGTTACCCTTTGATTATTATTTATCAATTATTAATATAAGGTTTGGATCAATTATTAGAGGCATTACCGCATAGGTCTATAGCAAGGACTTTATAAGCAATATATGTTGATGCTATTAGATCATAAAATGTAGTTCCTGTAGGATTCCCGAGAATAGTCCAACTACCTGGGAAAGGAGCATTATAAGAGGTAGATCCATAAACATTAAAGTAGGCAAGGTCGAGGCAACCGCCATATGAATTCCATGAAAGAACAACGTCAGCGCCTGATTTTGAAACAGTGAGAATATTGCCGACAGGATTGCATGGAACTAAATCTACGTCATCCATTGCAGCAGCGCCTGTTGTATCGGTGTAGAGACCGCAGCCGTTGTTGTAGCGTATGATATAAGTATAGGTTTGGCCATTGTTTCCCGTGGTGTCGGTAAAGCTAGTATTGGGGTAGGATAATGTTTGAATAGAGACGCCGTTGCGCCAAA
>MFGW01000075.1:4479-5223 GCA_001780385.1 Candidatus Fischerbacteria bacterium RBG_13_37_8 | reverse complement strand
TGTTGTTTCTGGTCAGTTCTTGTCCTGGAATAAATCAAATGAAGTGCTTAGGAGATTATGCGCAATTATTTAAGGCGCTATGTATAGATGCACCATTATTAGATAAGATTGTTAATGCGTTTTCGCAAAGTCAAACCTATTTACATGAAAAAGAAATAAAAAAATCTGAAATAGAAAAGATAAGTAAAAGAAATAATTTGATTTATGTTGTTAGTGGAATAATATTTGCTATTTTTGCTATTGTGTTTTTGGTTAACACAAATAATGTGTCTTTTCTTACTGGTTTAATAGAGGCTGTTTTAGGATTTATTGCTGGTTATTATTGTGGTAAAGCAAAACATAATAAGGATAACTGAATGAAGTGGATAAGCATTTTGCGGAATTTTTCGTTATCGAGGAATGCTTTCGCAACACGCTCATTTTTGCTCATCCTGGTTATTACGGCATCCATGACCGCATCATTCACACCAAATTTGAAATTTTCGGGTGTGTTATTTTGAGCTTGTGCCTTAATGGTGTCGCTGGTGGAGAGGTCTTCTTATCTTGAAAATATGCTTTTGAATCGCCAACGACTACCAAGCCAATATCAAGATTTGAATACCATGCCAAGCCCAGCGAACCTATATTTTTATTCGCTGAAAGATAATATCGTGTAAATTGATACGGAAAGCCCTTTCCCTGCACAACAAGGTCAGTTTCTACACGTTCATAACCGCCCCCAGAAATGACTGGTGATGTCTTACA
>MFGW01000075.1:3002-4437 GCA_001780385.1 Candidatus Fischerbacteria bacterium RBG_13_37_8 | reverse complement strand
GCAAGGATAATCACCACTTCCAATACATACTCCCTCTGGAGGCGTCTCTTATATGAAGACTCCTATATACTTGCTCTGATCGAAGTGCACCGTTGAGGCAGTATATCGCTTTGAAATATCCCCGGAAAAAGGGACAAGGCTGTTCTGCACATTTACAGCATACACTGCCTGCTGGCATAGCAAAGCTATTAGAATTATAACTATATTACGTGCATTGAATCTTGCGTTATTGTACATTATTTACCTCCATTACATTTGTTATTAATAAAATAAATCAAAATACAATTATCTTTTTAAATCTTAGCTTTAATATCTATATATGAAAATTCTGGACAGATACCAAGAATCTTTGTGCTTCTGTTATGCTGAGGAAAAAGTTGCGAATTCTGTCCAAATCGGGAAGCCGTATTTTATATTATGGATAATTCATGTGCTGATCGGAAAAATAATTGAATCTCATTTGTATGAGAGAGCCAGTTGTGAAATTCATCCCTGCATCCCAGCCATTTCCTTTTTCCTGCCGGTGCCTGACACTCACATTTAACTTGCATTTATTGCCAGATTATCCTTAAAATAGATCTATGAATAAACAGCAATTTTTTGAAATTAAAGTGACTTGTTATGAAGGGTATAAAGCTTGTGAGAAACCACTTTCTTTTAAATGGGGAAATAGACAAGTTATTATTAAAGAAATTATTGATCAATGGCAGGGCGAAGATCATCGCTATTTCAAAATATTGGGGGATGATAACGCTTCATACATCATACGCCACGATCTCAATTTATTTGAATGGCAGATAATTTGCTGGGAAACTTCGAATAATGAAATAATTTCTTCATTGCACCCATGAGAATACAAGCGGAGCATTATCGCATTTTATTGGAGATAAATCCTTTTTTGATTTTAATAAACGAACTTATTTACCTGCTTCTGCTTTTCATGTTACCAAATAAATGCTGCTTGCCATTCAATTATATGATACAATACAGGTATGGGAGAAACTGGAAAGACAATTGATTGCCCGGTTTGCAATACCGGGAATCCATTGCAGAACACTACGTGTAGCAAGTGTGGGGCAGACCTGTCAGGGATAGAAACCTTGCACTTATCACATGAGCCATCTCCGCATAAAATTCCTTCAAAATCGCATAAAGCAAATATGGAATTTGTACATGGACAGGATTTTGGAACACGCTATCGTATTATTGAAGAAATTGGCAGAGGCGGCATGGGCAGGGTATATAAAGCATTTGATAAGGAATTGAACCGAAACCTGGGGGTCGTACCATAACATTTGCCCTGTCGCAAATGATGTTCCAGATTACATCCTGAGAGCCTTTCGCCAAATTTCAGCAAAAATTGAAAGCGGTCACTAATTCTACTGTGATAATTCTCTCTTTGGATTGCAGCATGCAATCTTTGCTGATATTTTGA
>MFGW01000075.1:170-2843 GCA_001780385.1 Candidatus Fischerbacteria bacterium RBG_13_37_8 | reverse complement strand
AAAGGAGAGAATTATTAATGAAGGCTTATAAACAAAAAATAATTATAGATTCTTCCGTTCATTTTGGTAAGCCATGCATTGCTGGAACAAGAATCCCGGTAGAAAATATTCTTGAATTAGTGCGGGATGGCATTTCTTTTAGCGATATTAAAAAAAATTATTATCCTGATATAGAAATTGAAGATATTAAAGCATGTATTGAGTATGCCATGGATATAATCACTTCTGAAGAAATACATGTGGAAGCAGTTAAATGAAATTTCTTGCTGATCAAGATGTCTGGAAATTAACTATTGATCAACTTAGAAAATGGGCACATGATGTCATTACTGCTCAAGAACTTAATTTAAGCAGCGCTTCTGATATAACTCTCCTAAATAACAGCACGAAAGCCTAATCACGAGAGACAAAGATTTTGGAGAACTTGTTTTCTTAAATCAAGAAATATCATGTGGAGTCATTTTATTGCGAGGTCAACCTGGACTCATTGTAGAGCTTCATAAGCAAATTAATAAGCTTTTTGAAAAGCATAATGAAGAAGAATTAAGCTCTTCATTTTGTGTAGTTTCGCCTGATAAATATCGAATACGACATTTATGAAAAAACAAGGATGGGGATAGGCTTTTATATGTTTTGTAAATTTGTAAATGCCTGTCCCCGTTATTCCCAGATTACTTTTCCGACTTGTTCGGGCTAGATTATTGCATTGTATCATCAGAGAGGAGAAGATGAATTGACCTTCAGAGCATTAAAAGATTTTGGCACTGAGCATCTTCCATGCAAACGCTTTGAATCCAATGCTGCCTATTATTATTTGATGCTGATAGCTTTTTTCCTATTTGAATCATTTAAAGAAGATGTGACCGCCCCGGTTATCCGATTGAAAACTTATGCAACCACTGTCAGAAGAATTATAGTCGATATTGCTGCCAAGGTTGTTCATAAAGCTGGCAGAATTTGTCTCAAAATAACGAGAGCAATTGCTGATAGATTGCATATCTTTCAATTATGGCATAATTGCAACCATGTATTTCCAATCATTACTTCATAAAATCAATTATCTGAATTTGTTCTATACCAGCGATGCTTCCTGGTAAAGCTATCTTTATATTATGAATTTTTTTGTTAATTGTTCTGATCGAACCCACTTCATCTTCGATTAAACAAATCATTTGTTTTTTCTCGGGATATTGTGATACTTCGTAATCAACAAGTTGCTTAATTTGATTTATTGAGGTACTATTTTTGTGGATTATTAAAAATCGCTCAGTTTAGGTACAAGCTTGGGACTACGGTTAAATATAAGATAAGATTAGTGAAAATCAAAATCAGGAAGTTGCCTTTCCGAACCTAATTTTAATTTGCCCTATAAGGCCATTTTTAGCGGCGCAGAGAAAGAATTTTTTTAAGATGATAGGAATCCCTGGGCAAAAACTGCGATTTAGCAAAAAGTGAGTAATAATGCGCATTTCAGTTATATAAATTAGCTTGCTTGTTGACAAAATCAAAATGAACTGAAGAGCAGTCATGATCTAACACAAAAAAAATCAATTGGTACCATCTCTTTTGCTAATAGAATTTTAATATATATTTAAGCAAATAAATTTGACCTCTTTCAGGGATCACCTGATTTGATTTTCATAAAACAATTGAAAAAAACTTGACATTTATTTTTAGGGTAGATAAAATAATTAATCAAGGAAAGAATATAAAGCAGGAGGCAGAGTAAAATGCCTGTTTTTAGGGATTCTGGTAATAACAAAGTAAAGGTGTTTAGTTTTAGAGAATTATTGAAATTCCAAATGATCTTGATTTTGCTGCTCTTCGTTTGCTATTTATTTTTGCAAGAATTTGTGTATGCAGAGGTTGATAACAGTGAAGCAAACAAACAAAAAGGCTTTCCTTCGAACAGTATTTTCGAAAATTATGGTGATGAGAACATTAATATTTTGAACGGGAATTTGACGCTTGTGCATCCAATTTCGCCACTTTATCCTGTCAATGGTAGTTTTTCCTATCAATTGCAGAGAGTATACGGCAGCAAGATATGGACATTGGATGAAGATATCTGTGTGCAGGATACTTCACCGGGTGCGATAGCGCCGGTGTTTAATTCCCCGTCTTCGATAGGCGCCGGGTGGAAATTTCATCTCGGGAGAATCTATTTTACAAGAGCTGCTGATGATCCTCTATTTCCGCCGAGGTATTTTTTTGAATCATCGGATGGCTCCGCACATAAATTATGGGGGCCATATGCTGTTAATGATGACAGCGATTGTAAAATAGAAAATAATGTTTGCCCGAATAATCTTTATGAATGTTACTTGACAAAAGATTCGAGTTATATCAGAGCGGTATTATGCACAAAAGAAGCGCTTCCTGAAAATCAAAAATGGATAATATGGCTCGGTGATGGCGCTAAATATACTTTTACACATTATGTAGAACCTACTTCTGCGCCACTGGATTATATTCATTTTGTCGATGATAATTATAAAGGCTGGTATCCCAAAAGAATAGAAGATACATGGGGCAACGGCATAAATATTAGCTATAATAATGGGGAAGGTCTACATCATATAGCAAAAGAGATACAGGATGATCATGGAAGAAGAATAACTGTATCTGCAATTACGCAAGGCACAGGGTCTCTTCCGGAAGGCTGGATAACGC
>MFGW01000075.1:0-150 GCA_001780385.1 Candidatus Fischerbacteria bacterium RBG_13_37_8 | reverse complement strand
ATAACGGTTCCTGCTTTCAATGGAGGCACGGCAGAATATAAATTCAAATATGAAATAAGACAGATTTCGACACCATTTCTTGCTTATGATAAAACTAAAGCATGTCAGACTACATCTCCCTGCCTACTGAATCCGAACATAACGAATGTT
>MFGW01000074.1:38616-38745 GCA_001780385.1 Candidatus Fischerbacteria bacterium RBG_13_37_8 | reverse complement strand
ACCACTTTTTTTCTGATTGATTTATAGATTGGCAGAAATACCGTAAGGCCCCATTGAACAGCCCCCAAAACAGGTCCAGGAGATGAGTTAGAATATATAGTAAACAACTTAATAAAGTAGTCATTGCGA
>MFGW01000074.1:38282-38539 GCA_001780385.1 Candidatus Fischerbacteria bacterium RBG_13_37_8 | reverse complement strand
TGACGTTAATTATAGTTTCACGATTGTAGTGACGATAGGCATGCCCCTCATTCTAAATGACTGCTTCCCTATTTCTCTTTCTCCCTGTTTCTTGGACAGGGATAACAAGAACTCCAGCCAAAATAATAACGGCGGCAATGAAAATAAATCCATACCCAAAAGAACCAGTCTGGTCTATCAGTTTTCCGGTTACAATCGGCCCAATAAAAGCCCCGATGTTTCCTATCATATTAATGATTCCCATAGCAGTAGCTGCA
>MFGW01000074.1:38087-38218 GCA_001780385.1 Candidatus Fischerbacteria bacterium RBG_13_37_8 | reverse complement strand
AACTGGCCCCGACAAAAGCCAGCATGATGATGAGAGGAACTCCCGTGAATGTCCCGAAAGGGAGAACGCAGATTCCACCAATGAGTAGACCCCAGACAAGGAATGGTTTTCGTTTACCAACTTTATCTGAA
>MFGW01000074.1:36847-38046 GCA_001780385.1 Candidatus Fischerbacteria bacterium RBG_13_37_8 | reverse complement strand
CATAATAGAAACAAGCAATACCTGATCATTCATCATCTCTTTCATTCTATTCAAATCGATAATCCCATTCGAATCAACAGGAACTTTTAGTACCTGGTACCCCTTGGTTTTAAGTTCCTCTGCAGCATGAAGAATTGCATGATGTTCGATGGTAGAAATAAGAATGATGCTTCTTTTATCATTTTTATAGAGCTCCACCGTGCCGAACAGTGCGAGGTTATCCGCTTCTGAACCACTTCCTGTAAAGATAATTTCTGCAGGTTTCACCTTGAGGAAGGAAGCGACTTTTTCCCTTGCTTCATCCAAGGCTTTCTTTGCATACTGCCCGTACCAATGTATACTCGATGGATTCCCAAAAATAGCATGGTAATACGGAAGCATTGCTTCCAACACCCTTGGATCTACGGGTGTTGTTGCATTATAGTCAAGATAAATTCTATTTTGCATTTAGTCTTCTTCCTATAATTTGTATTTTTTTTCTTTAGCAAGGTTTAGGTTTCTTGTTGAATATTTTAAGTTTAAGACATGCAGCGTATAAACTGCTGACTTAATCTTAATTGCTTTGAGTCGCTGATTTTTGTGAATATTCATTATTTTTAATTACTTGATATGGTTATTATGTTTTTTTCTATCATAATTTATTCTATTTGAACTGAATAGTGAAAAAATTAGTTTTTTCAAGGTCTTTAACTGAACAATAAGCATTATTTGAATTTCTTCATATTCGGTGTGATCTCTTGGCTTAATTAAGGATAAAAGTTCTGTCAGTACCATGATGAAACTTATGATAATTCCCTTAAATAATCCAACTGTATTTCTATATAAAATAACGTTGCTATCACTGATCATTTCACTTTTTTGTGCTAAAGAGGTTGAGGCACCTCCTACATGAAATACTTCCGCAGATGGAACATACCATATTTCGTAGTTGTTTTTTTTTGCCTTAAAACACCAATCTGATTCTTCGTGATAAAAAAAATATTCTTCTGAGAGCAATCCTATCTTTTTAAGTGACTCAGCTCTCATTAACAAACAACACCCTAGTACCATATCGACTTTACTTATGCTCCCCATTCCTCGATAGATGCGAGGAAACATTTTTATTCTAAATTTTTCAGATGTTATCTTATTTATTCTAAATAATATTAATAAAGAACTGATTATTGAAGGGAAACAACCACCACCACTTTGAAAAGTAC
>MFGW01000074.1:35703-36838 GCA_001780385.1 Candidatus Fischerbacteria bacterium RBG_13_37_8 | reverse complement strand
CATCTCGACGCTTCCATCAGTTGAAGCATTATCGACAACAATAATTTCATATTGAATATTCTTGATGTTGTCATAAATAGTTTTAATGCATTTTCGAAGGAGGTATTTTGTATTATAAGAAATTATAATGATTGATAAAAGCATGTAAAAAATATCTCCTTAGTCTATTTATGTGATGCTAACATAAGTAGTGTAAATGTTAAGAAATATTAATTTTATATAGATTTTCCAAAAATTTCAATGAGATGATATGATCACTTAAAAGATCCTGTTTGCAAAAATAAAAACCTCGAATGCGTGGCTATTACTACAATACATGCTTTATAAGCGTTTCCTATTTTATTATTATTATGAAAAATATTTTGAATTCTTTTTATTAAATAGTATAATAATATTATAACTATTTGCTATTTCAGAATAGTATATGCGCTTTTAAAGCATATACGTTATGGGTAATTTTATGCAAGATGAATCAAAATTATTATTTAAAAAGAGACCTCATTATTATAATGCTGTAAGGGAGGATCTTATTAAATTAATCCCCAGGATACAAGGAAGATTTCTTGAGATTGGATGTGGAGCAGGATTGACACTGGAGTATTTAAAAACAAAAGGAGCAGCTTATGTAGCTGGTGTTGATAAGAGTTCTGAAGCAATAAAAGTTGCTTTAGACAAACGGATTGATGCAGCAATTTGTGCGGATATCGAAACGGAGGAGCTTCCTTTTGATGAGAAAGAATTTGATTATATTATTTTAGCAGATTTACTTGAACATCTCTATAATCCATGGGATACCTTAAAAAGAGTAACAAGATTGTTAAAAAATGATGGATATATATTAATGAGTATTCCTAATGTTAAATATTTTCTAATTCTCTGGAATTTAATTTTCCATGATGAATGGAGATATAGTGATGCCGGCATTTTGGACAATACACATTTAAGATTTTTTACCTTGACAGAAATTATGAGGCTGATTGATTATGCTTGTCTAAAAATAGCTAAAATTGAATGTTATAGACTTTATGGGAAGAAATTCGGGATTATTAATTTTATTTTTTTTGATAAATTAAAATCATTTTCTATAGTACAATATCACATACTGGTAAAGAAAAAAGCAATCATTCAAATAAAT
>MFGW01000074.1:25943-35526 GCA_001780385.1 Candidatus Fischerbacteria bacterium RBG_13_37_8 | reverse complement strand
GAAGCATACCCGCTTTCCACTGTGTATCCGAATTTTTGTTTTTCAACTAAATATAAAAGTCCTAATGATTGTGAACCTGTGCCATGACCAAAAAATCCTGATTCTAAAATAGCAGTCTTTACATTATCTACTGCTCCTAAAAATCTAACATCAACTGAGAATTCTTTATGGCCAGGGAGGATAGATTTGTATAGAAAATCAACTGTATTTGATACCTGTACTTTTAGAAGATTAGAGGTAATTAAGAAAATTATTGCTAATATAAAAAGTAATCCGATTCGCTTTGTTGTAACCTGTTTTATGATCTCTTTAGATCCTATACCTTTCATGTGCATTACATAAGCAACAGTTATGAATGATAGAATAAGAAAAGTTGTTCTACTCATTGAATAGATAAAGCCGGCAAAGAATATAATTGTAAGAAATGTTGTAAATGCTCTTTGGCGAGCATTATAAAGGACGTTTTGCAAAGTCCATATTAAGAGAATATAAAAAAAGGAAATGAATAAAAGATGCATATATCTGCCTGAATTATTAAATAAGGCAAAAGGTCTGAATACAGATTCAGATACCCAGCCATGATAAGAAAAATAAACTAAAGGTTCCCAATTTCCAAAAAAATTCCACCATAATTCTGGTCCAGTTATTATTTGAATGATAGCTATAACGGAAAGGAAAGATACAATTGCAAGAAAAATGTTTAGAAAATTCTTTAAATATTTGGGCTGAGAGAAATAAATTGATGAGATCCATATAAGAGGGATGTAAAAAAAATTAAGCTTTAATCCTGCAATTCCGGAGAGTAAAGAAGGAATTTTTGAATTTAAGATATTTATTGCTTGATAGGCTAGAACCAGCAATATGCTGTTAAAGAATTTGTAAGGCTTAAAATCTTTTTGGTTTTCGAAATAACATCCAGCATAAATACCTATTAACATTATATCTTTAGCAATTTGTATAAAAACATTATTATTAAAAATACTCATTCTTATCGCATCTTCAAAAAAGATGTAGATCATAAAAATTAAGTAGCCTCTTCTCCAATCAAGTATTGAGAATAATCCTGCCATTGCAAAAAAAGCAAAGTAGAGTAATAATTCAAATGTTAATTCCATTTTATTCCTAATATTTAATAATTTCGTAATTCTTCTTTTCTATAAAGAGAAATCATTTCTAATAATTTCCAAAAACTCTATACATCTTAAAAATATTTAAAATTCGTACATGTAACAGATCAAAATTACACTTTCTGTATTTTTGAATACTATATTATACCAGATTTGGTTTCTAAAAACCTATATAATATGACAATATTTTATGGCAAGCAGCGATAGGTGAAAGCAATAATGAAAAACTTTCGAATATCATTGGCAAGATATTTTACCATGCTAATATTATTTGAATTAATATTGCAGGCTATTTGTTAAAAGAATTTGGGATTTCATCAAAAAGTGAAATCCATTATTGCAAATTACTTTTTCTTTTGATAATATTTCTCGTTACAACCAAAAGGCTTTGGCTTAAGCTTTATAGTTGGATTTTGATATTGGTATTAAGATTGATCTTTATTTAGAAGATAAATGTTTCTTATCTAATGTATATCTATGAAGAAGAAGATATTTAAACTTGCTTTCCTTTTGAGTCATCCTATACAATATTTTTCTCCTCTTTTAGAAAAAATAACACTACATCCTGATATTGATCTTACTGTGTATTATTGTTCATTGGAAGGCGCTCGGGAGATGATAGATGTTGAATTCAATGAAGTTGTAAAATGGGATATAGCATTACTTAATAACTATAAATATAAAAGGTTGAGGAATTATTCCCTAATTCCCTCTACTCATAAAAAGCCATTAGGCTTAGTTAACGTAGGAATTATCTGGGAAATTTTTAATGGTAAATATGATGCAATTATTATACATGGATGGAATTATGTAACTGCCTGGCTAGCATATATTACATCAATTCTTTTAAGAAATCCTCTTTTTATTCGAGGAGATTCATCATTATATTTTGAACTATTAAAACCTAGTTGGAAACTGCTAATAAAAAAACTCATCTTCAGAATTTTATTTAAATTTGTATATGGATTTTTGGTTGTTGGTAGTTCAAATGCAAAATTTTATTCTTATTATGGAGTGCCGAAAAGCAAAATGTTTTGGACTCCTTTTGCTGTTGATAATGATAGATTTACGAAGAAATATGATGAACTATTTAGCAAAAAGATGGAGACAAAGAAGCAACTTGGTATCCCACACAAAAAAGTAGTTTTGCTGTTTTGTGCTAAGTTAATAAATCGCAAAAATCCAATCGATGTCTTGATGGCATATGAGAAGGTGAGATATGAAGATAAAGCACTGGTCTTCCTCGGAGAAGGGAATTTAAGGAAACAACTAGAAGAATACGCCAAAAGCAAAGGCATTGAAAATGTTTTTTTTACTGGCTTTATCAATCAATCGCAACTGCCTTATTATTATTTATCCTCAGATATAGTGGTACTTCCATCTATAATTGAGCCATGGGGTTTAGTAGTTAATGAAGCTATGTGTTTTCATTTGCCGATAATTGTTTCTAATCATGTGGGTTGTCATCCTGATTTAATCAAGCATGGAGAAAATGGTTTTGTATATACTAGCGGGGATACTAATGAATTAACTTTGTATCTTGAGAAATTATTTACCCAAAAAGAATTGAGAGAAAAAATGGGTGAAAAGTCTTATGAGATAATAAAAGAATGGGATTATGAACAAGATATTGATGGAATTTTAAAGGCTTTGCAAGATTGTTGCAAAGCTAAAAAGAAATGACTGTAACCATTAGCTAAATAAATATATTCAATTTTAATTAGCAAAATATTCGTTTTTATGACTAAAATAGTTATCATTTCAAGAGACTTCCCACCCCGAGAGGGGGGAGTTTCAGAGTATGTTTATTTTTTCTCACAATCATTGATACATTTTAAATATGATGTTTGCATAATAACATCGAAGGAATGTGGAAATAATAATCATTGGAATGAGCATTTTGTCATAAGCAATGCTCTGCCTGAAAATTTAGAAAAAAGCAGCAAAAATTCGACTGAAAAAGGAGAAATTAGTATATTGCCATTGGTATCTCATTGGAGTTGGAGTGGCATACGGCAAATTCTTAAAGAAATAAAAAAAATGAAGCCCGACATAGTGCTTATTCAGTATGTCCCCAATATGTACAATTATTTTGGAGTTCCCGTTTGGGTAATCGCGCTCGTACTACTGATTAAATTATTTGGATATAAGCTTGCAGTAGAATTTCATGAAGTTGCGATATTTGTTTCTTCAGGAATAAAATATTTGCCAATTGCAGTGCTTCAAAGGTGTATTGCCTATACATTATGCTTATTTGCTGATGTATGTTTTACTAGCATGACGGGATATTCAAGAATGCTCCAATTCTGGAATAAAAATATAAGAGTCATTCCTGTTGGAAGTAATATTATTGTTAAAGATCCAAAGTCCTCATTATTGCGAAAAGAAATAAGTGCATTAAAAAACGAGTTAAGTGAAAAGAAATATTTTATGCTCAGTTCTTTTGGAAGTAGTGCAGATTATAGAGGTCATAATATTCTTCTGAATGTCATAAAAAAGGAAAAATCATTGAAATTTATTTTTATAGGAGAAGGACCTCAAATAAGCAAGAGGGCAGAAGAATTAGGTATCAAGGATAGGGTCTTAGTCACAGGACATTTAAAAAGTGATATTGTCTATAAATATCTTGCTATTAGCGATTTATTTATCTGCTTGAATGTTGCTCCTAAATCTGGGATTGGTATGAAAAGTTGTGCTTTAATGGCAGCATTTTATGCTGGATTGCCCATATTAGGATATAAAGGTATATTTACAGAGACTGCAATCTTAAAACATCTTGAGAATGTATTCTTAATTGAAAATTGCAATGAGATACAACTGCATGAAGCTATTCGAGAAGTCATGAATAACGATGTCTTAAAACAGAAATTAAGAAAAGGAGCGTGCAAACTTTTTAATGAATACATTGCGTGGGATAGAATTGCTGAAGAATTTATAAAAGGATTTAAGAGCATTAATCGCTAAAAACGAATTATCTAAACATTATTATGTATTTGCCAAACAAGAAGCAAACATTATCTTTTAAATTGAAAGAAGAGAGTTTGTATTATTTGTTTTTCTTCAGTTCTAAGTATAAAATGCCATATAATTAAAATCTCTAAAATGCTGAAGATAAAGGCATTGATAATAACAAACCAGATTGACAATCCCCATAAATTTTGAGCGCACCAAATAATTATCATTAAAATAGAAGGTACTAAAAGACCAATATTGAATATTGCCTTTAAAATTTTATTAATTGGGAATTTGAGAAAATAAGTTGTGGCAATTATTAACAAAGTTGTATCAATGGATACCCGGAAAGTCCATGCGAGTGCAGCTCCATTGAGGCTAAATAGTTTAATTAACCAATAAGCTATAGGCAGGTAAAGAAAAAGTTCAATTAAATGGCAAAGAGCTGGGATATGTGGTTTATTGTGAGCACGGAGGAAAGCAAAAGGAATGTGTGCAATAATGTTAATCCAAAATGCAGCGCAGAGAATTTTCATTGGTGTTGTCGCATGCAAAGCAAATTCTTGTCCCAACCAAAATGTAAGGAAATCTTTAGCGAATATTATCAATAAAATTGATATAAAACCTACTGATGCACTCAAAATACGAGTAGCTTGTAATACAATAGATTGCAAAGTGGCATGATCCTCTCTAGAGCTCATTTCACTAAAAGCAGGGAATAATGCCGTTGATAAACTATTACTTAATAGGAAAAGTCGCGAGAGCAAACTAAATGGAACATAATAATAAGTTAGGAAAGCAACTGACAGGAAACTTCCAATAAACAGTTTTTCTATGTTATCTAAAGTTGGTGCTAATATACTGCTTAGAGTCACCCATCCGCCAAATTTTAAGAGCACTCGAAAAGCTTTCTTGTCTAGCTTCTGGTTGTTAAGTTCAGGTATTAGTTTTAATCCTAATAGATAATAAATTACTAAGGTCATAATCTGTAATAAAAAACTAAAAAGTAGCATATGTATTATGCTGCCACCCAAATACAATATTATTGCTATACCAAGAAACTGAACAATATTTTTAGATATTGTTATTTTATTAATCCAATCAAATCTTTCTAAGGCTGCTGAAACAGCTTGCGCTGTTCCAAGCAAAAAAGATGCAATAATTCCTATTGCGCTTAATTGAATTACTAGAGTGGTCATGGGGATTAGCTGAGATGAAATACTAAAGAATTTTTTGACCATTAATGGGGCGAATCCAATTATTATAATGCTTCCTATTATTCCCTGAATCACTGTTATTATCAACGATGTCCAATATATTTTACTGCAATTGCTGAAATCATGTTTATTGTAATATTCTGAGATAAATTTAACGCATGCAGTACCTAATCCAAGTTCTAGAAATCCAAAATAGGATAATAATATCCAAGCTAAGCTCCAAATTCCATATATTTCTGTGCCCAATTTATGTACAATATATGGTGTAATTACTATTTGCAAAAAAATTAAGCTGGAGCCTCCCCAAAGATTCCAAAATGTATTTTTTAAAACACGAAAATAAGTACTATTTGTCATAGTTGATAAAATCTTATTGGCTTACAATATTGTCTGCTATTTTGTCTATTGTCAAAATAATTAATTTTCATAAAAATTGACTGAGCGTTTTATTGCTATAATTCCGAGAGATAAAGAAGGATATTTAAGTAATTTGGTGATAGGGAAATCAAATATTTGAAATACACGGAAAGGCAAAACAAGAAATCGAGCTTTTATTGATTCTATTCCTCCTAACAATTCCAATAACCTGATTAATTTTTGTGTTATAAAACCGCTTAAATGCTCCTCAGTGATAATATCCAGTGCATAGGAATTAAGAATATTTTGAATTTCTTCAAATGTATATCCCCATCTAACATGACCTCCATCCTCAGTTTTGGACAATTCTCCATTTTTGATATGCTTGTTGTTAAGATTAGGAACGGTTAATAATAGTTGTCCTCCTGGTTTTAATAAAAATGATAGATCGTGAATTAATTTCTTGTCATTAATAATATGCTCTGCAACTTCCATGCATATGATTTGATCAAATTTTCCAAGTTGCTCAGTACTTAGATGCAAATCTCTGAGATCAATTAATAGAAACTGAATATTAGTTATTCCAAACATCTTTGCTCTATTCCTTGCTTTTGTGTTGTTTTTCACATCGTGGGAGATACCTATTGCTATATTACCAATTTTTGCTGCGTACATTGTGAAGGAACCGGAGCCGCAGCCAGCATCTAATGTTCGCAAAGAACCTTTTTGAAGATGCCGTCTTATCCATTTCCAACGATCTAAGGTCGATGGATCACCAGACATAATGGTTGCTTTCCAACCAAATATTTTCAAGAAAAAAGTTTTTATGTAAATCATCAACAATCCAAATTCTTTGCTTCTTTATGGTAATTTTCTATATTGCAGAAACTGATTACGTTGTAATAAAACTATTCTTATCCATGTTGTGATGCTATTCTGTTTGATCAATAAAGGGCAGCTTGTTTTGCTATTTTAACAATATAACAGCTATTTTACAATCAAAAATACCAAGAATTCCAAAAGTGCGCCAATGGAGCTTAAATATGATAAGAGTAAAATGAGCAATAAAATTAGATATTAATTTTAAAGCATAGCTTTGATGAAAATAAGGAGAAATATTTACATTATACAAAGTATCAGTTCAAGAGAAAAAGGGTAGTGTTTTATGAACCTGTAAGAATTGAATTTACACTGGCATGGATGGAATTATTTTTTTGCTTCGATATATAAAGTTTCTTCTGGCTTGTTGTCGAGGATTTCTATATCAGGAGTATCCCCAATTTTATATGAGCAACGCTGTATTTTTATAAATCCTGATTCTTTAAGCAAAATGTGCAGTAATTCATAATCGTATAAATATTTATGAGAGGATAAACATCCAGATTTTGAATCGGGGAAAAAATACTGCAAGGATTCTTCTTTCTGTCCTTTTTTGTATAAGGATATTATATACTCTAGGTCTGGAACGCATAGGCGAAAATAACCCTGTTTTTTAAGCACACGATATGCTTCATGAAGAAGCATTTTAGCATTTTTATTGAACAAATGTTCGAGCAAGTGAGAAGAATATAAATAATCTATGGATTCGTCTGGAAAAGGTATGCCATATTCCAATTTATGATGAATGAAAACGTAGTTTTTCAGAATGGAGCAATAATCTTCAAGAGAATAGATTTTTTTAGATCCTGAGATTTTATAGAGTTTCTTCAGAATGAAATTAGGCCATTTTGAGAAAAATGCATTAAGACTAGCATCAATATTTATCCACCCGTACGCTACGGTTAATCCACAGCCTATGTTGACTTTCACGACTTCTTCCTTAGGCTTTATAAGCTGATTTTTTTTAATCCAGCATATAAAATCGTTTATATAATTTATTGCTTTATGGTTCATTATTGTTATTTTATAAGTTGAATGAGTAAAATGAAGAATATGCAATCATCTAATCTAAATGAAATTGGTTTTTATTGAAGTTATTATAATAGAAATATAAGCATATTTCAATAAAAACAGTTGCACAATTTTGTATTTTATCTTATTTATCAAGAGAATGAAAGCTAAGGTATAAAATTAAATGAGATAGGAGGAAAGAAGAAACATTTATTAACATTGGGTGATTCTATTTTTCCGTAGTCTTTAATAAAACAGGAGAATGGAAAAATAAATTATAAAACATGGTTTTTTGCTTAATTTAGTTTTTGAGTATAACATTTTATTAGAAGTTCCTGTAATTCTGTTGCATTTCTGTCCCATGTATATTGACTCATAGTTTTCTCGGCATTTTCACCCAAACGAATTTGCAAGTCTACATTTTCATAGAGCATGCGGATTTTTTCTGTTAGTTCATTAATATCAGTTGGATTCTTAAGAATCAAACCATCGACTCCATCTGTGATTAATTCAGAAACTCCTGCTCGCGAGGAAACAATGACAGGAAGTCCGCAAGCCATTGCTTCGGCTGGAGGAAGTGCATATGAATCATAAAGGGATGGACTGACATATGCATCTGCAGGAGCCAGAACATGAAGAATATCTGGCTGGGCTTCTATGAAACGAACTTTATTGAATAATCCCAAATTGATAATTAAATTTTCATAAAGAAAAACGCGGTCTTTACCTCTGATGAGCAGCAATAATGGAATATCTTTCAGTATCGCCATTGCCTGAAGTAAATATGGTAATCCTTTTACTTTCCAGTCATTACCGATCAACAGAAGTACAAATGTATCGTTTTCTATTTGTAATGATGTCCGAACTTTATTCCGATATTGTAATCGAGCATTGCTGTTTAAGATTTTTGGATTTACACTTAGAAAAATAACTGAAGCAGTTTTTCCATGATAATCCTTAATTAGTTTTGCAACTTTATGCGAAATTGCTCCTAAAAACAAGTGTTGATTTGAATAAACTATCTTCTCAAGGAATATGAAAAGCCGGTAACATAAAATACGATGCAAAAAAACAGGCCACATCCTGACAGGATTTTTAAAAAACTGTAATTCCTTCCTTATGCATTTGTAAAACTCAGAAAATACGTGGAATACTATGATCACATCTGCATCCAGACAATTGACTCCTGGAGAATAAATGAGATCATAGTGTAAACCCTTGAATATTCGATCCCACCACCGCCATAAATGATTACCAATAAACCACCATAGGTATTCTATGAAATAAGGCATATGAAGCGTTGGGATTTTATGCCAAATTAGAGGTTTTTGATTTGTCGATGGATACGTGATATTTTGTGCTTGATGTTTGCCTGCTCTTTGAACTACAACATCTTCCACGTTTTGAGCATAAATATGAATTTCATAAAAACTGGATAACCGTTCAACCTGCTCAGAAACACAACGCTCGGTCCCGTGTTGTTTATCCAGAAAATGAGTTACCACGGCGATTCGTTTCTTTGAAGAATTCTTTTCACTCACTTAACACTACCATTCATTGAGAAATTATTATAAAGAAAATAGCGTTGTTTTTCAATATTAGTTTAAGCTGATAATAAGATTAATTTAGAGTAATCCATTGAGTTTTTACTTCCGATCTTCTAAAATAATTGAATATGAATAATGGATTGCATAAAACTTGTCAATTATTAATAGAGAAGAATATTATTACGGTTTGGCGAAGATTAGGCCTAATTTTATACATTATTGCAATTCTGTTTGCGACTGGAATCCTATTTGAGTGTTATACTAGGTATCATGTTATCGCGACTTCGTTTTCGTATATTAAGGTTGTTCCGGATCAATTTCCTAAATTTAAGCTTATTGATAAATATCAATCAAATTGGATTACGATTCGTAATGGGCGTCGTGAACTGGCTCAAAGAGGAAAACGACCGCAGCGCATTGCATTTATTGGAGATTCTGTAACTTTTGGCAGTGGTGTCTCCGATTCTGTGACATTTGTAGAATTGTTTCAAAC
>MFGW01000074.1:24393-25932 GCA_001780385.1 Candidatus Fischerbacteria bacterium RBG_13_37_8 | reverse complement strand
TTTTTGATGCGTATAATTATGGGGTACCAGGTTATGGAATTCCTGAAATTGAAAAAGTTGTTGATCAAATACTCAAAGAAGAACGACCGGATGTAATTGTATATATTTTTAATTTCAATGATACCTATCCGGCTATGCCAGGATTACTTTTTTTGTTGACGACTGCTGAGAATCGATTCTCCAATATTGAAGACTATGAAGGATTTTATGGCTCTTTAAAACTCTTTATAAAGGATCATATTAAATTTATCTTTTATCTAAAGTCTATTAAAATTAGGGGGTCTTCTTATGATCTTGAGCAAATTTCGCCTTTGAAAATAGGTTGTTTTTCATTTGAAGAAATAATGACCCAATCTACTGTGCGGAGGTACGCTAAGAGCCATGCTTTATGGCTGAAGCAATCTGAAGATCGTAATTTCAAGGAACGTCTTATGAAACGCCTATCACTGCTTAGAAAAAAAATTGAACAAAGAGGGGTTCGATTTATCGTCTACCCTCATTATGATATTATGATAATGGAGCAAGGAGCCTCTTCTCCACTGCCAGGTAATCTTAAATATGTTATGCGACAGGCTCATATGGATTATCGAGATACTTATCTTCTGTATGCCGACCATTCTCGTGAGTGTGGTTTTTATTTCAATCCCAGTCACCTTGGTGTGTCAGGCAATAAATACTTCGCACAGTTTCTTATTGAAACTCTTGTTCCTGATCTAAGACAAGGCCTTGATTTGCAAAAATATTAAGATAATGAAGCATATTTCTAATAATTAATTAAATGCAATTGAAATATTATTCTTGTAAATAGTAATTAAAATTGATATTATGATACCTTTATAATTTTTTATGTAATAAGGGTGGATTATTCATGAATGAATTTATTAGAATGCCATTTGCAGGAATAGCGAGTTTTCTTGGTATTTCTTTAGTGAATGATGTTGAAAAATTAGATTCTGTTGATATAGCGTTTGCAGGCGTACCTTATGATATGGGAACTACCAATCGTTCTGGAACTAGATTTGGTCCACGTGCTGTGCGGGATGCATCATTGCAATATACTTACCATAGGTCTGCTTTGCTGAATTCTACTAATCATGAACTAACATTTCCCGGTCTATGGGATATTAATAAAAAAAGATTCATGCTGAAAAATGTAACAATGTGTGATGTGGGTGATGTATCCATTGTCCCAGCCGATCCTTTGAAAAGTTTTGCAAATATTACAGAAGCAGCGACTCAACTGCTCTCAAGACAAGTATTCCCTGTATTTGTAGGGGGTGATCACTCTGTGACTTACCCAATCCTTCAGGCATATTCGAAGCATGATCAGCTACATATTATTCATTTTGATACGCATATTGATACGTGGGAAAATGTTGGTCAGGCTGAACTTGGACATGGCAGTCCTCTTTTTCTTGCACAAAAATTATCACACGTTAAAACAATTACTCACATAGGTCTCCATGGTTTTCTTAATGATGAAGATAGATATGCTGAAGCTTGCAGTAAGGGGCACAACGTTATTACCGCTGATGATAT
>MFGW01000074.1:24263-24336 GCA_001780385.1 Candidatus Fischerbacteria bacterium RBG_13_37_8 | reverse complement strand
TTCTATGAGGAGGTGAGTCTTGCGAGCATTCCGAAGGAATGTGTGGGAATCACGAATGGAATTGTCATTATGA
>MFGW01000074.1:22098-24247 GCA_001780385.1 Candidatus Fischerbacteria bacterium RBG_13_37_8 | reverse complement strand
ACGTATTAATCCCTGACGCTTGTCATTATGAGCTTTGCGGAGCAAAGCGTAATAATCCGCAACGCTTATGATTCGTATAGTCCGTTAGGGATTGCCACGCATTCCTTCGGAATGCTCGCAAAGAATCCTGATAGGGATTGTTACGTTTGCCTCCGGCAAACTCACAATAACAGTGAGAGGGATTGTTAGGCCTTTCTCCGGAGATGATGATTACTAAAAATCAGAACTGAAATACAGGTAGAATTGATTAATGCCGCCTGCATCTATGCCCTTTGCATAACCTGCAGAAATTGATGCATTAAGTTCATATGCAAGTGTCATATCCAATGATGCTTCTATTCCATAACTTTTCTTAGTAAACCAAATATTTTGAAAAGAGCGTGCCTTTGCAAAGTCCATAAAAAATGATATATGAAGCTTTTGCAAAAAAACCGGGATATTGCCTTTGCCTCGTTCAAAATTAAACAGCGGTGCATGATACTCAAGATTTGACATTGCGGCTTCAGAAGCGGCAAACACATTTTTTTTATACCCACGCAAAGGTAGAAGATCTGCATCAGAATCGAAACCTCCCATAAAATAAACTAAGCGGAAATCTGAATTGCCCCAGCTTTTTCCATAAGCAGTTTTTATTGCTATGACATGATGTCCGAAAATAAAAGGTATGTATTCATTCCAGTTGATTTGCACTTTGTACAATGATCCGTTTATTTCATTTTTGTTCAAGGCATTTTCAAATTGTACCTGGATAGTTCTACCGTCAGTTGGACTGATTGAATAAGGGTATTTTTTTGCATTGTTAAATCCTGTAACAATGCTGAACCATGTAAAAGAGAAGTTTTTTTCAGAATAAGGCAAATGGTTATAGTGATTTTCCCTGGAAATTCCCATGCTGGCATATGTTTGGTAGGTCAGATGTCTGAAAGGAAAGTATGCAAATAAATCAACTTCTTTAGTACTATAATAATCATTGTCAGCATACCAATTCAGGTCTTTTTTAATGCTTATACCGAGAGTAGGATAAAACCTGTCATAATTATAATGAAATTCATACATGAATTTGTTGCTGTGGTAACCGTAAGAAAGTGAGAGGGTATATGAGTGATATAGGAGGTCCTTGCTGGAGGTAAAAATTCCTAATTGAATATCTTTTTCTTTGGTAAATACTATTGGTGTCCAGTATCTTGGGATGAGAAAGGAAAAGGCTGAATAATTTGAAACAGGGTAGGTATTTTTTTGTGTGTTTACATTCGTTATCTTGCCAGGAGTATTCATTTCTATGGGAGTATTGCAGGTAGCTATATTTTTTGTCAGAGGAATAGAAGCGATCTGGTATCCGTGTGCAGCATAGCGTACATATGCTAATTCAGTTTCTAACAAAGCTGGATAGAATGCCCCGCTGATTTCTGAAGTAAGCTTGCAAATCTTTTTATTCTGTAACGAGTAAGAATAAATATTAAATATGCCATCCATATCAGAGCTGAACAAGACATATTCTCCATCAGAAGACCATATCGGGGAAAGAAAACGAGATGTGTCTCCACCAATTTCATCGATAATGTCACCTTCTTTGGTGAAAATAATAATAGACATGATGCCGTTTATTTTCCATTTCGCAGCGGCAATGAGCTTTTTCTTTTCATTCCATTTTGGTCCTGAGTATTGAGTTCCTTGTTCGCCCTGGATTATTATACGGGAATGACAATGTTTTTCCTTGCAGGGAATTTTATTGCGCGGCAGAGAATGAATACTTGAATTATAGGATTCATTGAGTACAAATATAATATCTTCGTTTGCAAAATCAGGATCTTTTGCCCTGAGGCCGTACGTAAGCCGTGTTACTTTATTTGTGGTCATTGAATATTTGTAAAGATCAGAATATATAGAAAAAGACTTGTACGCATCCAGTCGGGAAAATATAATTTCATCCTGGTAACGTGAAAGATAATTTCCTTGATATTTATTTAGGAAACAGGTTTCTTTTTTCTTATTTAGATTAAATTTACATAATTTAGGAAATGTATGAGGATCATTGATTGAGTAAAAGATCGAAGCCTCTTCTGGGATAAATAACGGTTGAAAAATATATTCCCCCCTATCGATAAGAATTTCAGGCGAAGCATCACCATTTTTAAATGTAGAATATTTT
>MFGW01000074.1:20789-22049 GCA_001780385.1 Candidatus Fischerbacteria bacterium RBG_13_37_8 | reverse complement strand
GTTTTTGCAGGGCGGCGGTTCGAAAAAGCATTTCCACATCTGTTGCCCTGCCGCGTCCTTTGGTAGTCCATTTAGTTTCTGCATATGTAGCAAGACCTTCTATAGACCAGCCTGGCTGGAAAACATTGGGAAATAAAACAGGGTGACGACCGAACAATTTACGAAGTGGTGGATAAATGCCTGTTCCATGATTTAAATGTACGATATGCATCAGTTCATGATAGATTACTGTTTTAAGCCAATTTTCATTATTGCCGATGAATCCTTCTCCTGAAGGAGCTTGTAAATAGATCGTGATTGCATTATAGGGGAAATAAGCTGCCATGGCGTTTGAATAATCAACATTATCAACAAGCAGCAGATAAATAGTACCACCGGGCATCTCGTGCTGCCAGAAGTCACTTATATTTTGATATGCTTCTTCTGCATAGAAAAGCAGTTCTTTTGCTGCATAATCTTCTCCCTGGTGAAAAATGAGTGAAAAATGCTGAGATTTCATCACGTTCCATTTTAGATGAGGAGGGTACATTGCTGCTGTGACAATGGAAGTAAATAAAACTATAATTACAATGCTGAATACAATAGATTTCATTATTAGAATCACAATATTATCATGCAGGCGACTCTCAAGCAAGTCACATCATGCTGATGCAATATTTGTGCTTGAAATTATCATGGTTATATTGTATTACTATTATTTATGATTGAAGAACAAGCAAAAAAGACTATTCATTTTATTTTTGACCTTGATAATACATTGTATTCAGCAGATATTGGTTTTTTCAAATTAATAGACCGCAATATTAACCTGTATATGAGAGATAAACTGCATATAGATGAAAAAGAAATTGAATCAAAAAGAATAAATTATTTTCGTAGGTATGGCACAACACTTAAAGGTTTACAGTTATTTTATGAAATAGATCCTGATGATTATCTTGAATATGTTCATGATGTAGATCTTGAGAGTTATCTAATGCCAGATGGTAATCTGAAAGCGATGTTGAATGAATTAAATTTTCCGAAGATTGTCTGTTCGAATGGCAATTTTGAATATGTGGTAAGGGTGTTGAAAATTCTTGGCATACATGAATGTTTTGAAGATATAATAGACATAAGGCGGCTTGAGTATATACCCAAACCGTATCTTGAAGCATATGAAATTATGCTTGATATAATGCAAGCAAGTGCTTCACAATGTGTATTCATAGATGATATGAGACGCAATATAAGGGCTGCAGCAAAATTAGGTTTCAGGAC
>MFGW01000074.1:20509-20692 GCA_001780385.1 Candidatus Fischerbacteria bacterium RBG_13_37_8 | reverse complement strand
GATGATAATTTTAGACCTGATTATATAATTAATAAAATTTATGAGCTTAAGGTGATAATTCCTGGTCTTGTGAAGGAGAATGGAGCGAGCTATTGAATTTTACAGATTTTTGCATATTATTGTAAGTGAATCCATTATCATAGGATAATGAACAGGAGTTAATAAATGAGAATAATAATAGGT
>MFGW01000074.1:12157-20491 GCA_001780385.1 Candidatus Fischerbacteria bacterium RBG_13_37_8 | reverse complement strand
TTAGGATTTCTTTACAGCATGCTTTCACAAAAGATAGGTTCCACATGAGCACTCATGTGTAATCCGGTAATTGCCATAATATTTGGTGCATTGCTGGGTGCTATGATTGCCTCGGGAAGGTAATTTGGAAACCATAAAAAGAGAATAAACAGCATTGCTTACTGATCCAGGCAGAAATAGTGTTTTTTTGAAAAGCATGAGTAAACAGAGGAGTAAAATAATATGAAAAAAGCGCTGGTAGTAATAATTATGTTTTTGATTAGCACTATTATTTATGCGCAGGAGAGCAATTCTATTACTCAGGATCAAGTCGATGCTATAGTGAAGAGTGTCGAACAATCTCGACAATTGCCCTTTAAAACTAAAGTCAAATATGAAGTTCTCTCACGTGATGAAATGCTGCAACATATCAAGGAAGCGATAAAAAAACAATATAGCGGCGAACAATTGCTTTACGAAGAAGCTGTTTTAAAGTTATTCAAGCTTGTAGATAAAGATTTTGATTATGAAAAATTATTGAATGATTTATATAAGGAACAAGCAGGTGGAATGTATGATGATACAAGGAAGAGCCTCTATATAGCAGATTGGATACCGGCCGAACTGCAGCAGCCTGTTTTATTTCATGAATTAATTCATGCTCTCTCTGATCAATATCATCCAATGCAGAAATATCTTGCTGTGGGCTTGACATCAGATAAAAAATTAGCCAGGGCAGCGGTAGTAGAAGGTGAGGGAACTTATTTCATGCTTCTTAATGTTCTTGAATCATTTGGAATGAGTCTGGACAGCGTTAAAGGGATGATAGATCTTGATAAACTTGCTGAATTTCAAGATTTTGGAGCGATTCCGGGTATGGATGTTGCTGCGACAGCGCCTAAATTTATACAAGGACAGGTTTTATTTCCTTACCTCAAAGGCCTGGGATTTCTTAACAAGTTTCTTAAGGAAAAAACAGTTAAAGATATTTCGGAGTTGTATGAAAATCCGCCTTCTTCAACAGAACAAATTCTTCACATAGAAAAATACCGGAAAGATGAACCAGTTGATGTTACACTGCACTTTGATGAAGAGAAATTGCAAAATTGGAAACAGGTGCATAGTGATGATATTGGGGAATATAATTTGTTATTGATATTAAAAGAACGATTGAATGTTGAGAATAGCAAAATAGCATCTGAAGGATGGGCTGGAGATAAGTATGTCCTTTTAAAACAATTGAATAATTTTGCTATAGTGTATAAATCAGTCTGGGATACGAAGGGAGATGCCCTGGAGTTTTATACAAATTTTATTACCTGGTTTGGTGGCAAAAAGAATATTGTGCATGAAGGTACCTGGATGGAAGATGGCGACTTGCATTGCTTGATTGCTAGAAAGGATTCTTCTGTAATAATAGTATTGGGCGCAATTGAACAGGATTTTGCAAAAAAACTTCTTTAGAAAATCAGGGAACAGCATTTATGAAGAAAACGGGAAAACCGGTATTAATAATAACAACAGTTCCTAATTATGAAGCAGGAAAGAAGATTGCACATGTATTAGTAGAAGAGCATCTGGTTGCCTGCGTAAATATAATTGGGCAGGTAGATTCTGTATATTCTTGGAAGGATGAAATATGTGAAGATAAAGAATATATCTTGTTTATGAAAACAATATCTGCAAAACAGAGCAAAGTATTTAAAAGGATTAAGCAGTTGCATTCCTACGAAGTGCCTGAACTTGTAATGATAGAAATAAAAGAGATTGGAGAAGATTATTTTAATTGGATGAAGAAATGGATTAATGGTAAATAGGAGGATAAGAATCTTATGGGATTGAAGAAAAGCCTGGAGAAACTCACGGAAGCTTTTCATGGGGGTTATCCTATACTTTATCTCCTTTCATGGGAAGAAGACAGAGTTGAAAAAGCCTTAAAAGCTTTTTCGGGAAAGCTTTTTGAAAATGGCACATTTGAAGTATGGACATCTGCCAGTGGATTTCAGGGTAACACGTTTGAATCCATTGCCATAAGAGATCCAATGGAAGCATTGGATGAAGTTATGCGAAGCGACAAGAAAGGTATTTATCTATTTAAAGATTTAACAGATTACCTGGTGAATGATCCTGTGCTTGTCAGAAAACTCAGAGATACCTATTATGCTTTGAAAAATAAGAAAAAATTTATCATTGTATTGACACCGAAATATTACCTGCCTGATCAGTTGAAAAAGGAAGTGTATTTAATTGAATTTGATTTACCTGATGAGAATGAGATTTATGATTACATGAAGCCAGTGATGAAAATGATTCTGCCCGATGAGCATTTTACGGATGATTATTTGAAAGAATTAAGCATGGCGATGAAAGGTCTTACTATGAATGAAGTTGGGCATACTATTAATAAAATATTTTCAAGACAGGTGACTTTGCAGGAAGGAATGCAATCAATATTTCAAGAGAAAGAACAGATAGTGAGAAAGGAAGGAATTTTAGAATATATACCGCCGCGTTTTACGCTTGAGGAGATAGGAGGGCTTGATAATTTAAAAGAATGGTTGATAAAACGTGCCAATTTATTTACTCGCCAAGCTTTGGAAGAAAATATGCCTGTTCCCAGGGGCATTTTATTGATGGGAGTAAGTGGTTGCGGGAAAAGCCTCGGGGTTAAAGTAATTTCTTCATTATGGAAAGTACCTCTTTTCAGACTTGATATGAATTTAGTTTTCTCGGGTGTGTATGGTTCACCTGAGTCAATATTTCATAGTGCATTAAAGCAACTTGAAGCTATGTCTCCAGCAGTACTTTGGATAGATGAAATAGAAATGGGAGTCGCCGGCTATCGTGAGGGAGAAAGCGTTACTTCTGCTCATATTTTTGCACATTTTCTTACCTGGATGCAGGAAAAAGATAAAATGGTGTTTGTTGGAGCAACTGCTAACAGGATTCAACTATTGCCTGCCGAAATTATTCGAAAAGGAAGATTCGATCAGATATTTTTCATAGATTTGCCAAATGATGAAGAAAGAAAACAAATATTCTCAATTCATATTAAAAAGAATGGTGTTGATCCTAATAATTTTGATTTAGTATTTTTATCAGCCGCTACCAAAGGCTGGAATGGTTCGGAGATTGAACAGGCAGTGATTGCTGCCCGCATTGATGCTTATTATGAACACCGGCAATTTGTTTTTGATGATGTTATAAGAAATACTGCTAAACTAGTTCCCCTTTCACAAACCATGGAAACTCAAATCAAGCAAATAAAAAGCTGGGCATTCAACCGGGCAATGCCTGCTTCCGGTAAATCAATAAAATAGTGAACAGTGAGCAGTGGCTGTAGGCTGAAAGGAGATGACAGGTGCAATCTTTTAGTGGTTCTTGATTCATTTTATGAATAAATCAACAGCTTTTATTTACCTTTTTTTTACCATAGCATTATATTTATGTTTTGCACCTTTTACTATTAAAAGCGATGCTATCATTTATTACGCAATGTCTGAAGCCATTTCACAACATCGCCTTTCGCTTGAAGAAGAGATGTACCTGGATGTTTACCTGGTGAGAAGGTCTATAGCATTACCCTATTCTGATGAACTGAAACTGGCAAATCCTTATTACCCCGGATTTGCATTAGTGTATTACCCCTTTTTAAAATGCGCTCATTTACTCGATCCTTTAAATTATTTTAAGCAAAATAATATGTTGTTTTCCACATTTTCAAGAATACGGTATTCCAAGATATTTATGCTGTGGATAGCCAACATGTTTTTTCTTTGGTGTTCTTTTATTGTTCTACATAAAATAGCCAAAAGCCTTTTTCCCATGAAAGATTATGAAATAATGCTGATCCTTTTTGCCCTGTTTTTATCTACATCATGGATGAGCTATGCTACGTTGGATTATCTATTCCTGCATAATATGGAGATTATGATTTCCTCTTTGTTTGTAGCATGGTGGTTGAAACAGAAATATAGTTCCTCATCGTATTATCTTGTATTGGGGATACTATTTTCATTGCTTTTTTCAATTCGCGTGGTGAATGCTGTTGTTTTTATAGTTTTTATATTTCATGCTGTGTATCAATCAAAATGTTCTGATTCCCGATATGTTGCCTTGTTAAAAGCAGGTGTATTTCTTGTTTGTGGCGTTACGCCAATTGGATTGTTTATTGCTTATTATAATCAACAGATTTTTGGAAGTATTTTTTCATTTGGGTATGCGAAAGATTTATTAGTCTGGTCAAGTGGATTTGTTGAATCAATCTATGCTTTTTTTTCCAGGATACTGTTTTATTTTTTGCATCCTGCGCGTGGATTATTTATCTGGAGTCCATTGGCAATTCTTAGTATAGTAGGCATTTTCGTGTACCGTCAAAAAAGATTCATTACCTATTTAATGCTTTTCTCATTGGCTCTTTTTACGTTAATAATCAGCCAGTATCGGATATGGTGGGGCGGGAGCAGTTATGGTCAACGATTCTTTCTCGTATGCATGCCTTTTTTTGTAATAGGATTATGTTCTTTTATGAACTGGAAGCGGAAATTTGCAATCATTTTATCCATATTTTTCAGTATCTATTCATTGTTTCTCTATAGCTTGTATCTTGGAAATGCTACCCGGGGAGAAGGAGAATTATTTACTCCCTGGTCCCTGATAAAAAATGCTTATGAGAATCCATCATACATTAGTAGCTCAATTGCTTCTAATTCTTATGACAGCCCTTTTAATGCATTTAAATGGACGATGATGAAATTAGGGCAACCATCTTTTGATACGATCAGGTTGACTACTGCTTCACCTATAGATGATATACGTTATCCCATGCCGGCTTCTTTAAATAACAGAACGGTCTCTTTTTATATCCAGGTTTTTCTTAATAATGCTGAGCAATTCCCGCGAGATTTTTTGCTTTCGGTTTATACAGAAAATATTATTATCAAGGGAAACAACAGTACTTTTGAACTTGCTCATATAGGATTTCCATCACCTTTTATACTATTAAAATTTAATCAGGAAGCATTGAATACTAGAGGTGTATGGATTAATTACAATACACTGCTTATGAAAGCAAAGGGAGCTATTTTATTACTAGGTGTTGTCGATTATACCAGTGGTGATTTAATTCATTATTACGAAGTAAAAAGCACCGCAGAGTATGATTTCACGAAAAATACCTTTATGGCGAAATCATTGCTTTACGATGCCGGTTCGCCTCTCTATAGTAAGTACAAAATTACCTCCAGTGAAAATAACAACACAGTTATACTATTTTGGCAGGCGAAGAGGAATATTCCTTTTTGTATTGAAGTATTTAAAGCATCAAAGGACGAGCAAGTAATTATTCCTAAAGGTCTTAGACCATTATCCCGTCAATATTTTAAAGGGATGCTATGGATTATTGCTGAAAAAGAACTAATATTTAATGATATGGAATAATTATATATGTTATCATTTCTATTTCGAAAAGAAACAGTTATTTTATTAATTACTGGAGGTATTGCTTTTGCAGCCAGCAATACTGGCAATAATGTACAATGGCTGGTTTTTTCGTTGCTTTGTGCTTATATAATCCTGGGAAAAGGTGCAAGCTATTTAAATAACAGGAAAATAGAAATAGAGCTATTAGAACTGCCTGATATATTTGCTGGTAAAAAATCTTTTATTCCATTGAAAATTACTAAAAATAATGCTTACCGCAGTTCATACCATTTGCATATTTCATTGCAATTTTCACCCTCTGTCAAGAGCGGCGAAGTGTTTTTATTAAAGTTAGGAAAAAGTGAAAACAAAACGCTTTTCATGGAGGCAGAATTTCCGCACAGAGGTGAATATAAGCTGGTTGGTGCATCTGTTCTTTCATCATTTCCTTTTGATGTTTTTAAAAGCAAAAGAAAAATATCAATGCAGAAAAAGATAATTGTATATCCTGAGATTATGGATGTTGATTCTAATGCCAGGTTATATTTTGCAAATAATTATGAGCTTTCGGTGTCAAAACGGGGAGAAGGAAACGAGATTCTTAGTTTGTATCAATATGGCGGAAATGAGCCATTACGCAATATACACTGGAAGTTATCAGCGAAAAAAGATGAATTATGGGTGAAGGAATATGCGAATGAAGAATCACCGAAGGTCATAATATTTTTAGACTGGAAACGGATACCTCCTGATAAGAGAGAAGAAGCAATTTCAGTAGCATGCAGTCTTGCACTCAAATATACTAATTCGGCTATTATGTGGCGACTTGTGAGCGGATATTTTGATAGTGATTTTGGCAGCAATAGTGTGCATTTGAGAAAATGCCTTACTTATCTTGCCTTGTTGAATGATTATCGGCAATCAGAAGGTCTACCTATGCCGGAAATAACATTAAAAACGCATTACTCGCATTTGCTCTACCTTTCTCATTTCATGAATTAGATGGTGAGAATATACCGATGAAAAATCTTACTTTAAAATTGTCACTTTATGCAATGGTGTTCGGAGTAGCATGGAGCTTCATTTGGTCACAGCTTTTGCTTAATTATGGTCTGGTTTTACTCGTAATGATTGGCTTGAGCTGGTATATTCATCCATTCAACATTCGTTATTTAGATTATGCAAGCAAAGTCTGGAGCAGTTTGACGGTACTCTTTCTTGTGTATTTCGTAATTTCTTCAATGCATTCTTCTTATATATTCATGAGAAATATTCAACAAATTATTATTTTTGTCCTTTTTTATAAATTATGTAATTTGCAGCAGGTAAAAGATGCATACCATATTATTCTTGTTTGTTTTGTTGCATTACTCAGTTCTTTCAGTTGGAATTTTGAAGCTGCAATGGTGTATCCATTTGTTATGACATTGGTATTTATAACAGTAAGCATGATTCAGCTTGGCGCTTATTCTAAAGCTACTTATCTTAGCGAAGTAAATACTACACTGCCACCGCGCAATATCTTCATGCATGGTTCTTTAGTAATGCTTGGTTGTTTTTTATTTGCCGGGCTTGTTTTTCTTATGGTTCCGAGAACTACGCTTGGTTATTTTGAAGGTTTGCAGCTATTGAATCGTGAATATTTAACCGGTTTTTCTTATGAAGTAGGTCTGGGGGATTTAAATTCAATAAAACGTAATACAGATATAGCTTTCAGGGTAAAATTGAACAGGAAAATGAATACTGACCAAATGTACTGGAGAGGTGTTGCACTTGATGAGTTTGATAATTTCAAATGGCGTAATACGAGCGCTTTTCGTATGTTTTATATAGTGCCCAACAAGATAACAATGGTGCGGGATGCAAGCGAAACAGTTGAACAAAAAATATACAATACTGCTATTGAGAATAAGTATCTTTTTCATCTCACTCCGCTGGCTGGTATGAAATTAGATAGGCGGCGTTTGCTGGTTGATGAAAATGATAATCTGATGAGTTCTGCTCCAATGTATTACATGTATTCATTGATAGGCAATAGTGAGTCTGTAACTAGCTTGTCATCAATACAGAAGCAAAAATATCTTCAGCTTCCAACTATAGATCAGCAAATATACACATTCAATGATCGTACAATTAATAAGAGCAAGCCTGATTATCAAAAAGCTCTTGCACTGGTTAATTATCTTAAGCTGAACTATCAATATTCAGTTGATGTTGAGGATGCAGATTCAGAAAATCCATTGTTGGATTTCCTATTGTATAGAAAGAAAGGGCATTGTGAGTATTACGCGTCAGCATTATGTGTATTACTAAGACTAAATAATATTCCTTGCAGGGTAGTGAATGGATTTTTAGGTGCTGAATATAATGTATTCGGGGATTATTATATTGTACGTCAATCGAATGCTCATTCCTGGGTTGAGGCATATTTTGCCGAAAAAGGATGGACGCTGCTTGATGCTACTCCCGCCGGGAATGAATCTTTACAGATAGCGTTGGTACGGTGGCTCTCCACAATTGGAGATAGTGTAAATTTTCTATGGGAAAATTATGTTTTGCTTTACTCTTTTGAAAATCAGTTGGAATTTTATCGCTCTTTTGTAGAATGGCTAAGGTCATTTAAAGAAAAGACTGGTGAAATTGCTTTAATATTACCAGGCTTTCCTTCAAAAGCATGGATACTGATAATTATATTCGCAATGGCGGGTTTTGTTGCATTAAAATGGTTTCGTCATGCTCCTGCTGATATACAGCTAAAACATGCACCTGATTATCTTTTCTACAGATTATTTCTTGTAAAAATGTATGTGCTTGGTTTCAGGAAAAAATCAAGTATGACACCATTGGAATTTTTTGATTTATTGCAAGACAGCCCTCACCATAAACAAGCTGCTGAAGTAACACGTCGCTATTGCCGTTTGAAATATGGTAGGC
>MFGW01000074.1:6744-12115 GCA_001780385.1 Candidatus Fischerbacteria bacterium RBG_13_37_8 | reverse complement strand
TACCTTGTTGTGTTGATACTTTATAAAGAATTTACCCCAGCCAGTTTTCAAAAAGTCATTTATTCTTTTTTTGCCGACAGTAGGGTACCAGAATAAATCGTGGTAGATATTGGAACCTAAAGCTGCCAGAAAAACAAGTCGAGAATGGAGCAAAGGTTTTTCAAGAAACCGGAGAAATCCTTTTCGTAGCATTTGATCCCCCCATATTACAAAACTTTTTTTCGTTTGAAAACCAAAATTTATATCTGCTATTGATTCCCCCACGACTTCTATTTCATTTATTTTTGCCGTTCCAAGTCCCCTTTCATGACACATCCTTAAATAAGGAATCTCCATCGGTTCAAAACCCATCATTTTAGCAGCTGCGGCATCAATTGCCACAGAATCAGCACTAGCAAGAACGTAATTTTTTATCCTGGGTATCATGGTGCGCGGTCCTGCACCATCTCCACATATGGTTCCATCCATTACAGTAAAAATTCCCGGATGCAGTTCCTTCTGCATTATCATTAAATCTACCAGTACCTCATGTATGTACTTGTGAGCATAATGGCGCACTTCTTTTAATAATCCGCCGAATGAATTTTTAATAGAACCAGTTGTTACGGAATGCCCGTGCGTTTTTAATGTAGGAAGATGAATAATATTTTTTCCGGGATATATTTCAGGAATTTCAATTCCTTCCGGAAATATCTGGTCAAGCTTCAGCAATTTTTCCTTGAAGGAATATTTAATCCATTTGACTCCAGGTAGCGGAATAAATGGTATATTGAATTTATTCAAAATAGGCATCCATCCATTATTAACTGCACCCTTGACCGGATTGGTGACTACTGTTTTATTTTCAACTGAAAAGAGCTTTTCTTTCTTATATCCATCTTCAATGAGTGTTTTTATTGCTCCTTCCACTTGCCATGGCTCGGAAGAACATGCAGGAAAATATTTCGTCCATGATAGATTAAGTTTAATAAGTGTGTCTGTCTCTTTCGAAATAACATCGGTATATCCAGCCTTATGCATTACTGTCCGGTAATCCTGAATTACCGCCTCAGGACTGGTCTTAATTATCGCTACTAAAGATTTTTTCATCATGATTATATTTCATTTTGTACAGTTTAAAGTGATTCTGAACCTGCGTTGTACAAAAATTATTCAGAATTTAGATACTATTTTAGGTTAAATAAAGCAAGATTTCAACTACAGATAGCAGAATACTTGCAATTTAAAAGGTTGAAATTATTATTGACTTTTTTTATAATACACTCTGGATTTAAGAAATCCTGCTATAAATTTTATTTTTAAATGGGATGGTGGATTTTATAGCAGGAATTTCACAAGGAGGCATTCATGGAAGATAATAATACTCAAATGGAAGGCTTGAAAAAAATATATGAAAGTCTGCAGCAACAGATTTCGCGTAATCCTAATTCATTTTTTCTTTATTCTCAACTGGGTTCTATTTGTGTAGAAATGGGAAATCGCAAAGACGCGCTTATACATTTCAAGAAAGCACTTACACTTAATCCCCAGAATAAAGAAGTGAAAGAAAAAATGAGAACTTTTTTTAGCTATGAAGAAACTAAAGATATTTTAAAAGCATTTGAACCGCCGCCATTTTGGAAAGATATTGGATGGACTTTAGCCTACCCTTTGGATAAAGAAGGAAAGGTAATGATTATCGCCGGCGCAGTAATATTTGGGATATTAACCTTTGTCGGAAGTATTAGCATATTTGGTTGGATTGGATTCATTTTTGCGTATGGTTTTGTATCTGCTTACCTGATAAAAATTATTAAGAGCGCAGGACAGGGCGACCGGAAAATGCCTGACTGGCCAGAATTTACGAGTTTCATAGATTCGATGATTCTACCATGTTTTCGCTTTTTTATGGCATTTTTTATCTCATTTCTTCCAATGATAGTATTTTTAATACTAGGTTTTAGATTCTCGGTCTCGTTTTCCTTGCTATTAATACCACTTATTTTAGGTGGTATATTTGGATTAATTTATTATCCTATGGCTTTAACTGCTGTCGCATTATTTGATAATTCCCTCGCTCCTTTGAATTTCAATATTCTTATTTCCTCTATAATGACAATAAAGAAAGATTATTTTATTGCACTGGCTTTTATTGCAATATTAGATTTAATAGGATTTATTGCCTCCCTTATCTTCGTTTTGCCATTGCCCGTGATAGGTGATATTATTTTCTGGTTGATAAGTCTCTACATAGCAATTGTTCAGGTTAATATCCTTGGCAACATGTATTATGTAAACGAAGATAAAATTGACTGGTTCTAAAAAGTAGAGCTAAATCCTGTTTATTGCTTTTAACTTCTGGTTAGTATTTGCTTTATTTAAGTTCATTGTCTTACCTCCAGAAAAATGTCTGAAATTTTTCAAATACTTTAAATCAGTATTATAGTATAATATGGAATATTTTGTGTAATTTGAAGTAATACCAAGATGTCTAATTAGACATTATTTCTTAATAGTAAAAAATGAAGGAAAGAAAGAAGAAAAAAACTGAAATTATTGCACACCATAGCCTGTGGAATCGTAGATTACAAGTAGTATTTTTGTTCATTGCAGTAGCAGTGATGCTCTACCCAAGAATATTGCTTTTTACTGAATTTTTTTCAGAATCACAAGTAACCTACCGAAGTCCTGATAGTTGTTATCATGTGCGGCGAATAGAATTCATCGCACATCACAACATGACATTACCATTTCCTGATCCTTTGCTTGCTTATCCCGAAGGCGCTACCCCAATCTGGTCACCATTGTACGATTGGATATCTGCTCTGCCATCATTTATTCTTGGATGGGGACAACCTTCTGCATGGTTAGTAATGATCTCAGCAGGATTCGTTTCTGTGATTTTTGGTATGGGTGAATTATTGCTCATTGGTATTTTTATGTACAGGATACTCCGGAATGCTGGCATAGCTATTTTTTCTGCCTTTCTTGCTGGAATTTCGAATTACCAGATATGCTATACAAGCCTTGAGTCGATTGATCACAATAGCTTGCTTGGAATGCTGTTAGCATGGAGTTTTCTGCAATTGTACAATTTCTTGACCATGGAGCGGGATAAGAAGCCCTGGAAAGTGACAGGATTGACAGCGCTTATGATTGCCTTATTCTTTTGGACATGGCCTGGGGCATATATTCATGTTTTTATAATTGGAGCAATGCTATTTTTTGCTATAGTTGCCAGCAGAAAATTCCATTTGTTTTTTCCTGCCTTCTATACTTTTGGTCTCGCATCTGTTTTGGTGCTCCCCCTTGCGTTTTTAAATAACAGGTTTAGCATAAATATGCTCAGTTATCAGCATGTTTCTTTTCTGGCAGTACTTTTCCTTGTTTTAATTGCATCGTGTTTTTGCCTGCTGCACTTTGCTGTCATGTTCAGGCAGCGTAAGAATACAAGGACTTCAGTAATAATATTGCTTTTGTTTTTGTTCATTATATTATTTTCTGCATGGCTTTATGAACCATTCAGAGCTGGGCTGAGTTTTGCAAGCGGACAGGATAGATGGCTTTCCACGGTTGTAGAGAGTAAATCACTTTTTATCGAGGAATTGGGTGATGAAAGACTATTTTCATTTTATAGAGTTTCCATCAATTTGACATTCATTTCGATTATTTTTCCTCTTGCGTTTCTTCTCCTTTTTACGAATGAATTGAGTGTCCTGAAAGAACATTCTGTAATACTCGTCGTGAGCAGCATTATTTTATTTGTGCTATGTGCTTTTCAGCAAAAGTATGTATTTGAATTTATGCTTCCATACAGCATGATATCCGCAATTTTTATCGAATGGTTATACAGGAAATTGATAAAACGCTATTCACCGTCAGCGCAAAAATATCCCATTGGTGTGCTGCTCACAGTTATTTTGATGATTGGCATTGCGATGTATCCGGTGAAAGAAAATTTTGTTAATATCAGCGGTAAATTTGCCTCTTTTCGAGCATCGATCCATGCATATAAATGGTTGAAGGATAATGCTTATGCAGAAAAAATGGATATTAACAGCAAGGTGACTCCTACCAAAGGTGTAATGTCTCCATGGCAATTGGGACATCATGTACAGCTTTATGCCGGACTACCAACAGTAGCGGATAATTTTGGATATGTATTTATGGACCGGAATCTGTGGCAAGGTTTTTCTGATATGGCAGCTTTTTACCTTGCGGAGGATGAAGAGCATGCATTCAGCATTGCCCAAAAATATAAATGTGCTTATATATTAGTACCACATGCATTGATGTTTGAGGATTACCCGCTGTTGGCCGGCGAAGACACAAAAGATTATTTCCAGTATAGTACCTACGAAAAGGATGGCGAAAAACGTATTCGCATTATCCCCACTGCGCATTTTCTCAATACGATTGGCGCACGTTTAAGCATGGGTGAAAGAAACAATTCAGGAAAGAATTCACAACTATTAAAGCATTTTCGCTTAATTTATGAATTGCCCGGTCCTGAAATAACCGGTCAACCTGTTTCCGCCAGCTCCCTGAAAATTTACGCCGTTGCAAATAACATTAATATTTTTCAAGAGGAATAATGCTCATCGTAATTATCAAATTTATTTAATGAGAGGGATAGGTGTTTACAGTTTTGTAAACATGTAAATACCTATCACCGTCCTTCACTCCTTTTGGAGTTCGAGGATGGGAGAATCAGTATCTACCATTTGTCCTTCAGAAAAATATACCTTGGCGACTATGGCTTCAAATGGTGCACGGACATCATGCTCCATTTTCATTGCCTCCACAATTAAAAGACTTTGTTTCTTTCTGACTTTGTCACCTTCCTTTACTGAGATCTTTAATATTTTGCCCGGCATGGGCGCAAAGATTATATTTTCTGCATGTTCCGGAAGATCAATCCCGATTTTCCCCTTTGCTTTTTTAATAGGCTCAATGATGTATTCTTCCCCCTGTATAGATACGTAAAGCTTTTCCTTAGACCTGGCATGATAGATGGTATAACTTTCCTGACCAATTAATAGTGAGAAGCAATTCTCAGAGATTTCCTTATAATCTATCTCAACCTTTTTATCACTGCTTTCGATAAATGTTTTGCCTTCTTTCTGTTCCATGATGATTTTATGTGGTTGTCCTTTAATTTCAAATTCGAATTCCATCTTATTTCCCCACCTCCCAGGGACCTAATTGTAACCATGGATCCCATGCTATTTGTTTGGTTGCTTTTGTTTTCAGAGGAGCTTTACGGGTTGATTCAATCGCTGCTGCTATAAGAGCAGGTTGCAGGTAATCCTGTCTATCAATTTTCCAATCCTGCATATGTTGAGGGATGAAATCGGTATTAGTATTACCAGCACTGTATTCAGGATGAAGC
>MFGW01000074.1:4453-6548 GCA_001780385.1 Candidatus Fischerbacteria bacterium RBG_13_37_8 | reverse complement strand
ATGGGATGCTCGACCTGGATACGCGCATTCACTTCGAGGAAATAATAATTACCGTTCTGGTCAAGTAGAAATTCAACAGTACCGGCATTATTATATGCTGCAAGAGTAATAACTTTCACCGCCGTAGCTCCCATGCGTTCACGAAGTTCTTCATTCAGGGCAGGGGAGGGTGTCTCTTCAACAATTTTTTGATGACGTCTCTGAATGGAACACTCTCTTTCGAACAGATGCACGGCATTGCCATGATTATCTGAAAGCACCTGGAATTCAACATGACGCGGTTTTTCAATGAGTTTTTCCAGGTACACAGTTTCATCACCAAAGGCGGATCTTGCTTCTCTTCTTCCTGCTTCAATTGCAGACTCAAGATCGTCCTGCGAACGAATGATTCGCATTCCTTTTCCACCTCCCCCTGCAGAGGCTTTTAAAATTACCGGATAGCCAATTTTTTCTGCCCAGGATGCATAATTTGCAATACTGGTCTCTTTTGTCTGCATACCTGGAATTATGGGAATTTCACCTTTGATTGCCATTTTTCTTGATTCCAGCTTATCACCAACCAACTCAAGTGAAGTAGAATTGGGTCCTATGAAAGTGATGTTGTCCTTCTCGCATCTTTGCGCAAAGAGATGATTCTCTGCCAGGAAACCATACCCTGGATGAATGGCATCTATTTTTGCCTGTTTAGCCGCTTCAATAATATTATCAATGTTCAAATAGCTTTCCAACGGCGGCGGTGGTCCAATACAAAATGCTTCATCTGCTAATTGCACATGTCTGCCATTCCGGTCGACTTCAGAAAATACAGCAACTGTCTTAATACCCATCTCCCTGCAAGCCCGTATTATTCTAACCGCTATCTCACCACGATTGGCTATTAATATTTTTCTAAACATTGCTTATATGCTCCATTTTGGCTTTCTTTTTTCGAGGAAGGCACTCATGCCTTCCTGTCCTTCTTTACTTATTCTTAATTTTGCAATAACTTCAGCAGTATATTGTTTATATTCATCAGGATTCATCTTCGGTACTTTTTGCAGCAGATCCTTGCAGATAGCAATAGCATTTGGTCCGCTCGATAGCAATAGTTTTATCCTGTTATCGACTGCCTCATCAAGCTTTTCTTCTGTTGTTACCTGGTTAACTAATCCGTATTCTTTTGCTCTATGTCCGTCAATTCGTTCCCCGGTAAGAAATAATTCCCTGCATCCCCGTTCGCCTACACGTTTGATCACATATGGTGAAATACATGCCGGAACTAATCCTATTTTCACTTCTGTCAGGCTGAATTTAGCTTTTTCAGATGCAATGGCGATATCACAAACTGCAACCAATCCGGCTCCACCTCCTATGGCTGCTCCATTGACACGTGCGATTGTGGGTTGTGGCAAAGTGTACATTACGTGCAGTAATTCTGCAAGAGTCAAGGATTCTCTCAAGTTTTCATCGTAGGAATAATCCTTTACTCTTTTCATCCAGTTTACATCTGCTCCTGCACAAAATGACTGTCCATTTCCAGTGAGAACAGCAATGCGTACGTCATTATTTGCAGCAATTTCCTGGTAAACAGATAACAGTTCTTCAAGCATTATATCATTAAAGGCATTATGAATATCCGGACGGTTGAGATTAATCAGTGCTATTTGATTATTGATCGCAAAGGTTATTGTTTGATATTGTTTATTTGGAATCACTGTTTACTCCTTTCTAAACGATGCTTCGTCGTTGCGAGCTTTGCGAAGCAAAGCGTAGTCGTCATTGTGAGTTTGCCGGAGGCAAACGTAACAATCCCCAACGGTTTAGAAGCAAGTCCGTTACGGATTGCCATGCTTTGCTTCGCAAAGCTCGCAACGACTGTCCGTTACGGATTATTGCGTCCCGCTGGCGTGGGACTCAAAATGCCAATATCGTTTGGGATTGCTTCGCACACCTTCGGTGTACTCGCAAATAGCATGTTTACTATAATAATCTCTGTTGTTCTCTGTGGTTTTTATTATCATTTATTACAAATTTTATTTACATTCGGAAGATCCCGTATGTTGTATCCGGAATAGGTGCATTCAGAGACATTGAAATTGCCAATGCCAATGCAGCG
>MFGW01000074.1:350-4397 GCA_001780385.1 Candidatus Fischerbacteria bacterium RBG_13_37_8 | reverse complement strand
AGGATGTGCCTCTTCTTCGTATCTTTTGAGAACCGGCTCTTTAAATTTCTTCTCATCTTCCAGGGTGAGTGTTTGTCCTTTTGCTTCGAGCGCTCTCTTTCGAACCGTCCAAAGAACATCTGATGCTTGTTCACCTCCCATTACCGATATGCGCGCATTTGGCCACATCCATAAGAGGCGCGGTCCATACCCTCTTCCGCACATGGCATAATTGCCGGCGCCGTTAGAACCGCCAACTATTATTGTGAATCTTGGAACTTGTGCATTAGCTACTGCATGTACCATTTTAGCTCCATCCTTTGCAATGCCGCCATGTTCATATTGTTTCCCAACAATGAAACCGGTTATGTTCTGTAAAAATATTAATGGTATCTTTCTCATGGCACAAAGTGTAACAAAATGAGCCGCTTTCACGGCGCTTTCCGAAAACAGTACCCCGTTATTAGCTACTATGCCAACTGGATAACCCATGATACGGGCAAAACAACAGACTATCGTCATCCCGTACAATTCTTTGAATTCCTGGAATTTACTGCCATCAACAATGCGTGCAATTATTTCCCGCTGGTCATAGGGTTTGCGTAAATCCCGTGGTACGATTCCATAAATTTCTTTCGGATCATATGCTGGATCTTCAGGTTCTGCCACATCCAGTTCAAATTTTTTGGGAGGATCAAGGGTCTCAACGATATTGCGTGTTATTTCCAGGGCATGGTCGTCATTTAATGCATAATGATCTGCTACTCCGGAAATGCGGCAATGGACATCTGCACCGCCCAGTTCTTCGTCTGTAACATCCATACCGGTGGCTGCTTTTACCAGTGGAGGACCTCCTATAAAAATGGTTCCCTGTTTCCTTACAATAACAGCCTCATCACTCATTGCAGGTACATAAGCACCGCCTGCCGTGCATGAACCTAATACAACGGCAATCTGCGGTATTCCTAATGCTGAGAGACGCGCTTGATTATAGAAAATATTCCCAAAATGATCCTTATCAGCAAATACCCCATGCTGATAAGGCAAGAAAATACCACCGGAATCTACCAAATAAACACATGGTAAACGGTTTTCCAAGGCAATTTTTTGAGCACGAACGTGTTTTAAAACGGTGGAAGGAAAGTATGTTCCACCTTTTACCGTAGCATCATTAGCAACAACAAGTACTTCCCGCCCATGCACTACTCCAACTCCAGTTATTACACCAGCTGCAGGTGGCTCTTCGGGATACATCTTATAACCTGCCAATGCCGAGAACTCAAGGAATGGCGTATTCTTATCGAATAAAGCTGCCAACCTTTCTCTTGGCAATAACTTACCCCTTGCCTTATGCCTTTCCCTATCTTTCTCTGATCCGCCCAATTTTATCTTGTCTAAAACTTCTTTGTATTCATTCATGCATCTCTGAATATATTCAGTATTTAATTTGAATTCCTGTGATTGGGTATCTATTTTTGATTCAAATTTTTGCATCTTTACTCCTTTGATTCTCCTCTACGTAAAACTGTCTGTGCAAAAATGCTGGCTGAATTTCTTTCAATCGCGCCAACTTATTTTTGTCAGTCGAAAAGAATAATACACGTACCAGTTATGCTCAATACTTGAAAAAATTCAAATAATCCAAATGCTAAACAGCAACCTTATGCTGGTACACATTTATATCCATAGCAAATAATTCCCGCTGCGCCGTCTTCCTGTATTTTTCTGAATTCTAACTTCACTTTTATGCCGGTGGAAAGCTTGTCCAATTCGCAATCAGTTATTTGAGTAAGAACTTTTACGCCTTCTTTTAATTCAACAATTCCTATAGCATAAGGAACCTGATCAACGAATTGACTGGGTCCTACTCTTATTACTGTATAAGTAATAAGTTTTCCTTCACGCGATAATTTTATCTTTTCGAATTCTCTTGCCTGGCACGCTGAACAAATCAATCGCGGCGGAAAAAATATTTTGCCACATACCTTGCATTTTGCTGCCTCTAATCTATATCTTTGAGGCATTTCTCTCCAGTTTCTTGGTGATGACATTAGAGTACCTCCATTATGTGAACCAGTGAGCTTCCGCCACTGCCACCCATATTCTGTGTTAAACCTACTCTGGCATTTTGTACCTGTCGTTTTCCTGCTTCTCCTCTCAATTGTTTGGCAATTTCTACTACCTGCGCAACACCTGTAGCACCCACGGGATGTCCTTTCGATTTTAAACCGCCGCTTGTATTCACCGGTATCTTTCCTCCTAAGGCAGTTAATCCATCTTCAGTTGCTTTTCCGCCTTTTCCTTTTTCTACAAATCCAAGCGCTTCAATCACGCATATTTCCGCTATAGTAAAACAATCATGAACTTCTGCTAATTGAATGTCCTCCGGTTTCTTATTCGCCATCTTATATGCTTTTTCTGCTGCTCTTTGCGTGGAACCTAATTCACACAAAATTTCACGTGAATGTAGAGCAATGGTATCGGTAGAATGACCAGAACCAATAATTTTGATCACAGGCTTTTTGCATATCTTCTTTGCTAATTCGACAGGGCAAAGAATGAGTGCTGCTGCACCATCGGTAATCGGTGAACAATCAAGAATTCTTAACGGATCTGCTACCATAACTGATGAAATTACATCCTCGATAGTAATTTTTTGGGGAAATTGTGACAATGGATTCATTGAGCCGTTGTGGTGATTCTTGACAGCAACGTGTGCAAGCTGTTTCCTGGTAGTACCATATTTTTCCATATGTGCAACTGCCATCATTGCATATAATCCTGGGAATGTTACACCATTGAATACTTCGTATTCCTGGTCTGCAGCGGTAGCTAATGCAAATGTGGCTCCATCACCTGATACATCCAGCATTTTTTCAATGCCGCCTACTAAAACGATATCGCTTATTCCAGATGCAACTTCTATGAAACCTGCTCGAACTGCCGCACCGCCTGATGCACATGCAGACTCAACTCTTGTTGCGGGGACCGGTCCTAATCCTAAATAATCAGTAAGCAGGGAAGCTAAATGTTCCTGTCCTACAAATAATCCTGATGACATGCATCCAATATACATTGAATCGATTTTATCTACTCCGGCATCATCAATTGCCAATAACGCGGATTCAACAAATATGTCTCTCAAGGATTTCTCCCATAACTCTCCCCATTTTGCCATTCCTGCGCCTATTATTGCTACTTCTCTCATAATTTCCTCCTATTCAGCTTTTCGGATTTTATGGCGATATTTAGCATATGCGCCATACTGCAAATAGATTTTATTGTTGTTCAACATCTGTCGCGTTTGGGGAGCTGCTGCTCTTACTTCATTGATGCGCTCTGTCACTTTCCAAATAAATCCGTCGCTTCCTGCTCCTGAACCGTATGAAACCATGAATATCAAATCGTTTGGCTGCGCTTCGTCAAGAATAGCGGTTAATCCCATTGGAGATGAACCTGAATAAGTGTTTCCAAGCCATGGACAAAGAAGACCAGTTTCTATCTGTTTCTTTTCAAATCCTAACATTTTTCCAACTCTTGAAGGAAACTTACCATTTGGCTGATGAAAAACTGCATATTTGAAGTCAGAAGGTTTCATCTTGGCTTTTGCCATAAGTCCTTTTGCTGCACCTGTGACATGTTTGAAATATGCCGGTTCACCTGTAAACCGTGCAGCATGCCGTGGATAATATTGATACTCTCTTCTCCAAAAATCGGGAGTATCAGTCATAAATGAGTATGTGTCCACAGCTTCAGCGATAAGATTATCTGCCCCCATAATAAAGGCTGCTGCACCGGCTGCCGCTGTATATTCCAGGGCATCACCGGGCGCACCTTGTGATGTGTCTGCTCCGACAGCTAATGCATACTCCATTTTTTTGGCTTCTACTAATGCGAGACAAACGAACATTGCTTCTGAACCTGCTTTGCAAGCGAACTCGTAATCTGCACAATGAATTTCTGGCGTAGCGCCTATTGCTTCTGCTAATACTGTTCCAGATGGTTTTACTGCATAGGGATGTGATTCTGAACCTACGTAGACTGCACCAATTTTTTGTGGATCAATTT
>MFGW01000074.1:0-274 GCA_001780385.1 Candidatus Fischerbacteria bacterium RBG_13_37_8 | reverse complement strand
TTCTTCCACAAATAAACCTTTGCGGTAAGATTCAGCATCCGCTCCCCAAACCTTGGAGATCTCCTCTACTTTTATGCGATTGCGAGGCATATTTGCTCCATAACCTACGATACCGACCATAGTAACGCCTCCTGTTTTATCTGTAGCTTTTTGTGATTTTACTTAATATTGAATTTCATTATAAAAGCTTCACAATATTCTGTCAAGGGAAGAATAGGGACTAGGGACTGGGGACTGGGGACTGGGGACTGGGGACTGGGGACTGGGGACTGGG
>MFGW01000073.1:32526-32735 GCA_001780385.1 Candidatus Fischerbacteria bacterium RBG_13_37_8 | reverse complement strand
TATGTAAGAGATTTTTTGACCATAATAAAAAACCATACGAAATATACCTCGAGAGATTCCACCTACAATTGGGAAGACATTATCTATGCTAATTGCTTATGCAACAATTGGCAGATGTCTCATTCAGAAAGACTTGCTTTAATGGGTGTATTAATGCAACACAAACCAAAATGCAGTATCGAGATTGGCACATACATGGGTGGCAGTTT
>MFGW01000073.1:31088-32485 GCA_001780385.1 Candidatus Fischerbacteria bacterium RBG_13_37_8 | reverse complement strand
ACACAGATCCTTCAATTCCCGGAAAATTTAATAATTTCCCCAATGTACATTTTTTGACTGGCTCGTCGCAAATTATTTTACCTTCTTTACTTGATGAGCTAAACAATAATAATATCTATGTTGATTTTGCACTTATTGATGGCGATCACTCTATTGAGGGTATTAAAAATGATATTAATTTAATTCTTTCATATATCCCTAAAAAACCACTTTTCATTATTATCCATGATTCATTCAATCCGGGATGCAGAAAGGGAATTTTAGAAGCGGATTGGGAAAAATCTCCTTATCTTCAATTTGTCGAAGTGGATTTTATTCCCGGTGTATTGGTTGAACAAGGCGGTCCATTTGATGGAGAATTATGGGGTGGTTTCTGCCTTGCTTTTTTAAGTCCGGAAAAAAGAAAATTCAACCTCGTAATAAATCAAAGCACACGAAACATGCAAGAACTTGTAAAGAAGAATTCTCCTACAAAGCGATAAATAAAATGACCGGCGAGATTGCAAGCATAAATTTATTTATTCAATATGCGCATGAAAAAAAGAATTGTTATCTGTTCTAATTATTATCCCCCTAATTTCCTCGGGGGAGCTGAATTAATTGCTCATTTCCATGCGAAAACTCTTCAAATGCTAGGAAATGACGTAATAATATTTTGCGGTGATGTACGTCCCTATGGCGAAAGGTACTCTCTGAGAAGAGAACTATATGACGGCTTGTGCATTTATAGAGTGAGTTTGACCGGAGAAGATTTTGATATAAAGAATATAAACTTTTTTCATAAAAAAATTGAAGACTATTTTGAAATATTGCTGGATAATTTTTCGCCGGATATTGTACATCTTCATAATATAATTGGTTTATCATTGGGACTTATATCGCAGGCGAAGAAAAGAAGAATTAAAGTTTTTTTGACGCTTCATGATAATTGGGCTTTTTGCCCTAAAAATACAATCTTGTTTAGTCCAACTCAGATCTGTGAGGATTTTTCACAATGCATACAATGCATAAGATTTATTAATGAAAACGGCTATAGATTCATTCCGCTCTCAGTAAGACAGGATTTCTTTAAATATCAATTATCTAAAATTGATTGCTTTATTAGTCCGAGCCAACATCTCGCTGACAACTACATAAAAGCAGGGTTCCCAAAAGACAAATTTAAAATAATCTCTTACGGAATCGACGTCGAAAATTATTCCAATCTCTTTAAAACAAAATCAGATTATGTGAGATTTACATTTATCGGCAACATGGGAAAACATAAAGGTGTTCATGTTATTTTGGAAGCGCTGCAATATTTAGATACTCAAAAGATTCGCGTTAACTTGGTAGGAGAAGGTCAAGAAAAACCTGTTTATGAAGAATACGTAAAAAAAAGAGGATTGACTGAATGT
>MFGW01000073.1:23202-31006 GCA_001780385.1 Candidatus Fischerbacteria bacterium RBG_13_37_8 | reverse complement strand
GGCCGGAAAATCAACCAGTAACCGTTACCGAAGCTATGGCATGCAAAACACCCATTATTGGATCAAAAATGGGCGGGTTCCTTGAGCTTATTGACGATGGCAAAACAGGTTTTTTATTTGAGCCTGGTGACTCTAAAGACCTTTCCTTGAAAATGAATGAATTTATCACTAACAGAGAAATAATCAGCGAGTACGGAGAGAATGCTTTTCAAAAAATTAAAAATGTTACTTTTATAAATCAAGTCCGAAAGATACTAAATGCCTACGAAGAACAACCTATCAAAAGCGCAGAATTAAATAACAACCTGGTATTATGCATCGGTAAAAAATTTATATACGATTGCTATAGAGCTCTCGAAGCAATAAAAAACAATCCTTCATTTAATAATTACCTCTTTTTATTAAATGAATGGGTGCCGGAAGAAATTCGTTGTAAAGCACTGCTGTTTTTTATTATATCTGATGAGGTAACTCCTGACATAATTAAAATTCTTCTGAACTATAATATTCCTATTTTGATGCCTTCTGGTTTCAGGCTCAAAAAAGATTTTAGCAGTGCTAAAGTTGTATTTTTTTACCGTAATCAAAATGATATCTTTCACTATTTTCATAAAATAGCTTTGCAATAAAAGGCAGACGGATCGATAGAATAATGGAAGCTGAGGATAGTCATGAAACAAATTATCTCTAGAATTAAAATTGCCCTGGTGCACATGAGAAATAAATTATTTGGCACCAATGCAGTAATAGAAAAATTAGCTGAGCTTGAGTTAATAAATTCTCGATTAGCTGATTTAGAAGATACCGTTAAGCAATATAGCAATGCACCTTCAAAATCGTTTCAAAAGTTTTCGGATGAAGAATTTATAGATTTTTGCTATACACACCTTCTTGGATGGGATTCTGTCAAAAAAGAAGAAAAAGAATTCTGGATCCGAAGACTCAAGGAAAACAATTCGAAATTAGAAATCCTGTATGATTTTCTACACAGTAAAGAGTTCATAAGCAGGCTTGCCAATAATGAATGGGCTCCACCGGGTCATTATTATTCTGTGATTCCATCATCACAGGAAATTGAGGAAGTGATAAACGGCGCTCAAAACCTTCCCAAAGGTATCGATCTTCATGATGCGGAACAATTGCAGTTGCTTGAAAATCTTGGCAAGTATTATTGCGATTTACCATTTACCAATAAATCCGCCGACGGATTAAGATATTATTATGACAACCTATCATACAGCTATTCAGACGCTATTCTGCTATTTTGCATGATCAGGTATTTAAAGCCACAGCGAATCATCGAAGTTGGATCAGGGTATACGTCTTGCCTAATGCTGGATACAAATGAAAAATTTTTTAACAACAGCATAGATTTGACTTTCATTGAACCTTATCCGCAGGTTTTAGAATCGCTGGTGCAGCCAGATGAACTATCTGCAATGAATTTAATAAAAGTGAGATTGCAAGATATCGACCTATCTGTCTTCGATAAATTAGAAAGGAGCGATATTCTCTTTATAGATTCCTCTCATGTTGTTAAATGCGGCAGTGACCTGCGCTATTTATTTTCAGAAGTGTTATCTTCGCTAAGACCAGGAGTTGTCATTCATTTTCATGATATTTTTTATCCTTTTGAGATGCTTGCAGAATGGTTAAAAGAAGGGAGGTACTGGAATGAGAATTATTTTTTAGCAACCTTCCTGCAGCATAATTCCTGCTTCAAGATAATTCTTTTCTCGGATTACCTTCACAAAAAATATCCTGACTGGTTTAAAAAAAATATGCCTCTTTGCCTGAAATGCAGGGGGGGTAATATTTGGCTGCAGAAAATGTGAACATAGCGTCGCAAGGCGACGTAATGGGATTAATGGAATGGTGGAATGAAGGAATAATGGATTTGCGGTAGCTCCGCATTATTGAACCATTATTCGCTGCTCCATTATTCCATTACCCCTTTAGCGGACATCCTCGATGAAAATCTTACTACAGAATCAGTAGGCAAATCATTTTATTTCGGATACAAAACGTAAATACCGAGTTCCCTGGTATCACCGGTATAGCCGAATTTTTGTGGCAGCCACGTTCGCGAAACATCAAGTGACAGAACCAGGGAACGATCCGCACTTTCTTTTCCTGGTCTGCGGGTTTCATAACTATATTCCCGGTTCAACGGCACGGTAAGTGACCTTAATGTATAATCATTAACTATCATTCGCGCTGAAGGACCATTCTTGCCTCCATAAAATACCTCAAGCGGCTTCTCCAAAAGATCAGGATTTCCGGCAGAGAATTTTACTGTCATGGCGCCGGATTGCCGATCCTCAATAGGAATAATAAGAATTGCATGTCGTTTACACCATTGTCCCCACCCTTGCCAATGAAATTCAACCGGGTAACAGTTATTATCAAATTTAAAGGGCCACCATTCAGTTTCCTGCTTTGCCGAATATCCAAACTCACCAAATGAAGTTTCATACGCTCCAATCAACATGAGCGCCAGCAGGATTATAAATGATAAATGCACTAATTTGAGCTTCTTCTCAACTGGTATTCTATTGACATCATGCGTTACGTTCTGTTCATAGAGAACTAATAAAAGAGCGGATTGTGTCGTCCATACCCACAAAACATCTGGAAAATAAGCTGGCGGAATCAAGATTATCATCAGCACAAATAGTGAATTGCTGATTAGAATCGTGGCAGTAATAATGCGCATTTGCTGCTCTCGCATCTTTCGCAGTGCAGCGATTGCCAGGATGATTGGCAAAAAGAGAAGAGCTATATTGAATCCCAAACCTGGCAAACCAAAATCATCAGCTATCATTAGATAATGGTTAAGCACGCTGTCCAGCGCAAGGTAAACTTTTCCGGAACGCAGATACATTTCATTTGGATACTCACGATAAAAGCCTCCCGGACCCCATCCGCCAAGCGGCGATTTCCATAAAAGCGTGCATCCAACACTCCACAAATTTCCGCGTACCTCCTCACCGGTAAATAAAGAAATCATCCCCTCGTGCTTATATTTGTTCCAGGTCGTTGCTAATCTCTTCCCCACCGGTCCTAGCGCTCCTACATTATCAGCAACTATGTCCAAGGCAAAATAGGCGCCGAGAATTAACACTATCGTCAGGATCAACAATCCTAACCTGGTACTCCGGCGATAAGTATGCATCGATATTGAAATAATCAGTGGAATCAACAATACTAATAACATCACACCAAGCACAGCAGTTCTGTTGGCAGCAAATATCATATTTGCAATGAGCAAAACGGCTACTATTATCATCAGTATGCGCAGTGCTGGTTTCTTTTCTATAATTGAACCAGCAAGAAGTACCGGAAAGAGCAAAAATGCCGTTAGTGCGTATGCATTTGGATCAGAAGCTAATCCTCCTATACGTTTTGTCCAGGGCAGCCAGCGATTGAGAAATAAATTGTCCACAAATCCCTGGTAAACAATGACACCTATGCTCGGTATTACACATACCGACAAATACCGTATGATACTTATAAACCTGATTCTTCTCATTACCTGGTATTGAAGTAGTAGTAACACCGGAAAAAATAGATAGAGCATGGTAAACTTTATGTTCTCCTGCTTCCATAAATCAGCATTGATTTGAGCAACATTTACCCTTGCAAACGGCAATTCAAAATAAAGCGATATCGCATGAAATATGCCACTAAAGAGAACAACTCCTCCAAAATATAAACATACTAAATAAAGTACTCTTACAGGTAATGAAAGGCTGTTATTTTTGCTGCTCTTCCAAAGAACAATCAGAAAAATTACACTGCCTGTAAATATGAAACCGTACCATATCTCACGATATACAATGAAAACAGAGGAAAAAAGACCAAAAGAAAGTAAGTACAGCAGAGTAAATATACAATAGAGATAAGCTAAAGGATTTCTCACATTCTATGTCTCAATTTTTTATCACCACTACCATTGCTAAAATTTTTTTATTTTTGCAGGTCGTGCAGATGTGCCCGCAAACGGTTTAACCTGAGCTGCGTTTCATCCTTTCTGTTTTGAAAACTCTCTATAACTTCGCGCGGTGCCTTTTCAATGATATTTTTATCTATTAATTTTGCTGTGACATCATTTAATGTTTTTTCAAGCTTCGAAATTTCTTTTTCAATGCGGGCTGTCTCTTTATCTCTATCCACACTTTCCAGTAAATCTACTCCAATGTGTGCACAGGGAGCACTATCTTTAACCAGCATTTTATCAGCAGGAAATTCTGCTGCAAGAAAGAATTCTTTCAGTTTCGCTAAAAATAATATCTGGGGAAGCGCATAGGTAAATAGTTCTCCATACTTATCTTCTGCTATCTTCACATAACAACTTACCTCTTTCTGGGGAGCAATATTCATTTCCGCACGTATCTGGCGTACCCTTGAAATTACATCCTGTATCGCTGTTATCTCTTCCTTGCTTTCAGCAAAAACTTCAGTTTCAACATATTCCGGCATGGCCGTAAGCGCTAATGTTTTATCTTCTTTGAATAGCTTCTTCACAATACTCCATAATTCCTCCGTAATAAAGGGAGTAAAAGGATGAAGCACTTTCAGTATCTTTCCCAGCACTACTGCCAAAACATTTAAAGTGGTTTCTTTCCTCTTTTCATCCGGAGCATTTAAATACGGCTTAGAAAATTCTACGTACCAATCACAAAATTCATTCCAGATAAAATGATATAAGAGGTTGCCTGCTTTGCTGAGTTCATAATAAGTAAGATTATGATCCACTTCCTGAATAATTTCATTTGTGCGCGTCAATATCCATCGGTCAAATAATGACAGGTCTTCTGCCCGGAGAGGCTTAACCATAAATTCATCCGGTATATTCATGAGCACAAAACGTGATACATTCCATAATTTATTCATGAACGCTCTGTTGCCCTGCACTTTATTCCTGGAGAAAGAAACATCCATTGCATCAGCGGTTTGTGAAATCAACGTGAACCGCAAAGCATCAGCACCCATGTTATCAATCACTTCCAGCGGATCCACTACATTTCCTTTCGTCCTGCTCATTTTATTGCCTTTCTCATCACGAATAAGACCGGTAAATAATACCTGTTTAAATGGTACATCATTCATGAATTTCAATCCCATCATTATCATGCGTGCCACCCAGAAAAATAGTATATCATAGCCGGTGATAAGAAGATTCGTCGGATAATATTGTTTCAGATCTACAGTTTTTTCAGGCCATCCGAACACGGTAAATGGCCACAACGCTGAACTGAACCATGTGTCAAGCACATCTTCATCCTGAATAAGCGATGTGCTGTTGCATTGCTGACATTTCAAAGGACGGGTAACACTCACTGTCAGTTCCGAACAGTCCTGGCAATAATAAGCAGGTATCTGGTGTCCCCACCATATCTGTCGCGATATGCACCAGTCTCGTATATTATTCAGCCAGTCATAATATACCTTGTTCCAATTACTGGGCACCAATTCCACGCGCCCGTCTTCCACTGCCTTTATTGCAGGTTCTGCAAGCGGTTTCATGCGTACAAACCATTGCTTCGAAACGCGCGGTTCCACTATCGTATCACATCTGAAACAGTGCCCTATCGAATATGCGTAGTCCTCTTCTTTTGCCAGCAAACCTTCGTTAGCTAAATCTGATAGTATGTTCTTCCTGCATACAAATCGATCCTGTCCCTCGTAAGGACCACTCTGCTCATTCATCTTTGCTGAATCAGTCATTATAGTGATTGAAGCCAATTTATGACGTTTCCCGATCTCAAAATCATCCGGATCATGTCCTGGCGTTATCTTTACTGCTCCTGTCCCAAAAGCGGGATCTACCGCTTCATCCGCTATTATAGGTATTTCTCTCTTCAATACAGGTAATATCACGTAATCACCTATTGCCACTTTGTACCTCTCATCATTGGGATTCACTCCTACCGCAGTGTCTCCAGGTATGGTTTCCGGACGCGTCGTCGCTACTTCCACGTACCCCTGCCCTGATTTAAGTGGATACCGTATATAAAAAAGCTTCCCTGAATATTCCTTATGTATCGTCTCCAGGTCCGAAAGCGCTGTTAAACAACGCGGACACCAGTTTATTATATACTCGGCACGGTATATTAACCGCTCCTGGTATAAACGCACAAATGCTTCAAGCACTGCCCGCGTTAAATCATCATTCAATGTAAAATGCTGATGACTCCAATCACAGGATGATCCTAATTTCATCAACTGAAACTTAATCCTGTCCATCGCCGCTCCTGCCCACTGCCATACACGTTCTATAAATTTATCCCGCCCAAGCTGCTCGCGTGTTACATTCTCCTTGGCAAGCTCTTTCTCCATTATATACTGTGTGGCTATCCCGGCATGATCCATCCCGGGTACCCATAATGATGTACAACCCTTCATCCTCTTCCATCGTGTATATACATCATGAAGCGTATATTGCAATCCATGACCTATATGCAAACCTCCCGTTATATTCGGCGGAGGAATTACTATGCTGAATCGCTTGCCTTGCACAACCTGCCCTACCTGAAATATAGTGCTGTTCAACCAAAATTCCATCCATTTCTTTTCTATCTCTTTATGCTCATACGCCTTTTCTAATATCATCTTTTCTCCATTATAAAACGGAACTATTATGTGAAATAAAATGCTTGTGCTTTTGTGAATTATCTTGATTAACTAAGGAATTAAGATTGCTATCGGCCAAGTAATTTAGACAATTTATCCTTGATCTTCGCAAAAATATCTTTCTTCTGTTCCTCCGGAAATTTAACGTCTAATGGCAAACTGGCCAATGCATTTAAGGTTTCCTTGTTATAAGGATCATATTTTAAAGCTATCCAAAATTTGCTTCTGGCTTTATAATAAAAACCAAATTTTTGATATAAACATCCCAGTTCATAATAATTTTCTGCATTGGTTGGTTCCATGCCCACTGCTTTATTTAGATAATCTTCTGCTTCTTTTCTCCACTGCGGGTAACGAGCTACATTTTTTCCTAATATTCTAAGCACCATCGGACTGTCAGGATCATTAATGTAGGCTTCTCTAAACAACCTGATCCCTTCAAGATAATGACCCAGTATAAATTCCATCTTCCCTCTCTCAAGAAGTTTCTCCGCACGGTCAGGATCTTTTACAAATTCTTTTTTCTCCGCAATAACTTCATGCTCTACCTTCGCTTCATCATATTTCATTTTAGGAACTTTCGCTTCTTTTAATTTATTATCGTAAGCCTCACGGTTCCCTTCTAATATTTGGTATGCTTCAGTTATTTTCGAAAAAACAAAGCTCAATTTTTCTCTTGCCGCCGCATCGGCAAGCGTAGAGTACCTGTCCGGATGAAATTTTTTTGCCAACTGATAATAGGATGATTTTATCTGACTGAGAGAAGCATTTTGCTGCACATCTAAAACATCATAATAATCACCCTTAGTAATTTCTTTATATTTATCATCCAGTTCTGCAAATAATTCAAAAAATTCATCACTTGTCTGAGCAAGCGGTATTTCCTTGCCACTGAACATTTCAGCAACTTCAACGCCAAGCCGAAATAGTTTCCCAACAGCTTTTTGCATGGTGATAATATTACAAGATTGAAAAGCAAATAACGATCCTAAAATGTCTTCCTCGGCAAAGGGACAGATGCTTAATAAATCTTCCACGGTGAGCTCACCATCAATTCGTGATAAAATAAAACTTTCCTGCGGATTAGGCTGTATCAACATTAATCTGCCCCAACTCCCTTCATTGAGATTCGGTTTTTCCTGATAATCAGGAAATATTCTATGCAATA
>MFGW01000073.1:19579-23122 GCA_001780385.1 Candidatus Fischerbacteria bacterium RBG_13_37_8 | reverse complement strand
GAGATATTGCGGTAGTTGTTCATTCACTTCAGTGGACTCAATAAAGAAAATATGTTTATCGGCAAAATAGATCTTTTTTGCTGCAACGTCTTTCGATACTAAGAGCGTACCGGAACTATTCTCTTCCATCGTCTGTGCTAAGACAGCGGGAAAAGGGGTCGTTTCTAAACTTCCAGAAAGCATTTTCTTACAACTCCACTATTATCCTACATTTTTCTTTTATTAACTTCTTACTATACCACTAAATCACTATGGAATGCAACAGTTAATTTTGAATGTAGAGCAGGAAATAAGCCGAATTCTGTTTGCGATTATCATTCATCTAAGCGATCTACCCGGAAACAGTCAGAAAAATGCATGCATTTTTCTGAATCGAGTGGGCTGCTCGTAACTGTTTCTCTATTTGATCTTGCTCCGCGTGGGGTTTACCATGCCTTCAATGTCACCATTGAAGCGGTGAGCTCTTACCTCACCTTTTCACCCTTACTTCATGAGTAATCATGAAGCGGTATGTTTTCTGTGGCACTTTCCTGGGGTCACCCCCTGTTCTATTTCAGAACCACGCTGCCCCTGGAGTTCGGACTTTCCTCTTTATCATAATATGATAAAGCGATAATCTTTCCTGCTCCACAATTTTTTTTTTGCGTGCTATTCACTCACGCCTTTCTTTATCGTTATTTTATATTGCTCTAATTTCTTGTATAAATTGCTTCTCGGTGTCCGTATCTTTTTTGCAGTTTTTGCTATATTCCAATTATTTTCTTCAAGTTTCCGTATAATAAAATATCGTTCGGATGAATCCCTGAACGACTTTAATGTCTGACTTTGTAAAAAATCTACTACCTGATTATCCCATTTGCGTTCCGGTAGGGTAGCTATCACTTCTTCTTTTTCTATTATAGCGCTTTGACTCAGTAATAGCAAGCGTTCTACTATATTTCTTAATTCCCTGATATTACCCTTCCATTGATGTTTTTTTAATTCGTCGAGTGCGTCGGATGAAAATTTCTTGGAAGCAAAATTATTTTCTTTACAGTAATGATTAGTAAAATATTCTATCAATTCAGGTACATCCTCAGGATGTTCCCGTAAAGGCAGGACGGGAATTACCATGACATTTAGCCGGTAATAAAGATCTTCCCGAAACGTGCCTTTCTCAATTTCTTCTCCTAAATTTTTATTCGTAGCGGCTATAATTCTCACCTCTACCTTAATAGGTTTCTGCGATCCTATTTTTTCAAGTTCACCCTCCTCCAAAACGCGCAACACCTTGGATTGCGTGCGGGAACTCATATCACCAATCTCGTCAAGAAATATCGTGCCCTCATTTGCCTGTTCAAATTTCCCCTGCTTCGTCTCAAAAGCACCGGTGAATGAACCTTTGATATGACCAAACAATTCACTCTCGATTAATTCCTCCGGAATAGCTGCACAATTCACTTTTATAAATTGCTTACTGCCCCTGCGGCTGTTCTTATGAATCGCATGCGCCACTAATTCTTTCCCCGTACCGCTTTCCCCCGTTATTAATACCGTTGAATTCGTAGGAGCTATTTTCTGCATCTGTTCTTTCAAATGCATCATATATTTACTGCTTCCGATCATCCGGTATTTTTCTTCAAACCGAAGCTTTAATTCTATGTTCTCTTCTTTTAATTTTTTCTGCTCAAGCGCATTTCTCAGTGTAATAAGTATTTTTTCTCTCTCAAGTGGTTTTTCTAAAAAATCAAATGCCCCACGTTTAATAAAATCCACTGCTGTCGTAACATTTCCATGTCCCGATATGATAATAACAGGTGTAACTATGCCTTTGGCACGCAACATGTCATATATTTCATAACCATCCATCTGTGGCATTTTTAAATCAAGAAAAATTGCATCCGGTTTTTCCTTCAATGCAATTTGAATACCTTCATTTCCCCTCGATGCACTAAAACATTCATACCCTTCATATTCAAGTATCATCCTCATCATGAGAATAATATCTTCTTCATCATCTATCACTAATATCTTTTCTTTTGTTGCCATTTCTATTTCCTTTCAAATAGATTCTTCTTTACTTTACCATATCTAAGAAAAAATTCTTGATATTTCAAAAACCTTGCGCCTGTGTGCCTGTCAAAAATATTTGACCAGGATTATGTATGCATTGCACGCACTTTTGCAAAAATCAAAGCAGCTATGAATACTTTCATGCATTCCCCGGGTAAAAAAGGAAGCATCCCTAAATATATTGCTGTTTTTGCTGATAATGCAAAACAGAGCGCCAAACAGATTGTGCCACTTATCAGGATAATCATGCTTGCAATAAAGAAAAGAACAAGCGCCCTTTGAAACGAGCGGCAGGCATTGCGGTATTTTCCAATAAATAATGAAACTATCCAGAATCCAATCAGGTATCCTCCTGTAGGACCAAGCAATACACCTAAACCACCACCGCTTTCTGTAAAAAACGGCAACCCCATAATTCCTAATGCTAAATACATACCGATTGCCAATGGCGCTAATCTTCTTCCTAAATAAGCACTTCCCAATAGAACAAAAAAGGTTTGAGCAGTAATAGGCACTGGTGTGAAGGGTAAAGGAATTCGTATAAAAGCACCCAATGCAATTGCTATCACGACAGTGCATAATTTTATTACTTCGGATGTTATTGAAGAGGTGATTATAGCTCGATTTAACACTTTTTCATGAGCAGCTATGCTTTTTTTCATATACATTATTAACCTCCGAGTCAATTTCAAGTAAGCAATTATAACATACAATGGCAGCATCATCAATGAGGGGGGACAGGTATTTACAAGTTTACAAAAATGTAAACGCCTGTCACTGGTGACAGATGTTTACATTTTTGTAAACTTGTAAATACCTGTCCCCCCCCTATTTGAATTTCTCCGCATATTGTGATAAATTTACCTAAAGGAGTTCCTTTGTTGACACGTTCGGTTACGAAAAAAAGTGTCTGCAGACAATGCGTGCATATTATAATAAATAGTGATGTCCGCTATTTACAAATGATAGAATCTGCAAGTGTTACGGTATTACAAATTCTTAAACTCGATGATGATACTAAATTCAAAATAACCATGGCAATTCGTGAAGCAGTTATCAATGCTATTTATCATGGAAATAAAAATGATGTAAAGAAAAAAGTTGAAATTAGCTATGTTTTTGATAATAAGAAATTAGAAATAATTGTCACAGATGAAGGAAATGGTTTTAATTATAAATCTCTTCCTAACCCGACTAAAAAGGAAAATCTTTTAAAGCCATTTGGAAGAGGAATATTTTTTATAAGATCCTTTATGGATAAAGTTAATTTCACTCATGAAGCTGATAAGGGGCTTACTCTTAGAATGATTAAAAATCTTTAGATTCTTTAGGTGGGAGTAATCAATATGTGTGCTCAATTCAGATTCAAAGGGAATTTAAGTCAAATGACCTTGCCTGAGGTACTTAAAAAGGTTGAGCATTACAAAGTGCCAGGGGTAATAGTTGCGAAGAAGAATCTTGTAGAAAAACGTATTTTTATCAAAAGCGGAA
>MFGW01000073.1:17613-19511 GCA_001780385.1 Candidatus Fischerbacteria bacterium RBG_13_37_8 | reverse complement strand
AGAAGAGGAACTAATCAAGCTTTCTCTGGATATTCCAAAAGCTATTTATGATGGCATAAAACGTGTTGATAATTCCAAATTTCTTCTTAATCGTGTTGGCAACAGGTATTCAGTATTCGAGCCTAAACCTAATGGATACATTGAATTAAGCTTGCTTGGTTCCACAGACAAGGAAAAGGATCTATTCAAACTTTTTGATGGAAAGCGTGTTTTATACGATGTTATCAGTGACAGTCCCCTCCCGCCGGAAGATTCTGCTAAACTGCTATACGCTTTTCATGTTCTGGAATTAATTTGCTTAAAAGATTCGCAGCTTAAGATTACTCTCCCCAATAAACAAAATCCTTTTCAGGAAGAATAATCAATAATATGTTTTACAATAATTTGTTATAATTTGAAAAGGGAGTTGACTAATGCTGATTGAAGAAGTAAAACAAAACGTACAAAAATTAAAAGAAAAAATCAGTATCATAAGAGGGTATCTTTGAACCAGCGCAGAAACAAAAAGAAATCCTTGAAATAAACAGCATGATGGAACACCAGGAAACCTGGAGCGATCATAAAAAAATTCATGCGCTTCAACTAAAAAAATCACGCATTGAAAATTCATTATCAGAATTGAACACACTGGAAATAAATTACGAAGATATAGAAGTTTATCTTGAACTCTGGGCAGAAGGAAATGAAGTTCAGGCAGAAATCAATCAGCGCATTGAACAGCTTGCTAAGAAAATTGATACTATAGAATTGGCATTACTGCTCAATGAAGAACATGATGAAAATAACGCTATTTTAATATTGCATGCAGGAACCGGTGGCACTGATGCACAGGATTGGGCAGATATATTATCACGCATGTACCAGAGATGGTGTGAAAATAAAACATACAGCATTCGGATTTTAGACCGGCAGCCGGGTGAAGAAGCAGGAATTAAAAGCATAACCTCACAAATTTCGGGGCAGTACGCCTACGGTCTCTTGAAATGTGAAATTGGCATCCATCGTCTCGTCAGAATTTCTCCTTTTGATGCTAATAAAAGACGACATACGTCGTTTGCTTCTGTCTTCGTTTATCCGGAAATTGACGATAGTATCGAAATTAAGATTGAAGAAAAAGATATTAAAATAGATACCTATCGCGCCGGTGGTCCGGGCGGTCAACATGTGAATGTGACTGATTCTGCGGTGAGAATTACACATATCCCCTCTGGTATCGTGGTGCAATGTCAAAACGAACGTTCCCAACATAGAAATAAAGAAGTTGCAATGAAAATACTTAAATCCAGACTTTATGATTTCTACCGACGTCAGCAATTAGAAAAAGCACAATCCCTCGAACAATCCAAGCGTGATATAAGCTGGGGCAACCAGATTCGCTCGTATGTCCTTCATCCTTATAAAATGGTAAAAGATCATAGAACAAAATATGAAAAGCATGATGTTGATCGCGTGCTCGATGGTGATATTGATGATTTTATTAAATCATATCTGCTGGAACTGAAAAAAACCAAGAATGACTAAGATGACAACATGAATATTTTTATTCTTATCATTGTTATTATCATGGTTGTTTTTGCTACCCTTTCTATTCGTAAAGAACTGCATAATTATCGTACCGGCAATAAAATAGCCCGTGCTAAAAGAAGAATTATCATTGGCATCTGCCTGCTTGTTGAAGCAGTTTCTTTGCTTCTCGGTTTTTCTACATTTTTTTCCTTGCCTCATCACTTTGAGCTCCTTTTCTGGGCTTTCGCCCTTTTGCTAATGATTCCAATAATTTTGCTTGCCTGGATCGATCTTAAGGCAAATCTGCGAGATATTGAAAAAAGCGCGGTCGAAGATATAAGAAAAATCATTCATGAAATAAAAAAAGAAACCAGACACGACAATAAATACCC
>MFGW01000073.1:16539-17586 GCA_001780385.1 Candidatus Fischerbacteria bacterium RBG_13_37_8 | reverse complement strand
GGGACTGGGGACTGGGTAACGGCGAGCCGTTACCTGTTCTCTGCCCCCTGTTCTCTGTTCCCTGTTCCCTGAGTTATATATGATTAAAAGTGAAAAAGAGTTTATTGCATTTATAAGAGCAAAATTTGCAGATCGTTCTTCTGCCTTGGTCAGAACTTTTGGAGAGGATTGTGCTGTTTTAAATATATCAGGGAATAAATGCTTTTTTATTTCTTGTGATGATTTTATTGAAGGAAGGCATTATGAACATGATTATGTCACGCTCATGGAAGCGGGAGAAAAAGCATTGCTCGCCAATATTAGTGATATTATTTCTATGGGTGGAATCCCGCTCTATTACATGGTTTCTCTCCTTATTCCTGAAAAATTTAAAAAGGAACGGGCTCTTCAGGTATATCAAGGCATGGGGAAAGCAGCAAAAAAATATCGTATAGCTCTTCTTGGAGGAAATACCGAAGCATATTCCGGACCGCTTGCAATTAGAATAACAATTATTGGCGAAATGCAAGGGAAACATATCTTTTGCCGCAATAAAGCAAGACACGGTGATCTTGTTTGTATTACTAATAAAACGGGTTTATCAGCACTTGGATTACTGCTTTTACAAAGAGGATGGCAGAAGCATAAATTTGTCAGGCACAAAGGCACAGAGGTACAAAGGCACAAAGTTTTCCTGGGAAAGGGAAAGGTAGAGTCCATCTATTATGATAATAAAGGCAATATCGAGAAGAGAGCTTTTATTAAACACGCTATCAGGGAATTCATTCGTCCCTCTATCCCATTTTCTTTCAGCCAGTTTCTCGCTCGGCATGCTCTTCCACATGCGGTAATCGATATCAGTGACGGACTTGTTTCTGACCTGTATGAAATATGTAAAGAAAGCAAGGTAGGTGCTTTACTTGATAAAGATGCATTACCGGTTGATACTTCAGCGTTGCATTTTTGCCTGCAGGAAAATATTGATTATTATAAATTAGTGTTATCTGGTGGAGAGGATTATCAATTGCTGTTCACCATTACCCCTAAAAATTTCCTGAAACTTAAAAA
>MFGW01000073.1:5210-16527 GCA_001780385.1 Candidatus Fischerbacteria bacterium RBG_13_37_8 | reverse complement strand
CACTCGTGGATAGCGGTGAATTAATTACTGCCGTTTATTTTTCAGGAGTTGCTCATCCGCCAGGTTTCCCTGCTTATTTATTAATTGCTCACCCCTTCAGCCGCATTCCCTTAGGAAATGTTGCCTGGCGCATTAATTTTGTTTCAGCTTTATTCGCAGCTCTCTCAGTTCTCGTCCTTTTCCTGACAACCGTGAAAATCCTCGAAATCTACACTATTTCATTGCCACAGAAAAAAAAGAATCCCCCTAAAAAGAAATCTGCCGAACCTTTACCCAGCCACTCATTCCTTATTCCTGCCATCATTTCATCCCTCGCATTTGCCCTTTCTCACTCTTTCTGGTCCTATGCTGAAATTGCCGAAGTATACTCTATGAACCTTTTTTTCGTTTTACTTACTGCATTTTTCCTCATTGCTAATTATCGCACGAAAATCATCACCGGGCACATTAATTACCGTATCCTGTACCTGTCAGCATTCCTGTATGGTGTCAGCCTGGGTATTCACCACGTCACCGTCGTCCTTGTCAGTCCTGCTTTATTCCTGTTGATGTTCTCCACCACCGGTGTTGCTTTCCTGAAATCAAAAAAATTCTTATTTGCCTTGCTGACATTTTTTACAGGACTTTCCGTATACAGTTACCTGTTCATTGCCGCAGCTAATGATCCTGTTATGAATTGGGGAAATCCTGATACGTGGGAGCGCTTTGCGCGGCATGTTTCTGCCTGGCAGTACCGTTCCAATATCTCAATAAATTTCTCACAGGTACTGAACGAATTATCCAGTTATCTTCATCTCCAGAAAGAACAATTCTACTATATATTTCTCCTGTTCATCCTGTTGGGCATATTCCAGTTGTTCAAACAAAGAATACTCACTCTCTTCCTGCTCCTTCTTGTTTTCTTCAATCTTTTATACGGGCTTCTTTACACTATTGCAGAAGATAAAGATGCTTATTACCTGCCAACATATGCGTTCGAATCAATTCTCATCGCTGTCGCTATTTTTACCTTTTCCTCTGCAAAAAGCACCATTAAAAGAAATATAACAACACTCATTGCTGTACTATCTCTTGTCTTTCTTTTTGTGTCGAATTATGCTACTGCTCCTAAAAATGATTACCGGATTGCAGATAAATATGTTCTTGATACGGTGAACAGCATTGAACAAAACGGTGTATATCTTACCCAGGATTGGCAGATTTATTCACCGCTTTTTTATCATCAGCATATTAATAATCTTCGCCAGGACATTCTTTCAATTGATATTAATCTTCTCAAACGAAGCTGGTACCTGCACTACATTAAAAAACAATACCCTGAAGCAGCACAATTTTTCGCAAAGCGTATCGAGGATTTTCTCAAAGAAGTGATGAAATTCGAGAGAGGGCTCCCCTATGACCCACTTACTATCCAGCAATGTTACATAAACCTCATAAATTCATTCATAGAATACGCACATAAAAATAATCATATTGCCTATCTCGGTCTTATCACGGAAGAGGGTATCGCACCGGGTTTAAAGCGTATTCCCACGGGACTTGCTTTTTCAGTATTTCCCTATGAATCCACTTACGTAACCGCTCCCGGAATTAATATTGAAGAACTCTTAAAACCACTCTATGCCAAAGACCAGGTAGTCCAGGAAAAAGTTATTCCTTTTTATGCTTCCATGCTTACTTCAAGAGGTATTTACTTGAACAGACTCCGGAAACATTATGAAGCTACACAGCTCTATTTAGAATCATTGAAATTGAAAGAGGATAAAAAGACACTTGAACTTCTTGCCGATAGTTATCTCTTCTCCGGGAACAAGAAAAACGCAACAGTATATTATGAACAATTAATAAAACAATACGGTTCCTCTCCCTCTATAGAACAGAAATTACGTATTGCACGTGATTAGGGGTCAGGTCTTGCGTTTTGAATTTTCTCATTCGCGCAAAATGAGTACAGGCCTTGATTATTAAATTCAAAACGCAAGACCTGACCCCTGACATTATGCGTAGATCCCGCGTGTCTGTATACATTCAAGCACACGCTCAAGACCAAGCATATATGAAGCTGTCCGGAGCGGTACATTAAATTGTTTGCTCATCGCAAGAACTTCCTTGTAGCTGCTGACAAGAATCTGCATAAGTGCATCATTGACCTGTTCCTCGGTCCAGAAATATCCCTGTCTGTCCTGCACCCATTCAAAATAAGATACCGTCACCCCTCCCGCATTCGCTAATATATCCGGTACTACGATGATTCCCTTCTCATTCAATATCTTATCAGCTTCTATCGTCGTCGGTCCATTGGCACCTTCACAAATAATCTTCGCCTTTATCCGGTCAGCATTCCCAATTGTTATCTGATTCTCTACCGCTGCCGGTATAAGAAAATCACACGATATTTCTAATAATTCCTGGTTACTTACTTTTGCTGCTTTCGGGTATCCTTCCAATTTTTTATGCTCTTTCAAATACTTCATCACATCATCTATATTCAGTCCGTTTTCATTATAAATTCCATTAAAAATATCTGATACAGCAATTATTTTACAACCAATCTGATCAAGAAGATATGCAGCGATTGAACCTACATTACCAAATCCTTGTACCACTGCTGTCGAACCTCTTACAGGCAAACCAAAAGTCTGTGCTGCCTGCTCTAACACAATTACAACACCTCTCCCGGTTGCTTCTTTTCTTCCGCGTGATCCGCCCAGGTTCAAAGGCTTCCCCGTTACCACGGACGTTACCGTATGCCTTGCATGCATACTGTAAGTGTCCATTATCCATGCCATTATTTGCTCATTGGTATTCACATCCGGCGCAGGTACATCAACCTCCGGTCCCCATATCTCTATCATGCTGGCAGTGTACCGTCTCGTTACCTTCTCCAATTCATTCATTGATAACTCCGACGGCTCGCAAATAACCCCCCCCTTTCCACCGCCAAACGGTATATTTACTATTGCACATTTCATCGTCATCCAGGCTGCAAGTGCCCGCACTTCATCCAGCGTTACTTCCTTCGAATAACGAATGCCTCCTTTCGCAGGTCCACGCGCAATACTATGCTGTACCCTGAATCCTATGAATACCTTTATCTCACCATTGTCCATCTGAACCGGTATATATACCGTTACCTCCCGATAAGGATGCCGCAAGACATTGTAGACTCCTTTATGCACATTTAAAACATCCGCTGCTTCATCAAATCGCTTCAATGTCTCTTCATACAGACAACCCTGTGCAAATATATCTTTCATTTTTTGTTCCTCCTTGTTCTAATAGCCATCTTTTAATTTTAGTCATTCTATTATATCATTACCTATGACAGAATCAAGCAATAAGCAGGATATATCTGTTTTTCCTTTTCATGGATGCAGCATGCTTCCCTTCATACAACCGGGAAGCAGCATTCATCTTGAAACAGGTCCTTCCGTCATTTATAAACGCGGTGATATCATCTGCTTCATTCAAAATACCACTTCCTTATTCGCTCACAGACTTGTCTCATTCACGTACCGGAATGGCATCCTCCATGTTGTTGAAAAAGGCGATAATATCTACGGTTTCTCCCTTATTCGCTATGACAAGCTCATCGGCAAAGCATCGCGCATCGAACAAAACAATACCATTATTGATCTCAGCTCTCCCTATTGGCGAACCATAAATTATCTCCTGGCTCTACTCGCTTCACTGCAAGTGACCCTGTTGAAGATATTTCCCTATTCCTACCACTTCGACTCGCCTATTAAAAAAATCCCCCATTATCCCCTGAAACTCCTCTTCAAAATCATTACTAAAATCAGTCTCTACCTAAAATAGTTGCATCAAATGACTTAATCTATTATAATTAGGATGCAAAGATAATTAATAATGAAAATACTATCGAAACAGATGCAGGGTATTAATATGGTCTCCGTAAAGTTTTCTATTGCCTCATGCATTTTATTGGCATCCTTAGTTTTGCTTTCCTTTGTTTTTTTGAGTGGAGCGCAAGGGTATGTAAATGCTCCGGAAAAACAGAACGAGCTTATCCGGAATTTTTCCTTCAGTCATTATACATTTTCATGGACTTCGGGTGAGAATCCACTTCCGCGGATTAATATAGCAGGAATAAGCAGTGTTCTTGTAAATGGTGATTTCATAGTTCCGCAGAAGATTGCATTACTTGCGACCTCTCCTAATGCGCATGTTTCACTGGAGCTATTGGAGCAGAGCTGCCGTGAAATTTCACTGGCAGAAATTGCTGCCGGATTCAGTGTCGCTGAGCAAAGAATACCGGTGAAAAAATTTCCCGCTGTGCCCGCTGCACTCGGCGAAGATGGTTTCCTGAGATACCAGAAATACCAGGAAATTCGAATTAATCCTATCATCTACAGGAATGACACGCTCCAATTCTGCACCTCAATCCGTATTAAAGTATCCTGGCAGGATGATTGGTCGGGTTATGAACCGGTTCTATTCAGCGAATTTTCTTTTGAGCCGACATACGAAATGGCATTCATCAATTATGCAGACAGTAAATTGTACCGCGCAAAAAGAATTCTGCCGGCTGCTCAGCAAAACAGCACATTGCTTCCTTCTTCCGGCTATAAGGTTACTATCAATGAAGATGGAATTTACCGGCTCACGTATCAGCAGCTTGCGAATGCCGGATTGCCGGTTGATACCATTCCACCACGCACATTCCAATTGTACAATAAAGGACAGGAACTGGCGATCTATGTTCTTGGCGAAGAAGACGGGAAATTCGACACCACTGATTACATTGAATTCTACGGACTGAAAAAGCGCCCCGACCCGGCTCGTCAGACTGAATTTGAAAGCGCAGATTACACGGATAATAATGTGTACTGGTTATATTATAGTCGGACACTCGGCAAAAGAGTGCAGTACCGCAGTGTAAATCCGAACAATGGTTACACCGTTCCTTCATATTATTGGTATACCGAATATCTCAATGAATACGGTTTCTTTTATTCACAGGTATGGGCTCATGGCATGAATCATTGGGTATGGACTTCGGAAGTAAAAGGACCAAAAGACCAATGTACCTGTAGCCCCGCTTCATGCAATCTTTGTCCCCTTGATGGATCAAAACCATTTACCATCGATCTCGCACACCTTTATACTGCTTCCCCGAATAATGCTCAATTTACCGTTAAATTATTAGCACGAAGCAGCGATGATTCTGTTAATCCGGATCATCATACGATCATTCATATAAACAGCTGTGCTAACCAGGATAATCAAACCTGGGATGGCAAAGCTAATTTCTATCATAATTTTTCAACACCTCATAGTTGTCTCACTGCTTCGACAACGGTAACTTTAGAATTGCTAGGCGATATACCCACTTCCGATTGCTGCCATGATAGAGTCGCTCTTGATTCGATAACCGTCACTTATAATCGCCTCTTTAAAGCTCTTAACAATGCTATTTCTTTTTCCTACAGTAGCGGAAATTGGCGATTCAAAATTTATGAATTTCAGAATAACTTACTGCTTGCATACGATATCTCTGATCCTTATAATGCATTCTTCCTGACTAATTTTACCGTAACCGATTCCGGAGGAGGCTACTGGAAACTTACTTTCGAAGATTCCCTTGCCAGCATACACAAATATACAGCAACCTCTGAAAATGCAGTAAAACAACCCGTTTCTATAGTTCAGGACATCCCTTCCTTTCTTAAAAATTCATACAATAAGGCAGATTATATAATTATTACCGATGATTCTTTTATTGCTTCAAATGAACTTAGCACATTTGTGCAATGGAAAGAATCGAAAGGTTTGCACGTTGTAACTGTTAATATTACAGATATTTACGATGAATTCAGTGATGGTATATTTGATCCCTTAGCAATTAATTCCTTCCTCCGGTACGTATTTGATTACTGGCAGCAGCCCATACCGGCATTCGTGCTGATAATCGGTGATCCAACCTATGATTTTAAAGATAAGCGTGGTTCAACGGACTGGTTTTTATATACTCCTACGCTGATTGGAGATGATCCAAACGCACCTTCCTGTGTCTTTTCCAGTGATAGTTCATTAGCTGCTGTCAATGGCGATGATCTTTTGCCTGAATTTTTTATTGGCAGGTTCAGTGTGCACCTGGAATCCGAATTGCAGAGCATCGTTGCTAAAGTATTGCAATATGAATCACATACTCCTGCTGACATAAACTGGAAGGATAACATTACGATGGTAGCAGGGAATGTATATGAATGTGAATTTGGACATGACCAGGCATTGGAAAGGTACCTTTGCACTGATCTATCCTGTACATCAACGCTTCCATGGGATGTAACAAAATTATATGCTAGCGTACTAAATGACACCCAAATGCGTGACGGGATAAAACTGGCAATTAACACCGGCACACCGCTTCTCTCCTTTTGCGGACATGGCACACCACCAGCTTGGGGAAACTTCTGGAATATTGATGATGTCTATAATCTTACCAATTATGATAAATATGTTTTTGTTGTAAACGCAAGTTGTTATACCGGCGCTATTCACAGGGATCAGTCTGGATCCACAACATTCTCTGAAGTGCTCATGGAAGCATTCACAAATGTCAATGACAAAGGCGCCATCGCAGCAATTGCGCCTTCAAGTTCTGATAGCACCGCTTCGGTTGTAGAATCACTCATTGGCTTGTACCATGAAACATTTTCCAGGGAAACCAAAGATTTCTTGGTCGGCGGCATTTTCTATAGAACAATCATTGATAAAATGGGCTGGGGTGACGAAGCACGTGGCCTGATTCTGTTAGGCGATCCTTCAATCAATATACTTTTCCCGCATATTCTGACACCTCAAAATCTGACCGCAACCGGCGTAAACTTGAAAGTCATCCTCGATTGGGATAATAACAGTGATCCTATTGCAGGTTATAATGCTTACCGGTGCCTTTATCATACTGCCGGAGAATGTACGACGGCTGAAGAAGATTTTGAAAAACTAAATACAACGCCAGTTACTCAATCATATTTTGAGGACACCAATGTAGTGAATTTGACAGATTATTATTATTTTGTCACAGCCGTTGATAGCAACGCCTACGAAAGCGCCTGGAGCAACATGGCAAATGCTGTACCGGAGAATACCATGCCTCCTTCAACACCTACCGGATTGACTGCAACTAATCCAAAAATTGGCACCGTCATTAACCTGTCATGGAATGCCAACCCGGAACCGGATATCGAAGGATATGAAATTCATTACGGTACAGAATCTCAAAATTATACATACACCATGTGGGCAGGTAATAAAGTGAATTTCTCTGTCGGCGCACTCACACCCTACATGCAATATTATTTTGCACTCAAGGCTAAAAACACGTCGGGTTTTTTCAGCAATTTCTCTGCTGAAGTGAGCGCCATACCGACCCAGCAAGGTGGTTCGCAACCGCAGAAAATATCAGATCTGCTCCTTTCTAAATCCACACCACAAAATGTTCTTCTTGAGTGGTCAAAACCATTGCTTAATGAAGCAAATGCTCCTGTCATTATAATTGCGTATGCAGTGTACAGGGGACAAAGCGCGTCTTTTGTGCCCGATCATTCAAATCCGGGACAAACAAACAGCAACCGAATTGCCGCTATCAATGATCCTGAACAGCCTTTCTACGAAGATGTAAATGCTGTTCCCTCTCCGAGCAATTATTATTATCTCGTCAGCGCCTACGATGATGATTGGATGGAAAGTAGCGTCTCTACGGATCCACCGCAAAGTATTCAAGATCTCATTCTCGTTAAGCAAACTCCGAATATCAGTTTTCAATGGTCGCCGGCAATTCCACAACCTAACTCATGGATAACCGGCTACAATCTTTATAAAGCAATGAGCAAAAGTTTCGTCCCCGATCGCACCAACCATACGAACATGCATGATTCTGCTACCACCTCACCCATTATTGATGCTGTGTTGCTCGGTGACTCAAATAATTATTACTTCAAATTGCTGACCGTAGATAACCACGGCAACGAAAGCATACCTTAACCTTAACCTCCCACTTTATTGACATTTTTCACTATTATGCTACAATTTATCTTACTCTTAAAAAAAAGGAGGATTGGCTTATGAAAGGAAAAATTTGTTTCATTTTAATCTTTTCACTGCTTATGGCATTTTCACTTTTTGCGCAACAAAAAGAACCGGATCCCCTGATCACGAATTTGAAAAATGGAAATGAAAAACAAAAACAGATAGCGGCAAAAGAACTTGGGAAACGACAGGATGAATCAGCGGTACCTGTGCTCAGGGAAGCGCTTGGTGATGAAAATCACAAAGTACGCAAAGCAGTAATTGAAGCGCTCATGCAGATACCGGGAAAAGAATCCATTCGTGCACTTTGCCTTGCCACGGAAGATGAGGTGCCCGGAAATCGTGAACTGGCAATCGAAGGACTGGTCAAGAAATATCTTCCGGAACCGACCTCGCGGCTTAAAAAAATCTTCGGCACTATCCAGGACCTCTTCAGTCTAAAGGAAGAAGAAAATATGGTGGAACCCTGGGTAAAAGTAGAACCTGAAATTGAAAAAGCATTGATCAAAAGACTGAACGATCAAAAATCTGTTTCATTATTAGCTATCAGTGCCATACATTCTCTTCGGATCAAGGGAGCAATTCCAGACCTCATTAAATCCTTGAAAGGTGATGAAGAAAGAATAATCGAAATCCTTAAAACACTTGCTGATTTTAAAGCACACTCCGCCGGTGAAAATATTATCCCGCTCTTGCTCAGCAAACGCGATAAAATAGTTGCCTATGCTTCCTATTGCCTTGGTAAAATTAAATATGAACCCGCCATCCAATCGTTAATACAACTCTATAATTACTCCGCTGATACCAAATATCAAAAATATGCCCTTGCCGGCTTAAGTTTATTAGCTGCAACGGATGCAGTTAAATTCTTTCAAAAAAATCTTCGTTCTGACGATTCAGAATTCCGCATATTATCCGCTGAAGCATTCGCTCGAATTGCCGATACTAAGTACACCGAAGAAATAGCACGAGCTTTCCTTAATGAAAAAGATGAAAAAGTAAAACTTGCGATAGATTTTGCTCTGTTCAAATTAAAACGAAAAGAACACATGATGAATATAATAAAAGCGATAAATGTACAATATGACATAGTAGAATCGTATATTATTGAAAGCGGTGAAGACGGATTCATGGAAATAGCGCGTTATATTCCCAATTTAGAGGATCGTGTTAAAATCAAGATTATAAAAATAATGGGTCATTCCTATAATCCGGCTGCCATCAAATATCTTGAACCGTATCTCAACGATGCCGATATAAATATAGCAACCGCATCGTTTGAAGCAATTAAGCGGCTTAAGAAAATTGAAGAAATGAACCTCATGAAATCCGGGAAATAAACGTGATATGCTAAGCGCGCAGGCAATATATATCATAAGATAACTATGATAAAAGATCTTCGAGAATATATAGTCATTCTTGAGCGTGAGAAAGAATTACTAAGAGTCAAGCAGGAAATTGATTGTAATTTAGAGATTACCGAAATAGCTGACCGGACAGTAAAAGCAGGTGGACCTGCACTTCTCTTTGAAAATGTGAGGGGGCATAACTATCCGGTCTTAATAAATGCTTTTTCCAGTTTAAAGCGAATAGCATTAGCTGCGGGTGTCAACGATATTAATGATATAACTGGCAGAATAGAGGGTATTGTAAATTTTGCACCGAGTGAAGGAATCATTAATACGTTGGCTTCTCTTGCTTCATTGGCAAATGAACTGCGGGGTGTTTCTCCAAAGATAATACGCACAGGCAGTTGTAAAGAGGAAATTCATACAAAAGATGCATCTCTTGATAAATTCCCGATATTAAAATGCTGGCCGTTAGATAGGGGCAAATTTATAACCTTTCCATTGGTCTTCACAAAAGATCCCGAGAGCGAGATAAGAAATTGTGGTGTATATAGAATGCAGGTTTATGATGAACGGACAACCGGCATGCATTGGCATATACATCATCAAGGAGCAGCTCATTACATTAAGTACAAAGCATTGAACAGGAAAATGGAAGTTGCCGTTGCAATTGGAGCACCGCCTGCTGCAATCCTGGCAGCAGTGGCACCGCTTCCTGATGATTTCTATGAAATGCTTTTTGCGGGTTTTTTGCAGAAAAAATCTATCGAAATGGTCAAATGTGAAACCATAGATCTTGAGGTACCCGCTGAGTCTGAAATCGTGCTTGAAGGATATGTAAATCCTGGCGAAGAGCGGGTAGAAGGACCTTTTGGTGATCATACCGGTTTTTATTCCTTAGAGGAACAGTATCCGGTTTTTCATATAACCTGCATAACGCACCGGAAAAATCCGCTTTATCACAGTATAATAGTTGGACGGCCTCCCACGGAAGATTGTTACATTGGTAAAACCGTGGAACGTATTTTTCTCCCGCTCATCAGGAAACAGCATCCGGAAATTATAGATATCAATATGCCTTTTGAAGGAGTATTTCATAATCTAATGATCGTCTCTATTAAAAAAGCATATCCGGGACACGCGCGCAAGACCATGAACGCCATATGGAGCCTAGGACAAGCAATGTTTTCCAAGGTGGTAATTGTAGTAGATGATTGGGTAAATGTGCATGATATAAGCGAAGTAGCATGGGTAGTTATGAATTATATTGATCCACAGCGTGACATACAATTTATGATGGGACCGGTTGAAACTCTTGAACATGCTACAAATATTCCTTATTATGGAAGTAAAATGGGGATAGATGCAACAAAAAAAATACCAGGGGAAGGTTTTCATCGCAAATGGCCGGAACCTATTCTCATGGAGCCAACAGTGAAAGAAAAGCTTGCGCCGCTCTGGGAAATGTTAGTCAAAAATTTTTAGCAAGCACTTGCAGTTCTTAAATTAATGTTGTAAAATACTTATCGAAAAATGTATTTATGATATTTCTTTCGGGAAAGGAAGCAGGTTTAGGAAAATAGCATATGACTGATTACGAAAAAGAAGCGAAGCGCGCAATGAAAGATCGTGATTTTCAGCGAGCCGGGGATCTATTCGTAATGGCAGCAAGAGAAGAAAAAGCGCTGGACTGTTATTTAAAAGGACGACATTATGATTCAGCGGGAAGATTATTGGAACGAATGGGTGATTTTCGCCGTGCAGCGCAATATTATAAAATGGGTATGCGTTTTAATGAAGCTGCCGGAATGTTGCTCAAAGCGGGAGATCATGCTCAAGCCATTAAAATGCTTGAACAAGCGGAGGAATGGTCAAAAGCTAAAGAAATCGCCATTAATCTCGGTGATATACCA
>MFGW01000073.1:2765-5188 GCA_001780385.1 Candidatus Fischerbacteria bacterium RBG_13_37_8 | reverse complement strand
AAGCGCTTCAATACGAACAAGCTGCTTCGCTGTATGCGAAATGCGGGGATTATAATAATGCTGCAAAGTTATTCGAGCATGTCGTGCAAACAATGCTGAAAGAAAGGGAAGAAAAGGGCTATTTTCAAAGCTGGATTGCAAAATTTCAAAAATATTCTCACAATACAGCAGTTATTTTTGATATGATTTCACAGCCGGTAAAAGCAGGTTTTTATTATACACTCTCAGAAAATTATAAAGCTGCCGCAGAAGCATATCTGCGAGGAAATAAACTTGATAAAGCAGTAGAAAATTTTGTAAAAGCAAAAGAATTCGATACTGCCATGAGAATCATTGACGAACATCCGGAATTGGAACCTACAAATCCTCTTGATTTTGCTGAATCATGTTATTCAACCGGCAATTATAAAGAAGCAGCACAATATTTTCTTAAAGCAAATGATCGATACCGCGCAGCGGAAAGTTTAGAAAAATCCGGCCAATTTCAAACATCCGGCGATTTGTATATTGAAGTGCAAGATTTTGAAAAGGCTGCGGAAATTTACCTCAAAGGTGAATTATGGGAAAAAGCAGCGCATGTGCTTGAATCATTAAAAAATTATGGCTATGCTTCGCAGTTATATCTAAAAATTAATAAAAAGGAAGATGCCATTCGTGCCCTTATCTCAGGACAGGAATTTTATCAAGCAGCTTTATTGCTTCTTGAAATTGGAAAACATGATGAAGCAATAACGAATCTTCAGAGGGTTTCTACAGATCATCAGGATTACGATGCTGCCTGCCTGCTCCTGGCAAAAGAATTCCTGAAACTTAATATGCCCTCTATTGCCATTCAAAAACTTCACGAAGGTTTGTCCGGTCAACCTCTTACAAAAGTCAACATGGAATTTTATTATATGCTTGCCCAGGCACATGAACAGCAAAAAGAAACTGAGGATGCTTTAAATATTTATGAGAAAATTCTTGCGATTGATCTGAATTTCAAAGATGTTAAGGACCGGATTTCCGCTATGAAAAATAATAACGTTGTACCAAAAGAAGTACCTTTTACAGAACGTTTTAAAATAATAGAAGAGCTTAGCATCGATAAAACATTATCTATCTATAATGCACTCGATACCCTTAATAATCGTCCCATTATCATGAAAAAAATTCCTTCGACCGTTTGGTCCGCCAGCAATCAATTCAAGGACAGTACTTCAAAACTTATTCATAAAAATATTGCTCACGTTTATGAAACATTACAAGATCAAGATTTTACCTATGTCTGCATGGAATATTTTGAAGGTGATACGCTTAAAAACCGTATCGATAATGGTTTTGAAGATTTTGTTAATATTAAAGACATCGCGCAGCAATTATGTCAGGCTTTGATTTTTGCACATATTAATAATATCGTACATAAAAATCTATGCCCGGAAAATATCTACATAACAAAAGATAACCTGGTGAAAATTATTAACTTTGACACGCCTCTTTATGCAATGCCTCAAATTTCTCCGGAATACCTCATGAATTATAAATCACCTGAACAAATGGACGGATTATCATTAGATGCAAGGGCTGATATTTACAGCCTTGGCATCATTTTATATGAAATGGTTTATCACAAAAATCCTGTTCTGCCTCTCGATACAGAAAAACCTGATCCTCTGTTCCCTGACACAAAATGGAATTCTCCAATCCCTGAATTCTTTAAAGCTATTATCATGAAATGTCTGATACGGGACAGAAACCACCGCTATAATAAAGTAGAAGAAATATTGGCAGATCTTTCCCTTGAAGAAATATGTCCCGGTATGACACTCGGCGGACGATATGAAATAATGCAAGAACTGGGCAGTGGTGGAATGGGCAGAGTTTATAAAGCGAAAGACAGAGACCTTGAAGATATCGTAGCTCTTAAAGTACTTAAATCTGATTATGCACAAGATAATAATGCTCAAAATAGATTCGTACGTGAAATTAAGTTGAGTCGTAAAATTACCCATCCTAATGTCGTTAAAGTATATGATATTGGATTCTTCCAGGGACACAGGTATATTTCCATGGAATTTATCGATGGCTTATCCCTGGATAAAATTATTCAAAAACAGGGAGCCCTGCCAATTATTGATTGCTTAAAAATTGCCCTTCAAGTTTGCCTTGCCACCGCATCAGCACATGCTATAGGCATTATTCATCGTGATTTGAAACCGGGCAATATTATGATTACCAAAAATGGCGCTGCAAAGATACTGGACTTTGGCATCGCAAAGGCTCAAGGCGCCGGCGAAATAACAACTGCCGGTCAAATTATTGGTTCCCCAAAATACATGGCCCCTGAACAAATTCAGGGAATTGTCATTGATAAAAGAGTCGATATTTATTCCCTCGGTCTTATTTTGTTTTACATGCTCACTGCTTCAGAACCATTCACCGGA
>MFGW01000073.1:1700-2717 GCA_001780385.1 Candidatus Fischerbacteria bacterium RBG_13_37_8 | reverse complement strand
CCTCCAAGCTCTATTAATCCTAAAGTACCACGATGGCTGGATGACCTCATTCTCTCTCTCCTTAATAAAAACAGGGAACAACGACCGGCATCAGTTGAAATCGTCGCTAATAAAATAAGCAACTTGCTTGATGTAGTGAATACGGAATTTTAACCAAAAATATTCTAATCTTTTCCGAGACTTCGATTAGAAAAGATTAGGCACCAAGTGTAGGGGCGAACTCATGTGTCTCCCCTCAAAGGCACAAAGTCCGGTAATGATAAGAAGAATTATAGCAAGAATTATAATAAATGCCGCTGCATTATTCACAACCGCTTATTTCATTCCCGGCATACACTTTGAAGGGGGCATTGAAGCACTTCTGCTCGCGGGGATTATCCTCGGATTCCTGAACACATTCGTGAAACCCATATTAACCATACTCTCGTGTCCTTTAATTCTCTTAACCCTCGGTTTATTCTATATTATTATCAATACCATTATCCTTTATCTTTTAGCTTTTCTCATGCCCGACTATGCTATTTATTCTCCAATCTCAGCTTTGCTCGGCAGTATCCTTATTAGTTTCCTTAACTGGATCTTAAGCTGGCTCTTTGCAATTAATGAAAAAAAAGAAAAGAGGCCTGAAAAAAATGATAACTAATATAGAACATCAACTTCTTCTCCTTTTAAAAGAAAAATTACTGACTGCTTATAATCTTGAACTGCCTGAAACTCAACTCTTCGAGATTCCCTCTGATAAAAAATGGGGCGATCTATCCTGCCGGGTTCCTTTTCTCCTGTCTAAAATAATTAAAAAACCTCCCCTTCAAATCGCACAGGAATTATGCAGTTGCTTTAATAGTAATAGCTACGTCCGAGCTACTTCAATTGCCGGGAACGGATTTATCAATATACATCTTGACCGTAAAAAATATCTTGCCCTCATGGTAGATTCTCTTCAACAAGAAAAAAAACAAACCTGTTCTGAAAAAATTATCATAGAACATACAAATATAAATCCTAATAAAGCTGCTC
>MFGW01000073.1:1088-1693 GCA_001780385.1 Candidatus Fischerbacteria bacterium RBG_13_37_8 | reverse complement strand
ACATATTCGCAATGCTTGCCTGGGAGATACACTTGCCCGTATGTTCAAATATCTTGATTATACGGTTGAAGTGCAAAATTATATAGATGACACAGGCGTGCAGTTAGCAGATGTAATTGCTGGTCTTGTGTACCTGGAAAAGAAAAACCTTCAGGAGATTCAATCTATCCAGGTAAATTTGGATTATTATTGCTGGAATTTATATACAAAGGTGAATAACTGGTATGAGCAACATGAAGAAAATAGAAATAAACGATTTGAGGTATTAAAATGCATCGAAGATGGTAACAATGAAATTTCTGAGATTGCGCATTATGTCTCAAAAAACATTGTCAAAGCTCATCTGCAAACCATGGAACGGCTTGATATAACATATGATCTGCTCACAAAAGAAAGTGATATCGTTGCATTAAAATTCTGGGATAGCGCTTTTAATGCCCTGAAGGAAAAAAATGCTATTTATTATAGCGATGAGGGAAAATATGCAGGCTGTTGGATCCTCCCTTTTTCAGAACATCCTGATTTAGCACACCTCAGCGAACCGGATAAAATTCTTGTACGTTCCAATGGAACGCTTACTTACATCGCAAAGGATATTGCTTATC
>MFGW01000073.1:905-1043 GCA_001780385.1 Candidatus Fischerbacteria bacterium RBG_13_37_8 | reverse complement strand
ATTGTAGCCCTCTCCCCAAAAAGCTGCAGTGAAATGAATATTGCCCGCGATGATCTCTCTGACAAAGAATTTATTGGCATGTCAGGCAGGAAAGGTATCGGCATTAAAGCAGATGATTTTATTAATGCAATCGAAAAG
>MFGW01000073.1:0-842 GCA_001780385.1 Candidatus Fischerbacteria bacterium RBG_13_37_8 | reverse complement strand
TCAAAATTGATTGCCAGAGCTGCCATTCGCTACTATATGTTAAAATTTTCGCGAAACAAGATAATCATTTTTGACCTGGAAGAAGCTCTTAATTTCGATGGCGAAACAGGTCCTTATCTTCAATATACAGGAGTACGCGCAAATAATATCATAAATAAATTGACCGAAAAAAATTTTACTCTTCCTGATATTACCATGCTCCCTGACTACCCCGATGAACTCCTTTACATACAAGATTTTGAACCTGTCTGGGACCTCGTCTTTTATTCCTCTCTCCTTAAAAAAACTATTTCAAAAGCCCTCGAATCAATCGAAATATCCCTTCTTGCGAAATACCTCTATTCCCTTTCTCAAAAATTTAATTATTTCTATTATCATTATGATGTTATTCATATGCCGGAAGAAGAACGTATCTTTCGCGCTTTCATTGTTGCTTTATTCAAACATCAATTCCAGACTGCCATGCAAATTCTTGGACTCCCCATCCCGCATAGAATGTAAATCCAGCAGACACGGTTTTTTACAAATTAAAAGCAAAAGCACTGACGAGAAATTTTGCCATCTGTTCCCGCAGAACATCACTTGCCGGACAATATGAAGTTCCACTGCATCCAGAAATTACACCAGCATTATAAAGCGCTTCTATGTAACCACAGAAAGGATTGCCTGCAGGAACATCATCAAATACTCCCGTACAGGTAGAAGTTACACAAGAACCCGGATCGGTAATTTCCATGGCATTGCAAATAAATTTTGCCATTGCTTGACGTTGCGTATTTAGATCAGGACAATACTGCAATGGCGAAGCTTGGCATCCTGAGATAACACCCGCATTATAAAGC
>MFGW01000072.1:9803-15517 GCA_001780385.1 Candidatus Fischerbacteria bacterium RBG_13_37_8 | reverse complement strand
TACCTCGTCTTTATACATTGCGTTGACTAATGTAGGAATAAATAGTATAATTGCAATGAAATAAATGGAGTGCAACTGTAGACAAATGAGCAAATTATTAGGAATAACCGGCATTATAATATTATTATTGACAGTAGGCAGTGTTTTTTCTGCTGAGCGAAGCCTGGTGTATGTAATACGGGTAGATACTGCTATTCAACCTGTAGCTGCGCAATATATCGTGGATAATATAGATAAAGCGGAGGAAGAAGGAGCTGATTTATTTATTATTGAGCAGAACACGCCTGGCGGCTTGGGGGAATCGATGCGAACTGCTATTCAACGAATGCTTAAATCTAAAGTACCGGTGGCAGTATATGTAGCGCCAAGTGGGGCCCGGGCAGCGTCGGCAGGTTTTTTTATACTTATGGCAGCGGATATTGCAATTATGGCGCCGGGCACGAACACAGGCGCTGCTCATCCTATCCCGCTGGTAGATTCAAGCAAGGAAAAAGATGAAGAACTTACTAAAACAATGATGAAAAAACTTGAAAGTGATTCGACTGCTTATATGAAAACGATAGTGGAAAAACGCGGGAGAAATGTTGAACTTGCTTTGAAAGCAGTAAGCGAGAGCAAATCTTTTTCTGCCCAGGAAGCATTGAAGGATAATATTATTGAATATGTATGCAAGGATATAGATGAAATAGTAAAAGTTCTTAATGGGAAAACGATAACAATGTTTGATGAGAAAGAAATAAAGCTTGATTTGGAGAATCCTCATGTTAAAGTAGTAATGATGAGCAAACGCCAGAGATTTTTAAGTTTGCTGGCGGATCCAAATATTACTTTTATACTACTTGGCATTGGGATGCTGGGTATCTTTTTTGAGCTTTCGAATCCGGGACTTATTTTGCCGGGGATTGTAGGGGCTGTGTGTTTGATATTATTTTTCTTCTCGGTGCAGATACTTCCTGTAAATTTAACCGGGATTATTTTCATAGTGTTAGCGATTATAATGTTTGTGCTTGAGGCAAAAGTACAGAGTTACGGCATGTTGGCATTGGGAGGAGTGATTTCGATGATAGTAGGCGGACTCATGCTTATCGATGTGCCTCGCACGGAAATGGGGGTGAGTTTATCGGTGTTAATTCCCATAACAATTGGGGTAGCGGTTGTAACGGTGTTTTTGTTGACACTAGCGATACGGGCACATCGTGCTAAACCGACTACCGGAGATAAAGGATTAATTGGACTGGCAGGCATTGCCAGAACTGATGTGAAATCGGAAGGAAAGGTATTTGTCTTTGGAGAACTATGGGATGCTTATTCCGATGAAGAAATTCATGCCAATGACAAGGTAGTTATAGAAAGGGTGGAAGGTTTTAAATTGTATGTAAAGAAAAAAGAAACATAAAGGAGGTAATTATGAATCCAGGATTTGGCTATGCGATTCTGATATTTTTTGTTCTTTACATTCTCTTTTCATGGATCAAGGTGCTTAAAGAATATGAAAGAGCAGTGATATTTCGATTAGGAAGACTTTTTCAGGAAGCGAAAGGACCGGGTTTGATTTTTGTATTTGCGCCGATAGATAGAATGATACGGATAAGTTTGCGAACGATAGTACATGATGTACCGCCACAGGATGTAATCACCAAGGATAACGTTTCAGTAAAAGTCAATGCGGTAGTTTATTATCGTGTATTTGATCCAAAAGCAGCAGTAGTGCAGGTAGAAGATTATCGATATGCAACTTCACAATTAGCGCAAACGACATTGCGAAGTGTGCTTGGTGAAGTAGAATTGGATGAATTATTGAGCAAAAGGGAAACATTAAATCAGAGGCTCCAGCAAATTTTAGATGCTCATACCGATCCCTGGGGCATAAAAATTTCGTTAGTAGAAGTGAAACATATTGACCTGCCAGAAGAAATGAGAAGAGCAATGGCAAGACAAGCTGAAGCTGAACGTGAAAAGAGAGCAAAAATAATTCATGCAGAAGGAGAATTACTCGCATCTAAATCTTTAAAAGATGCGGCGACCGTGCTGGCAATGGAACCAATGACAATTCAGTTGAGATATCTTCAGACATTGACAGAAATATCCTCGGAAAAAAATTCCACAATAATTTTTCCCTTGCCGATTGAATTGATGCGAGCGTTTATTAAGGATTTTGACAAGAAATAATAATGAAAAAAAATAGTATCCTTTACGGACTGAAGCCCAAAGATAAAGGCATTATTCTTGAGGTTATCAGCAGCATATATGAAGATGAAGCAAAAGAGGTATCTACACTTGGTGAATTTAAGGAACAGCTTCAGAAAGAAAAGGTAGATGTCGTTTTTGTCAGCCAGGAATGTTTTCCATTGGAGACAAATGGAGATTTCTTAACGGAAACAAAAATTCAACATCCTTACCTTAGCTTTGTTATCATTGGGGAACGAGATATAGAAGTTGTTGTGAATTATATTAAAAAGGGAGCTGACCATTATTTGCCAACACCAGTTATAAAAAAAGAAGCTAAAAAAGTTTTTAGTGAAATAAATAAACCGGAAAAAGATATCCTGGCTCATTTCAAAAAAGAAGCTACTTTACTGCAAATAATCAAGCAGGTATCTTTTACCATGGAACTTGATGCTTTATTGAACATGGTAATTGATTCATCAATGGAATTAAGCACGGCTTCGCTTGGTTCATTGCTTCTTTATGACAGGGAAAGCGATGTGTTATTTGCACACAGTATACGTGGTGTGAGTAAAGAAGGGGAAGAATTAGGCATGTTTGGCTTTTCCTCATCTTTTCTTAAAAGCATCATCAAAGAAGGAAAACCGATTTTCTTCTCCGAAAAGGACTACGAGGTATATCCAGCAAGAATTCCAGGATATAAATCGATTATTTTATCGCCAATTGCATCATCTATAGGAGGATTCGGTATTGTTATTAATGCAAAGAGAAAAGAGGACGAGGCAGATTTTTTATCAGAAGAAGTGCGCCTTGTATCATCATTATCTTCTGAAATTACTGCGGCAGTAAGAAATGCTTTATTTCATAGTAAAGCACGTGAATTAATCATAAAGGATGATTTGACAGATGCGTATAATAGAAGATTTTTTGAAAAATACCTTGAAGATGAAATTGTGAAGGCGAAAAAATTTCAAACGAATCTATCCATAATTTTTCTTGATGTGGATAATCTGAAAGAGGTAAATGAAAAACATGGTCATTTAATGGGCAGCAAGGTACTGCAAGAGGTTGCGCATCGGATAATATTGGCAGTACGCGGTATTGATAAAGTGGTGAGATATGGCGGTGATGAATTTTGTATAATATTGCCGGAAACTGATACTCATGGCGCTTTTTTAGTAGCAGAGAGAATTAAACACACGATTGCAAGTGGACCGTTTTTAATTGCTGAAAGCCTGGAAACATATCTGACTGCGAGCTTTGGTATTGCTTCTTATCCAATCCATGCACTCAGCAAAGATGATTTGATCAAACGTGCAGATAAAGCAATGTTTGATGTAAAATCTTCGCAAAAAGATGGCATAAAAATGGCTGAAGATTAATTTCTACAGAACCATCAATTTTGATTAAAGTGGAATTTAGATGCAAGATTTTCTAAGCATTAAAGGTAATTTTGAAACTTCTTCTGTACCGGAAATATTATTTTCGATCTTTAAAGATAAAGAGACAGGGATATTGAAATGCACGCGTTTGGGTGTAGAGAAATTGGTATATCTGCATGAAGGGAAAATAGTATTTGCAACTTCAAGTGATCCGGATGACAGGCTGGGTGAATCATTGTTGAAATATGGTGATATTTCAATGAGTCAATTCATAGAAGCTTCTAAATTAATAACACCTGAACGGCGATTAGGAACGATATTATGTGATATGAATGCTATTACACCAGATCATTTATTGGAAGGACTTAAGCGGCAGGTCATTGATGTTGTGTATAGTATTTTTCAATGGAAAACAGGTGATTGGGAATTAATTCTTACGGATCTGGAAGATGATAAAATTGTTCTATTCAATATATCCATGGAAAAATTTATTTTTGATGGAGTAAGACAAATTAATTATTTAACCAAGATTCTGAATGGATTAAGCTCAATAATAAATTCACCTATAAAAACTCCAGATGCAGATAGAATATTAATGAATGTTAATCTTGATCCGGATGAAAATCATGTCTTAAGTCTTTGCAATGGCAATTATGATATTCAAGCAATATGTAATCTAAGTTATCTATCTAATTTAGAAACATGTAAAATAATATGGGCTTTCAAAGCAATAGGAGCGGTAACATTTATAAGTAAAGGAATTGAACAGAAGGAATCGAAAGAGGATGTAAAAGCTGAATATGAGCTTATGGATATAGTGGAATCGTACAATGATATTATGACTTTTATTTATGATTTTGTTTCAAATAAATGTTCCGATAATGTAGATGAGATCATTAATGAATCATTGAAACAGATCAATTCACTTTATGAGAATAGATTAACGGGAATGGATCTAAATTATGGGAGGGTGGATTTAGATAGCCTTTTACAGAATTTTTCTGATTTATCAGGTGATGACAGGAAAAATCACCTGGTAGATATTTTAGAAGAACTTGTTTACACCCTCATAATCCAAAGCAAGACGTTTTTGTCTTCCACCGATCATAAATTGTTGTTCAGTGAAATAGCCCGCCTGAAAGGATAGAAAAAGGGGGACAGGCATTTATAAATTTACAAAAGTGTAAACGTCTGTCACTAGTGACAGACGTTTACACTTTTGTAAATTTGTAAATGCCTGTCCCCCTTTTAAAAAGAAGCCCCCCTCGGGCAACGGGGGGCTTTTTTCAGGCAGGGTGTCCGGAGGAAGTGGTGGTGTTGATACTTTTCAGGGTAGGCTTGATTTATCGGGAGATGTGTGTGAAGGAGGAGGAGAGCTAGTAGTATTAGATGAATGCTTAGTAGATACAGGGGTATGATTATCCTGGCTGGTAATAGATTCTTTTTGTGCATAATCAGTTACGTACCAGCCTGTGCCTTTAAAACGTATGCTGGGACTGGAAAGAAGTTTACGAAGCGGTCCGTGGCATTTTTCACAATATTGCAACGGTGGATCAGTAATCTTCTGTATTTTTTCGATTCGAAATTTGCACTTTTTGCATTCGTATTCATATAAAGGCATCTGATACTCCTTCAAGTTTACCTCAAGCCTTATTGTATATTTAAATATAGAACAAAAAAAGGCACTTGTCAAGAGGGAGAAATTGGGACTGGAGACTGGGGAATTGGGACTGGGGACTAGCGGGAATGCGAAGCTACCTTCAGCTTTGAACCTTTGAGGGAGGACACATGGGTTGGCTCCTACATTTTGTGCCCATGTGCTTTTGTACCTTCTTTTGATAGCATGAATTGCCACTGGGTTCCTATAATAGTTTCCAGGTTGCTGTAGCGAGGTTTCCAGCCGAGGGTGTGTTGAATTTTTTTTGAATCTGCGATAAGAGAAGAGGGGTCACCTGGGCGGCGTGGTGCTATTTCAACCGGGATATCTTTTTGTACGATTGAAAGCGTGGTATTGATGACATCTTTGATTGAGAAACCTATTTCATTGCCTATATTAAAGATATTGGATGTTTTATTTGCTAAGAGGGCATTTGCAGCGAGGATATGGGCTTGTGCTATATCAAGGACATGCACATAATCCCTGATACAGGTACCGTCTTTTGTGGG
>MFGW01000072.1:3132-9772 GCA_001780385.1 Candidatus Fischerbacteria bacterium RBG_13_37_8 | reverse complement strand
GCTTTACCTGCTGCGGCAAGGAGTAGATTCGGGATAAGGTGTGTTTCGATTTCGTGTTGTTCACCGAGTCCAAATTCCAATGCGGCGCCTGAGGCGTTAAAATATCTCAGGGCGATATATTTGATGTTGCAAACAGAATCATAGTGATGCAGGATTTCCTCGCATATTTTTTTAGTATGTCCATAAACATTGGTGGGGAGTTGCGGGTGATTTTCAGGGATGGGGATTGTATTGGGTTCTCCGTATACTGCTGCCGAGGATGAGAAGATGAAATTGGTGATGGAATGATGTTTCATATTATGGAGGAGGGAAATGAATTTTATCACGTTATTTTCGTAATATTTATGAGGATTTTCCATGGATTCACCGACGAGGGCACAAGCGGCGAAATGCATGAGAATAGAGGGATTAAATCTATTGCAGGCATCCGTAATCCAGTCAGAAGTACCATAGTCTGCATGATAAAAAGGGGTATCAAGCACATTATGCTGGAATCCAGTAGAAAGATTATCTACGATGATAACTGTCCATCCCTGTTGTTTGAATAATTCAGCGGCTACGGAACCGATGTATCCTGCGCCGCCGGTTATAATAATGCTTTTGTCGGCAGTAGTCATAGTATTGAGGTACTCCTTTGTAAACGACGTTTCGTCGTTGCGAGCTTTGCGAAGCAAAGCGTGGCAATCCGTAACGTTCATGCTTCTATGCAAGTTAGTGATCAGTGGCTTGTAGGGGCGGCGAACCTTGTGCTCGTCCTTGCGCGCCTGTTGTCATTGTGAGTTTGCCGGAGGCAAACGTAACAATCCGTAAAAGAGTAGAAGCATAGTCCGTTAGGGATTATTACGTCCCGCTTTCGCGGGACTCATAATGACATGGGCTATTATACTATAAGAAGAATAAATTGTGGAGAGCGGGCAAAAGTTCATTAGCCGCCGCTAGCGGGAGGCAATATATCTAAGCGGTCATTATCTTTGAATTGATAAGTATCGTCAATAAATTCATTATTCACAGCACAAAGAACATATTTTCGGTATTTAGCAAATGCAGGGAATCGCTTTTCCAACTCATCAAGAAGTTCATCACAGTTTATGCTTTCTTCAAATTCTAATGTTGTTTCTTCATTAACTCCTATGTTTTTAAGTGAACCACAAAAATGCATGTTAATAGTTATCATTAATGATTTATTCAGAAATAAATGACCTTAAAAGTTTATATATTATCACTTTTTTATTGTTGCGGGTAGATTGTTATGCTTTGACTGAAGGTATAAGTTGTATTTTGCTTATTATAGATTTTGAGAGATACGGTGACTTGTCCTGCAGCGCTAAAAGTGTGTGTTGCTGTAGGACAAGCTTTTTGTTCTAAACCAGAACCAAAATCCCATTCGTATATGGCAATACAGCAAGGGCCGTTTGGATCTGTTGTGCCAGGACATGTAGAAGTGCAAGGATAAGTACCTGAGGCAGTTATAGCAGTGAAAGTAATTTCTTCACCAACCTCGGGTAATGTATCAGTATCCCCTGGTGGTGATGGAGGATCTTGATAAGAATATTGAGCAGAGACCTGACATACGACTGGTGAGACGCTGACAGAACCATTCGCAAAGGCGAGCATCCCTGAATTGTCTGTAACTTTAAGAATAATATAAAAAGTTTGTGATATAGTGTTAGTATAGATATGGCTTGTTCTTTGACCGCTGCCGGTTCTGCCGTCGCCGAAGCTCCATTCGTATTTTTTAATATAGCCATCAGGGTCTTGAGAGGCAGTAGCATCGAAATATACCTTTTGACCTGCGTAGGCAGGATTTGGGGAAATAGTAAAGCTTGCGGTTGGAGGCTCACTCATTTGTCCAACAGGTACAGTGATTTGCTGTGTAGCGGCTCCAGAAATAGCATAAACGGTTGCTTCAGTTATAGTGGTCAATTTATCCTTTACAATACCGATAGAGCTTGTATAACGAGGTTTGCCATCTGATTCGAGAGTGCCGGCTGTGGTTGAAAATATAACTGGTAGATTTGAGAGTGGTGCACCGGTTGGATCTAATATTCTGGCAGTTATTGTTGAAGTACCACCGCCTTTTGGCAGGATAGCAGGTTCTGCAAGTAGTTCTAATGTTCCTATTTCGGGATAGCCGACGGTTACATCGGCTGTTGCGGCTTCTGCGGCACCGGATGATGCAGTTATAGTAGCCGTTCCGGTACGATTATCACTGATGAATGTTGTTCGTGCAAAACCACCGCTTGTCTCGATGCGTGCCGGATCAACTCTTCCGATATTGACATTGAAATAAACGACGGTGCCGTCTGTCAGAGGAGCACCACTGGGTCGCTGTCCCATAACCGTTATTTGTGCAGCTCCTCCTTCCGGTGCCACTATATCGGGATTGATAGTAATGGTTAAAGTTGAACCTTCTGCAGCAGTATAATCAACTTGCTTGCATGAAACTAATGCTAATAATATTATAGGGATAACATACAAATATCTCATAACTGACCTCTCAGGTGATAAAGACGTTACGCCATATTAAATTGTCCATCCTAATAGTAATTGTAAGTAAAAAAGTTGCTTTGGTCAAGTCGCTATTGGAAATTAAGGAAGAGGAAGAGGTTAAGGTTAAGAAAAATCGAGGATGAAGAGAGGTTGGGGTTGAGAAGATAATTAGGCTTAGAAAAAGAGGAAGAATTATTATCTAATCTTTCCTCAACCTTAAAATCAGTCTCAACCACAGCCTTAACTTCATCCTCGATTTTTCTTTACCTCTGCCTCTACCTCTTCCTCAACCTTAATCTTTTTCCTTTTTTTGACTTTTTGAGGTAGTTTGAATAGAATGAGAGATACATCAATAATTCTTTATGGTTGAACAATATAAAAGAAGAATGTAATGAATAAGCATACAACTCGTATTTACAGGAAAGAATTTATTGCTGTTGTAATGTTGCTAATCATTATGACGACGGCGTGTTATGCTGAGGATAGTGTGCGGGAGATTAGTATCACGGCAGAGAAATATCAATTCAGTCCTGATGTAATTGAATTAGTAAAAGGTGAGACGGTTGATTTTACGATATTATCAAGTGATGTGAATCATGGTTTTTGTTCAAAAGAATTGAATATATACCTTGAGGTACCGGCAGGAGAAGAGATAAAGTATCGCTTTACAGCGGAGAAAACGGGTACGTTTGAATTTTACTGTTGTGTGTATTGCGGGATTGGGCATATGAAAATGAAAGGCAAGATAATTGTCAGGGATGCGGATGAAGTTAAAAAAGAAAAACGACAGGAAAAAGACAAAGAGAGCGAGGATAAGAAGTAGGTGAGGCAGGAGAACAGGATGAAAAATGCAAGGAAGATATACGTAGTGATTGCTGCAGCGGGCGAAGGAGCAAGGTTAGGCGGCAGTAAATATAAAGCATTGGTGCCGGTGAAAAAAAGGGCAATGTTATGGTGGAGTTTGAAAGTCTTTAGTGAGGTAGAGCGAATAGGCAAAATAGTAGTTGTAATTCCAAAAAATGCAAAGGCGGGATTATTTGAAAAAATAATTAAGCCGTTCAAGGCAAAAAATAACATTGATCTTGTTGAGGGAGAAGCAATTCGGCAATTATCGGTGATGAATGGAATTAAAGCGTTGAAGTGTGAAAATGAGGATATAATATTAGTACATGATGCAGCGCGACCTTTAATTACGGTGGATCTGATAGAGAGGATACTGGAAGCGATGAGGTGTGAAGATTGTGCAGTACCGGTAGTGCCATTAGTAGATACGGTCAAGGAGATCAGGGGTGAATATGTGACGGGGACATTAAACAGGGATTTATTGCGATGTGTGCAGACACCGCAGGCTTTTCGTTATCAATGCTATAAGCAGGCAATTGCAAAATATAGTTTGAAGGAGGAGCTGTACACCGATGAATCGGTACTTTTTGAGAAAATGGGGTATAAGGTAAAATATGTTGACGGGGAACGTCTTAATATAAAAATAACGTATAAGGAGGATTTATTAATTGCGGAGAGTATTCTTTGCGAGTAAACTGTAGGGGCAGACCACTACCCCCACAGTCATTGTGAGTTTGCCGGAGGCAAACGTAACAATCCCTGATGGAGTAGAAGCATAGTCCGTTAGGGATTGCCACGCAGGGCGGACACACAGGTCCGCCCCTACAGCAAAGCTCGCAAAGGATGAAGGGCAGACGCATGGGTCTGCCCCTACAGGAGATAGAATGATGTATCGAATTGGTTTTGGATATGATTCACATAGGTTTGCTGAAGGACGAAAGCTTATGCTGGGTGGTGTGCAGGTAGAGTATAACCGCGGATTGCTCGGTCATTCTGATGGAGATGTTCTCTTGCATGCGACAGCGGATGCGTTATTAGGAGCTGCAGGGCATGGAGATATTGGCATGCATTTTCCGGATACGGATGAGCGATACAGGAATATCGATAGTGGTATTATTATTTCCGAGGTAGTTGCTATAATAAATGAGAAAGGTTATAGAATAATAAATATTGACTGCACCGTTATTGCGGAACAACCAAAGTTGGCGCCTTATTATGAAAAGATGAAAGTGCGTATAAGTCAATTGCTGAATATGAAGGATGAACAGGTTAATGTAAAAGCAAAGACGAATGAGGGTATGGGTTTTGTTGGTCATGGTGAAGGAATAGCATGTTTTGCAATAGCGCTTTTGGAGAAGTAATTCTTTGTCATTGTGAGTTTGCCGGAGGCAAACGTGACAATCCGTAACGGATTAGAAGCATAGTCCGTTAGGGATTATTACGTCCCGCTGGCGCGGGACTCATAATGACACTGAGTTAGGGATTGCCACGCAAGGGCAGACGCACGGGTCTGCCCCTACAGTAAAGGAGAATTATGGAAACAGCAGATATATTATTTGGACATCATTCATGCAAGGATTTTTTGAATAATGCCCCACAACGAATTAACAGGATCATTATTCAAAACGATCATTTCAAAAGGTACGCTGCTCTTGTTACCATAGCAAAAAACTATGGAATCAGGATTGATGTGAAGGAAAAATTTTTTCTTGATAAAGCTACCGAGAGAGGTAATCATCAAGGTATTATTGCATACATAACTCCCTATGCTTATTATGAAGTGCAGGAGCTTTTTAACACTGCACCGGAAAAACCTTTATTTGTCTTATTGGATGGAATAGAAGATCCGCAGAATCTCGGAACGATAGTGCGAACGGCTGCTGCTGCCGGAATTGATGGCTTGATAATTGAAGAGCGACGATGTGCACAAATTACTTCCACGGTTATGAGAGTGAGCAGTGGCGGTATTGCATTGGTTAAAGTTGCACGGATCAATAATATAAAGAATGTATTGCCGGATCTGTATCAAAGACAAATCCCGATCATTGCTGCATCATCGCAAGGACAATATCTATGGACTGATATTGATTACACTGCCGGCGCAGCGATTATTCTCGGCAGTGAAAGTGAAGGTATCCGCAAAACATTGCTTGAAAAAGCTGATTATACCGTCAGAATTCCGCTGGCTAAAGAAATGGAATCTCTGAACGTATCAGTAGCATTTGGTGTGATTATATTTGAAGCAATCAGACAACGAATTGCTTTATGCCTTTGAGGGCGGACACGTTGGTCCGCCCCTACACTCAACAATTTATTTCGTATTTGTTGAGATGCAATTTTTTGTTTGTTGTAAGCACGATTGAACTATTGTTTTGTAACTGAATGGTATCAAGCGAATCTTTGTAGATTGAATTGAGAACAGTAATAATTGTTGGGTGAGCTGTTACTTGAAGTGTGCTGTTGGTCTTGCATTTTACGGCGAGAATATTAAGAATTTCACGGCATATGGCTTCCGCTGATTTTATTTTGCCTGCTCCTTTACAGTAAGGACATTTAATTGAAAAAAATGATGGAAGTGAATCTCTTTCCTTTTTTCTTAAGACGATGGCAAGTGATGCATTATCATCCCTGCTGATTCTAATTTTTGCCTTATCTTTGCTTAATTCATTTCTAAATTCTTCGTAAAGCTGTTCATATTGAGAAGCTAATGACATGGGGATGAAATCAATGATAATAATGCCTCCGATATCTCTCACTTTAATTTGCCGGCATATTTCTTTGAGAGATTCAAAATTAATAGTATGCATGGTATTGTCTGCATTTTTCTTGCCTCTGAATTTACCAGTGTTAACGTCAATGGACGTGAGAGCTTCCGTTTGATTTATCACCAGGTATCCTCCTGATTTAAGCCATACATGAGAATGAAGGGCACGGTCAAGTTCTGCATTGATTCCATGTATCTCAAAAAGATCCTGTCCTGAGCAAAGAATCGTCTTTTTTATAAGCGAAGGAAAATTATTTTTGCAATAGCTGGTGACTTCTTTATATAATTGAATTGAATCAATTTTAATACTGCGGAGATTTTCATCATAATGAAGATCATTCAGCAGTTCAAAAATAATAGAAGGTGCTGAATAAATAACTGCATTTGAATGTGCGGCATAATAGTTATTAAGAATTGATTTCCAGAGGAATTTTTTTTCTTCAGCTTCTTGAATTAATAATGAATCCTCCACATGTGCAGAGGATGTTCTGAATATTATTCCGCCGCTCTCCCTTAAATCATGTCCAAGATTTCTTAGTCTTT
>MFGW01000072.1:147-3112 GCA_001780385.1 Candidatus Fischerbacteria bacterium RBG_13_37_8 | reverse complement strand
ATTTTTCTTGATATTGCTACTGAAAAGTAAAAAGGGAGATAAATAAGGTATTTCCCGGGAAGAATAATCTTGCAGGTAACTTTTGGATTTTTCAGACCATGTGAATCTCTTTTTCCTTGTACGATAAGGTAATTACCTGCTTTAAGCAAATTAATGAGCGAGGTTTTATTTGAAGAATGTGCATTGTTATTATTGTCAATGAATGAACGTACATTTGCTATACCGGACAATTTAAGCGCCTGGAGTGATATGTCTTTAGAATATAAATAAGCATGCTGATCTTTTTCGAGTTCGACAAAACATGATGATATTCCTTCAATTACTTTTTTTATTTTGCATTTATAGATATTGCCAATGACTGTTTTAATTCTTGGATTTTCGGCATAATATTCGGTCAATTTACCATCTTCAGTTACTGCAAGTTGACGTTCGCCGTATCTATCGATGAGAAGTAATTCTTTTTCCATATGTTAATTTAGAATATTTTCTTATAAATATCAATGATGTCTACCCCATAATCAAAGATTGAAAGTTGTTTGCCTTTTGATGAGATTTCGAACCGTTTATGACAGAGAGAATCTGGAAGCTCACAATCAGAGTAGACATTGTTTAAAAAGGAAGTAATATTAATTTGAGATTCTTTGCCGAGTTTCAGCAAAAGATAAAAAGTATTATCATGCGGATTAATTTTTATGGATTCGGTATGTTCAAGCAAATCAGCCTGTTTTCCAGTTTTTTTCTGGATGAGGAAAGGTTTTTGTTGCCTAAACCAATTCCAATGTTGCTGATGTTTTTTCGTTAATTCATTGATTGAGGAAGTGCAGAAGTATTCTTGGAAAGCATTATCATTCAGAAGAAATGAATAGAGGGAATGAGAGATGAGAGCATTAAGAGAAGAGAAGGAGAGAGGGATAAGGGCAGTATTGGTAAAAGAAAGACCGTGGACTGAGTATATGTTCAGCCTGGAAAGCAATTCAGCGGGCCGTTCGAATTCATAGAGAGTGACGTCGAAGAAACTTTCTTTTGAAGGTATGCCGGTTGGGAGCGCAGGACCCATTGAGATACGGGGCATTGGATGAAATCCTTCTGAATATGATACGGGGAGTAACGCTCTTTTGAAGATGAGCCGGATATTACGATAGAGATCAAGATGCGACAAATAAGAAGAATTGGCAATTTTTGAAAAGGCGACACGGTACTTAGCTTTTTTAAAATGAATATTTCCTTGATCAGAAAGCGGCAGATCCTTTGAGGGCAGACACGTAGGTCCGCCCCTACACTCTGTGCCTTTGTGCCTCTCGATTATGAGTGAAGGACCGGTAATTGATTTGGTACAATCAGGGGAAAGTGTGATCAGTTCCTTCAGTAATTGAGGAGAGCATACACCGCATTGGTTGCATTTATGTATTCCGGTTTGAGGAGTTATTTCTCCTTTTTTGCTTTTATGCCATTCGGACAACAGGTATTGTTTACTGGCTCCGGTTGAGATATGTTCCCATGGGAGTTGAGCATCTTCCGACAATTGTTTGAGATAGAGGGCAGGGTCGAGCTGTACAGTGGTAAAAGTTGAAAGCCAGGCATCATAATTGAATTTTTCAGTCCAGCCATCAAAACGGCATCCTGCCGCCCAGGCATGATAAATTAATGAATTGAGTCGTGCATCGCCGCGTGAGAAAATACTTTCCAGCCAGCTCATGTTAGGGTCATGAAATTTAAGGTTTATTTTTTTATTTTTACTGAGAAGTTTTTTGAGCAACATTTGTTTGTTGAGCAATTCATCAATGCTATTCATTGAGGCATATTGGAAAGGTGTATGAGCTTTTGGGACGAATGAGGAAATGGTAATATTAAGTTGACCGGCGGATGGATGAATTTTACTGCCAAGTTGAGATATGAGATTTGACTGAATTGCGATTTCACGAATGTCTTCCTCTTTTTCAAAGGGTAAACCTATCATGTAGTATAATTTTATTTGATGCCAGCCATTTTTGAATGCTATTTCAGCAGCCTGCATGATTTCATCATTTGATAGCGGCTTATTTATAGAAGCGCGGAGTGAATTAGTTGCGGCTTCAGGAGCGATCGTGATACCGGTTTTTCTTATTTTAAGAATTTCGAGGATCATGGTTTCATTCAGCGAAGCGGGAAATAATGAAGGGAGTGAGATAGCAATTTGATGGTTTTTCATAAAATCACTGATTACGGGAAGCAATTGATTCAGACCGGAATAATCGCCGGAACTCAGTGAAGCAAAAGAAACATCATCATAACCAGTAGCTGCGATTGATTGCATAGCAAGATCAATAATACGCCGGGGATCCTTTTCGCGAACTGGTCTATAAGCAAATCCTGCATGACAAAATCTGCATCCGCGTTCACATCCTCTCATTATTTCAATAGAAATTCTATCATGAGTAGATTCTGTATGAGGAATAATAATTTTATCCGGAAAATCTGCTCCATTGAGATCAGAAACCAATCTTTTTGAAATAAGGGGAGATGCATTTTTTTGTGGTGTTCTATAGAGTAAACCACTCTTCAGGTCAACATTTTTATCGTAACATTCAGGTGCATAAATCCCCTCAATTTTTGATAATTCCTTGATTTTATCTTTTCTTGAAGCGGAATTCTTTTTTGCAAGGATGAGCGTATCAATGATAATATTGATAATTTGTTCACCGTCTCCGATGGCAAAAATATCTACTAACTCCGAAAGTGGTTCGGGATTAAAGGCACAGGGACCGCCTGCTACTATTATGGGGTGATATTCTTTTCTTTCCTGGCGCCAGAGTGGAATACCACCCTGGTTGAGAATCGTAATTATATTGGTATAACAGAGTTCATAAAGCAGTGAAATACCCAGCATGTCAAATAAATGAAGCGGCGTTTTAGTTTCAAGACTATAGAGGGATACAGCATGCGATTTCAATGCATTTTCCATATCTTCCCATGGCGCAAAAACACG
>MFGW01000072.1:0-130 GCA_001780385.1 Candidatus Fischerbacteria bacterium RBG_13_37_8 | reverse complement strand
GTCGCTTATTAATAATATGATAGAGAATCTTCCATCCCAGGTGAGACATGCCGATTTCATACAAATCAGGATAACATAATGCAACTCTTATTTTTACAGAGGATGGATCTTTGTTAACCTGGTTGTATTC
>MFGW01000071.1 GCA_001780385.1 Candidatus Fischerbacteria bacterium RBG_13_37_8 | reverse complement strand
TTTGATCTGTTTTTGAGAGAAGATGCTAGCGTTCTGCCTACTCGCTGCAGGTTCTTTTTTAAAATCCGGAGTATCATTTTTTATTAAATCGCATACGTAGAAATCATATGACCCAACATGAAGCAATATCGGGTACTCATGTTTTCTTATTTCTTCAATATAAAGGAGCATTTTTTGAATTTTGCTGCTTTCTTTTCCTTGCATTCGTGCAATTAAATCCGCAAGTTGCTTTTGACACGATTCATGACAATTCAGGCGTTTATCTCTTATCCCGGCTACAAGACTATGGGCAATATTATAGAGGCAGTGAAGGGAAAACCAGTTCTTCGGACAATTAGGATCAGTTGCCAATTTGATATGAATATCCCAGTAACATTCCGAATCAAGCATGTATTCCCAATCCTGTTCAGGCTCATATGTTTCAGCATTATTTGCCCACTCTTCTAATTCTTCGGGTGAAGGTTGATATGCATTTTTAAAAATGAGAGCATTGTAATCGAAAAGCTCGATCATTTCCGGGATAGAATAATACCACCAGTGAGATGATTTTGGATATTGTGAGCTATCCCGGCAATTTGAAAAAGCATTATATTCTTTTAACCCAAGAGCAAAATAAGTATTGTTTGCTTCTTGTAATCGCTTTTTATATATCGAGGTATCAATATACCTATCAGCGCATTTCATTATAGTGAAGATTTGATTATGTATTCTAATTATTTCGCATCCATACCAGCTTTTATCAATGCGCGCAGGCATACCAGAAAGAGCAGAACCTGATTTCTGAATTTTGCTGATGACATAGCTGCATAATTTTTCCCATTCAGAAATACGTTCATTAAATAACCCGCTCATTTCTTCTTCAAAAAGATTTTCTGCTTTTTGTGCGTTTTCTTTCAATAATTTTTCAAAATCTTTAATTACTTTCTTTATAGTTTTTGAATTTTTTGAGGAAATTTTGCAGCAAGTATTTACTGTATTCAATTCACCCAGCCGTCGGAATAATAAAAAGAAATTATCTTTATACTCTTTTGGATTTATATATCGAGGTATTTCGATGCCAAGAATCATACATTTCAGCAGCAAATACCGAATATCAAGCACACTGTCTATTTCTCGTGCAATCATGCCATCATCAGATTCCTTTGCAAATGCTTTTGCCAAAAAAGGTATAGGCTGATCTTCCGGTTTGCCTGGAGATATCATCTTCAAATATTCTTTATACCAGTTTTCAAAAATATATAATCATTTGGCTTTTAAGATATTGACCACCGAATAATGATGATGCTCTTCTGCAATTTTCAATGCATTAAGACCACAGTAATTTTTTGCTCTGATATCTACTCCTGCAGTTATTAGAATACGCACTATTTCCTCAGATCCCCTCGCGGAAGCTATCAACAAAGCAGTGTCTCTGTAATAGTTCTTCAGTTTGGTATCCGCTCCTGCATTGAGCAATAAAAAGGGACAGGAAAATCCTTTTCACACATGAGCAATTTTACAATAAGGAATGAAGAAGATACACTAAAAAGGAAGGTAATATATTTACCCAGTTTCATTAGACATCATTTATGCTTCCTTAAATTAGGGACAGTCGCCTAAGTGACCGTCCCTAATTCCCTATTTGAAGGTGAAAAGGAATTCAGGGAAAAATCCTGTATCATTAAAAAATGAATCTTCTTCACGGATCAGGAAACGGACAGTCTGTCCGCTCTTGACTCCCATTTCAGCATACGGTATTGAAGCTTCAAGAATGGTATCCTTGATATCTTTACGGGAAGATTGCCATCTGAAGTCATGCGTACCCTCTGATGTATTACTATCCTGCTGATATTTCTCAGGTGAGAATGATGAAAAATAGCTTACAGGTTTTACATTCCCCAGGGAACCGGAACAGGCTTCACCCTGGTCTCCATAGCTGATACATGCATATATTTTTATTATGTATTCAAAACCGGCAGCTTTAGAGAAGAATGGTTTACCTCCTGTAGTTGCCTTGTTATCAGTATCAATATTAAGTCTCATAACTGCACCTGCCATATCCTTATTGAGGGAAGTGGATAGCTTATCTTTAAAATGTGCAGTAACATGAAGTTCCTTTCCGTCACTGTTGAGATTTAATTTTACAATATCTTTGCCCTTATCTTTATTGGATTCTTCAAGATCTCCTGCAGGATCGGTAAGCTCACACTTGTACTGATACTTTTTCGTTTCCGCACTGGCAATACATTGAACCAGCAATACGATTAAAATAATTGAAATTACATGGATGAGTCTCATAAAATTTTCCTCCTGTTAAATCAATTCATTATTATAAAGTAGCACGCAGAAGGAATCAAGGATTCATGGGGTACCTATCACGGATACGTCAAAGTCGGCGCCAGATTTAGAGCAGGGCTCATTTTTCACAGAATTTCTCTTTTTGATAACGCTAATATAATGTTACACTTGCGCCGACTTTGACGATGCCGTGGGGTATCTATTCAGATGTTGACAAAAGAGGGCAGCTGAATATCTGAGTATCAGGAGCAGCCGCCTTGGTGCAATCAATTGATGTTTAGATGAGGAGCTACAGGCGCCCCCGCCTGTCTGATCCTCTCCCGATTATCATCTCCTTAACGGCATGAGCATAATTCTTCGCTACAGATTTTGCATGGGATCATGGCAGCATATAGGAGAGGGGATTTTAAATGAATATGGTCGAACAGGCGGGGATGCCTATTCTCCACCTCTGCGTTTGTTGGCTGCACCAATGACTGTGTCAATAAGATTCAGTCTTTTACGTTTCTTAAGATTTGACAATAATCTTTATTATGATTGTTTTAGGAGGTGTTCTGACAGGCAAAGCAGTTTTTGAGCATCAGAACGCTCGAAAATATTATCTTTCAAAAAGTGAGAAAAGCCTGCGTTGATTCAAAGAATTTATGAACGATTGCTATATTAATCAGAAAGTCGCGAAGATCGTCCAGCCCGGGGAGGAAAAGATCTTCTAGTTATTGCATCGATATAATGTTAAATCGTTTTGTTAAAATAATCGCAAAGAAAGCTTACCTTTTTGAAAAGCAACAAATCAAGACAGGCATGATATTAAATCTACAAGGATTGCTTTTATTTTCCCCTGTAAAACCATTTATAGCGCTGTAGAGAAAGAATTTGCTTTGAAACGATGATTATCATAGGCAAAAATCGCGTTTTAATTAAAAGTAAGTATTTATGAGAATTTCAAGGCGATATAAAATGATCTTCTTTCCTTGGACTACATTCAGGCTAATAAAATTTTTCCAATTTGAAATAGTATCTGCTGAAATGGGTATTCTTTGTTAGGGTATATTAAAATAATTATTATGTTCAGGATCTAAAGCAAAGGTGCTAAATCGATCATAGCCCGGGAATTTAGCACCAAGCTTGAAACTGTTAATTATTCGTCGTCTTCGGAATCATCATCAGAATCTGCTGCTACTATTTCTAAATCATCACTTGATAATGTAAGTGTTTGATCTTCAGGATTATATATCGCATTCACAATATTACCATCAAAATCAATACTATACTCACATGTTTCAACTTTAGGCAGCTTTATTTTGCTAATTGATATTGTCATACGTATTCACCTCCTTTGTTTTTAATATTATTGCTTTTTCTTGCAATCATAAAAAATTGTTAATTTACCTTTAGGATGGTCTTCGAAATATGTAGATTGTAATTTTAGATTATAGGCATATTTTAATCTCACTATTTGTTTTTCTTTGCAGCAGCCTTTTTTTGATATTTGCTTAATCGCCTATCTGTGCCTGCTAACTTTATTGGTTCGCACATTTCACATAGTCTGGACACTATCTTATCGCTATATTTTTTTGCTAGCTCTTTATGATTATAATTTGTTGTAATGATTGTAATTAATTTATTGCAGTAGCGATTTTCAATAATCTCGTACAAAATATTCTTACTCCAATCAGATAACTTTTCTATGTCCAGATCGTCAATGCATAAAATAAGGCAGTCACTATAGTTAGCAACAATACTACTTTCATTTTCAATATTTTCATCATAAGTACTTTCTTTCATGGTGAAAGTGCCTTTTATTTTTCTTAAGAGAGTATTAAATCCCACAAAATCAATATTAATTAATGGCTGAACAAAAACTAATCCAAGGTCTTCTGCTATATCAGCCTCTTTCATTTTAGTAATAGATCCCCCATCCGGAACTTGTATTTTTTCAATAATCTCTTCATGCAATATTGTTGTCAATTCTGGCATGTTCTGAGAATTATTCTTAATATTAAGTCCAATATTTATAAGATAAGGTTTATATTCCAGCAATTTCTCTTTAAGAATTGTGCAAGCTAAGTATGTCTTGCCTGTTCCTACAGGTCCATAAATGTATAATCCATTGTTATTGTTGATTGCAAGCAATGCTTTATTCCATATATATTTTTCAATAGTGCTTTTATCGCAATTAATAAATCGATTCGGTATTCCTATCTTTGTAATATTCTCCTGATGCCATTTTTTAATGTCTTGAATTTTTTTGTAATCCATTCTTCACCACGACTCAATTTTTTATCAATATCTGAATTATCATTCTCTATTAATTTCTCTTTAGTTTTATAACGCATTTTTAGATCTAAAGAAGCATTTTTGTAGGCATTCTGCCTTAACAGTTTCAATTCTTCATATTTTGTTTTTATTTTGCGCATAAAGCTATTTAAGTTAAAACAATCTATGTCAATGTGGCTAATCATATTTGCTCCATTACATCATATTTATTTAAATAATTTTCTTTTTTCTTCTTCTTTTTATGTCCTGCCGGTGGGTCATGCTTGTTGGTTATTTGGGACAATCCTTGTCCTACTGGTGGGTCAACCTTGTCCTGTTGACAGGTCGAATACTGCATATTTGTATAAAAAGCTTTATGCCAAATGAAATAATATTTGTTATGATAACCGTTAGACGTAGTGGTCATTTTTCCTATTAGGCTGTAATTAATCAAATTTTCAATGCTCTGCGCTATTCGTGATCTTGAAGTACCAAATTCTTTAGCTAGCGTATTTTGAGATGGATAGCATTGCCCATCCCTACCTGCATATTGAACTAAACGTCCATATACAAGGATATTGAAGTAATTTAATTTTTGCTGGCCATATTTTATCTTTATTTCTCTGCCTGATTTATCTCCCTTTAACCGTCTATCTTTTATTTTCGCATTGTGTATTTTCATTTTAGCTATTGCTTGTTCACTAAGTGAAAAAGATTTTTTCAGCAGTGCATTAGGAATGATCATGAAATTATTAAATTTTTTAAATGGGTATGCACTTGACTCCCCTTGGCGCATTGCACTGTAGTTCATGGGATTGCAAATCCTTTGCGGATCTTCCGGCCAGGAAGTGGATCAATAGCTGCTGCTTGCTCGATCACGCGGTAGAAAAGCTTGCCGCGCGAGCGTGAAGTTCTGCGGTTAAACCGAAATGTAAACTCATCAAGATAGTAATCCAGGTGAGAAAGTTGAACGCCACCTTGATAAGTTCCTAACAACCACCGCTTGAGCAAGGCAAACAACGAGGTTGACCTTTGGCAAAAGGTTTCTGCCGACTACAGCTTCTTTTCGGACAACTTCGTGGATGTAATCCATTTCGGACAATTGCCCATAGCCTCCCCATCCATCAGTGTGGATTGTGCTGCCCGTCTCAACACCTTCTTTAACTGCACCTTCCAAGCTGGGGGCAGACGCATCACGTACGCGCCTAAGTCGAATCCGTCCGATCTTACCTTCTTTGACCTCTACCATAACAACTACCAATGCTTTACCCGCTGCTCCCCGACCTCGCTTTCCTGGTTTCTCACCACCTATATATGTCTCGTCTACTTGGGTTGTTCCTGACAGACGATCTCGTCCCGGTCGCACCATAGCGCGCCGGAGCTTGTGCAGCCAAATCCAAGCTGTACGATAACTGCCCAGATCAAGAACACGTTGCAAGCCCAGCGCATTGGCTCCATATTTCTGACTAGTCAGATGCCATATGGCACGAAACCAAAGATGCAGAGGCTTTCTGGTGTCTTGGAATATCGTACCGGCTGTAATTGAGGTTTCGAAACGGCAACGAACACAGCGGTATAGATCTCTCCTCATGTTCCAAGCTGCCGGGTGTTCACAGCGCGGGCATCGAAAACCTTCTGGCCACCGAAGCTTGAACAGATATTCGATACATGCTTCTTCAGTGCTAAACCGTTCTTCGAATTCAAGCAATGTTCTTGGATAGTCTTCCATCAAGGACTATTTTATAGGTTACCGTCAGGGGAGTCAAGTGCATACCCATATTCTCTTATTCGTTTTACTTTCTGATAATAGAACTAAACCGCTTCGCGGTAGTTTCTTAAGCATACGGCCTTCCTATAAAAAATTATTATTACCTTGAACAAACTATTTTTAGAAAAATGCTAATGAGATAGCTTGTCTCATTATTGCTATTAGAAATAGTCATCGGTAATTTATTAATGGATTAACGGAATACCTGCGGTTCAGCCACGGGTATTCACAATATTAACAACAGGAGGTACTGATGACTATTTTACGTCAAAAATTAATTAATGCGATGAAACTGCGAAGATTTTCTAAGAGCACACAGTATGTCTACGTTAAGGCAATAGAAGGGCTGGCAGAATTCTTTAAAGAATCACCGGATAAGATAGGAAAAGAGAAAGTGCAAGCATATCTACTTCACCTAAGTGGTCTGGTTCATAAATTCGGTGACGTATTTTTATTACCTTAAGCAGCAACATTATTTGATGAAATATAACCCACATTCCGTATTAATTTTATCAAAATCATTATTTAATGCGGGTTAGCCGAAATTAATTAAATAATG
>MFGW01000070.1:29946-30920 GCA_001780385.1 Candidatus Fischerbacteria bacterium RBG_13_37_8 | reverse complement strand
CCGGCTTGTAAGACCAGTGCTCTGCCACTGAGCTAACCGCCCATTATCCTTAGGTTACATTAATATAGCATATTCCCCCTGCGCTGTCAATACTGAACAGGGATCAGGGGGCGGGGAACAGTACTCATCCCTGTCCCCTGTTCCCTGTCGACTGTCCCATGATTTATTCCAATTTTAGCATGGTACTTCTTTCATGTACATAATCTACCAGGTAACGAACATTTGCTTCAGGTGTTGTTGCCAATATTCCATGGCCAAGATTAAAAATAAATCCTTTCAATTCAATGGCTTCAAGCATTAATTCACGAACTTTTCCTGCTATGCGCGGCTGTGATGCAAGCAGTACTACCGGATCAAGATTACCCTGGAGTGTTATGGTATTGCCGGTTAATGCCATTGCTTCTTTTATGCTTAAAGTCCAATCTATGCTTATTACATCACTTCCGATTTGCTGTATCTCCATAATTGAATGACTTGCACCACGCGCAAAAACAATTACTGGTATTCTTGTACCATATTTTAATTTTATATACTTTACCACATCACTTATATAAGGTAACGAATATTGTAAAAAATCATGCTTGCTTAAATGACCGGCTAATGAATCAAAAATTTGTATGATATTTGCCCCTGCAATGATTTGTGCTTCCACATAGAGTTTTACTGCTTCTGTAATTTTATTGAGTAATTGCATTAATAATTCAGGTTCACGATATAATAAAGCCTTTGCTACTTCTAAATTTTTAGTGATTTCACCTTCTGTCATAAATGCAGCTAATGTCCAGGGTGAGCCAGTAAATCCAATCAAAGGTTTATCTGCGGACAAAGTATTTTTTACTAATCTTATCGCATGCATCAGGTAATCATTACTTTCAAAAGGATCAGGTATTCGTAAATGATCTACATGATTTTTATCTCTTACAGGATTTTCAAAAAAAGGTGCAGATCCATCTTTTTTAAATGAAAGATTCATT
>MFGW01000070.1:29590-29921 GCA_001780385.1 Candidatus Fischerbacteria bacterium RBG_13_37_8 | reverse complement strand
ACATGCTTTTATCATAACAGGCGTTTTACTTACATTCATTGCACTATTAGCTTGTTTTTTACCTTGCCACTGCGACGCCTTTGCGACGCTATGTTTAAAGTATGTCTCTCGTACTATTTATGGTAATTTTACTGAAAGAGGTTGAAATGCTTTGGTGAAATATTTCTTTGTTATAACTTCAATATAATAGTGATATCGCGCACCTTGCTTAATATTTTTATCAATAAATACGTACCTTGTGGGATCATTTGAATTCCCAACCGCCGGTATTAAAAATTCATTTACCCTGCTATATTCAGTTTCATTATTTTCTTTCCTGTATATTATCCAG
>MFGW01000070.1:27196-29572 GCA_001780385.1 Candidatus Fischerbacteria bacterium RBG_13_37_8 | reverse complement strand
TTATAAGTAAGCCAATTTAACGATACATGTCTTTTTTCAGAAAAAGCTTCAAATGTTTCAATTTTGCAAGGATAATCATTTATTACCTGTGCATGTACGGTAAGGTGAACTTTATCCGCTGAATTATTTATCATTAATAAATAAAGCTTTGCATCTGCTGATACCGGGAAAATATAATCCTGAACAGGAGCAGTTGTGCTTTCGATAGGATAAAAGGATATTTTATTGTGTGCAGAGACGGAAAAGATCCATGTCTTTATTTCCCTTTCACTTTCAAAAGAAAATTTAATCGCCTGCCCTTCATCATTCGAAAACACTGCATATTGAGAAGACAAAGAAGCTAAAGAATAGGGAATTGCTATTGGTAATGAAGTTATTTCTGATTCAACAGTACTATTGTTTTTCAATAATTCATAAAAATTGCCAAGCGCATATTCTTCAAAATAATCAAACAATGTTTTATCTGAAATATTCATTATGGTTTCATTCAAGGCTAAAAGGATATCACCCTGTTTATAATCATCATGAATAAATTGTTGTATAATATCCTTATTATTTTGTTCTAATAATTTAATAAAATATGCATCGCCAATAGCGGCGCTGCTGTCAAATGCACCTATCGGTATTTCAGGATGGTTTATTCTATAATTATGAAAAGGTTCTATATTAGTGCAGGTTTCATTTACCTGTGTTTCTAACCATGCAGAGACCGCTTCAATAAACCAAAATCCATTCAGGTCTTTAATGTTGTAGAGCAATGAATGTGCTAAAGCATGGCTTAAAATACAGGGATTATTCATAATCATCTTCAGTTTATTTCCATTAATAATTATAACTGGCACATCTTCATAAGAATCACTTAAAAGTTCACCTTTCATTGGTATAACAGCATTGGATACATTCATTGATAATATATAAATAACTAATTGATAAGGAATTCTTATATCTTTATCTTGATATACCCATTCATTATGGGCAAATTTTCCTCTTATGGTACTTATTTGCTGGCTCACTGTTTCAATCATTTTTGCATCTTTAAGAAATTCAGGGGCGACATAAAGTAATACCTCACCATTAATTGAGCTGCTGCTAAAACGATATGATGCAAGAATATTCTGGAAAAATGCCTGGTAATTTTTCTTTTCCAGCCAGCCATAATTATCCCAGTGTGCCATTATTGGATTCAGCAATGAATAACCGCAATAGGGTTGCAGTTCCGTCTCACTTTCATTAGCTTTCACATAATTGCTCAGCAGCAATTTATCCATTGAGGTAGATGCGATTGTGAATCCTCCTCCTATTATTAAGCCTGCCGCAAATATTAAAAATAATATACCGGTCCTTTTCATGATATTAATGTATCTCAAAATAGCTGCTCTGTCAATAGTATCAGATGCAGTTTAGAATATTTTTTCATAATAATAATATAAAAAACAAGTATCTTGTACATAAAGCAAGTTAAATACAGTGGTTCCAGCTTCTTCATTTTTTTGCTATTCAAGAGAGAATAGAATGCTTCAGTGCATCCTCTATTTTTTTACAAACAAACTTATAACCAGCTTCTGAGAGTCTTGCCGGCATTACTTTTTGACTTGTCAGTAATAATTCATCCGCCATTTGACCCATCAATAGTTTCAGCATAAAAGCAGGAACGTGCAACCAGCAAGGTTTTTGCATTATTTTTGATATGATTTTGCATACATGCTTCATCCGCACAGGTTCAGGTGCACAAAGATTAAAAATACCTTCACATTCATTTTTCAACAGGTAATGTATTGCTGACACCTGGTCCTCCAAATAAATCCATGAAAACCACTGGCTGCCATTGCCAAGCGTTCCGCCAGCATAATATCTAAACGGCATTATTAAACGGCGAAGAACACCACCATCCTGTCCAATAACAACAGCAGTACGAATAATAATAAGCCGCTCAACCATGGCTTTGAGTTCCTCGGTAGACGCTTCCCATTGCCGAACTACTTCTGCTAAAAAACCTGTACCTGTCGCGGATTTTTCGTCAAGTACTTCCTCGCCCCTGTTGCCATAACAACCAATTGCAGATGCCTGGACTATTACAGCAGGCTTTCTTTTTACTGATTTTACGGCATCTACCACGGCAGCACCAGCAAACAAGCGGCTTTTTATTATCCGCTCCTTTCGTTCAGGTGTCCATCGCCCTGCCCCTATGTTCTCTCCAGCCAAATTGATAATCCCGTACGCGCTATCTGCATACTCTGCCCACCCTTTACCCGACTTGCCATCCCATTGAAGATTAATTACTTCCTTCCCAAATACCTGCTGCGCTTTCTGGATATTCCGGCTTAAAACTATTATTTCATATTGCTCCCGCTGCAAATTTTTTATCAGTTGCTTACC
>MFGW01000070.1:26268-27137 GCA_001780385.1 Candidatus Fischerbacteria bacterium RBG_13_37_8 | reverse complement strand
CTGGCTCCTCAACTATTACCTTTGCTGATTTATCACCTATCGAGAATGCTTCCTTTACTACGCCCTTCACCTTTATCATCTCCCCAATCTCAGGTAAAGGACGATCTGTTACAACTGCTATCTCTCCCGTGGCATCTTTCACTTTAAAATATTTGATAAATATCAGGGAAAATCTCTCCGTAACCTCACCATGAATCACTACCTTCCTGTTGTTATACTCCCTGATATTTTTTGTAATATCGCCAATTGGCGATGGCTTCAATCCCTGACATGCAATCACCAATAATACAACAATAGCAAACATCAATAAAATTAATGCATATCGATCTTTCATCTTTATCTCCTTTATCTTTCAGTAATCAAGTATACTGACTTTACCCTAATACGGTCAATAGATTGAGAATGGGAACCAATCCCTTCATTGTGATATTCTTACATTTTTGGCAAGAAAACTTGTAGGGGCAGACCAACGTGTCTGCACTTTGAATAGGGCAGACGCATAGGTCTGCCCCTACAATATCCTTTGCAGAATTTGTAAAAAATATTTTAATTGTTTTGTATTCCGACTTGTTCAGGGTATGGATTAGGGAATTATTATGGTTGCTTGCCGCAAATAATCTATAAGAAAATTCGCGTTCAGGCCTTGATAAACATTTTCTCTCTGTAATGATACCGGCAGGTATGAAAAATATCCTCCCATATTCATATATGCACTTAATGCCCGATAATGCCTGCTGATACATTTATGCATATCCTGACGCTCCACTGAAAGTGAAAAAGCATCCTCTCCCTTTATAATAAAATATAGTCCATCGACATCACGAATTTTGAGATGATGTTTCATACTGTAAAGTCGTGCTAAAAATTCA
>MFGW01000070.1:25668-26230 GCA_001780385.1 Candidatus Fischerbacteria bacterium RBG_13_37_8 | reverse complement strand
CGACTGCCCTTTCACAAAATAAAATGCATTCTTTTCCAGCGATGGCATCATTCTTTCCCTTATTCGTTGTGCAAGCTTGAATGATAGAACCGGATATCCTGTAGCGGCAAATTTTTTTACCTTCGCAACATTGCTTTCGCTCTTTTGAACATAGGCAATGTTATTGCTTGTATGGATGATCTTCCATTTACTGCCTGAGAGTATAATATCATCACCAGCTACTATCGGCTGTTCATCAATTATTCCAATCCGGCTTTGATCTTCTGCACGCCTTACCTCTAATACGTTCTCTTTGAATATACCTATATTGCTGTGAAGCCGAGGTGAATTAACGATATGCTCCGCTTTTTCGGTGACATACAAAATGCTATGTTTTCTTTCCAGCAAACCTCTTTCCATCAAATACGCTACGATTTCTTTCAATTGAGGGCGGACGCATTGGTCCGCCCCTACATTTTGTGTCTCTGTGCCTTTATGCCTTTCTTCATGTCTTGGAGGGCGGACGCATTGGTCCGCCCCTACACTACCTGATTCCATTGAAAATAAACTGTTTAACTTATCT
>MFGW01000070.1:23016-25653 GCA_001780385.1 Candidatus Fischerbacteria bacterium RBG_13_37_8 | reverse complement strand
GATAAACCGCTTGACCTTCTCTGGTAAAGCCAAGAAAAAATCTGCTGAATCGCAACACTGTACTTTGGGAAATAATATGTTTCATCAGTAGTGCCTTCAGATAGCAATGAAAATAATTCTTCGAAAAGAAGCCGTTCAAAATCATCGGTGTATATTCCAAAAGCAAAGGAGCTATCTTGTCTTCTTCGACATCCCCTGCCTATTCTCTGCTGAAGGGATGAAATAGTAAGTGGTGGCTTGTATAGGATGACAGCATCAATATCGCCAATATCAATACCAAACTCAAGTGTCATGGTAGCAACACACAAGCCTACCCTTCTTTCATTCATTAGCTGTTCAACTTTTTCACGCTCTTCTTTTATGAGACTGCCATGATGTACATACACTGCTCCTTTAAAGGGAGCTATCGAAACTTCAGCCGCGACTTTTTCAGCATCAGCACGACTGTTGCAAAATATGATCACTTTCTTATATCCAAGTTCTTTTACTCTTTTCAGTACCATCTTCCAATCATCTGCAGATGCATTGGGATACAATTCTATTTGAATTAGTTTTCTGTTATTTTCGGCAATGACAGTCACCGGCTCAAAGTATCGTAACGCTTGCTTTTCTCCTCTCTCAAAAGTAGCAGATAAGGCACAATACTGCAAACGTTGTGGATGCTTAAACATACCTCGTAGCCGACTCAGTAATATACGCAGTTGATCACCTCGAACTGTATTATCTATTAGATGTAATTCGTCAAGGATAACAGCCCTTACATTCGCTATGCTTTCAGGTTGCCGGCTGAGTATTGAATCAAAACTCTCAGGTGTTGTAATAAGTATCGAACATGGAGATGATTTTCGAAATTCATGAGGAGCATCTCCCGTTTTTCTTTTTATCGCTATTTCCATTAAATCCAGAGGTGGAGCTATCCTTTTGATTGTATCATTAGCCAGGGCACGTGTCGGCACAATGTACAGTATTGAAAGACCGGTCCATTGCTCTGACACCAATCTCTCAACCAGCGGAACAATCACTGCCTCTGTCTTGCCACTTCCCGTTGGTGACTTAATCAATACATTCTCTCTATTCAATACCAATGGAATCGCTTTCACCTGCACCGGAAACAAACGCCCATGTCGCGAAAAGAAAGGAATCCACGTATTAGGCAATGCATTCTTAATTTCTAATTCCTGCTGATAATTGTGCACAACATTGCTCCGGAAATATAAATTGGCTCTCCATTCTTTTTTCCCTGGGCTAAAGCCCTGGGCTAATTTCGCTTGTCCCTTCAAGATGGGTAAGGTTCCTATTCCATAGTCCCCATTCCCTATTCCCTGCTATATGTTCCACATTTTTCTCTTGGGTAGTGATATGCGATGTGCAGGATGATGCCGCTTGATGTCAAGCGCTTCAATTATTCCTTTCAAACATTGCCGGAATTTAATGCTATCAGTTTCAAAATGCAGCCAAAGATCGTAAAGTATGCCTGTAATATCCTCAATGCTCTCTGGTTGAAATGCCGGATAGGCGACCTTGTATATTTCAAAAAGCCGGTCAAAAACATCCTGCATATCATTCTCATCAAGATATGATAATTCAATTATGTTCGAACTTTTCAACCAATCCGGCTGTTCAGAATCATCACTGCGCGGCGTCATTGCAACTATAGTATAAAGATAATTTTTCGCTGAAAAACTATATGGGTAGCTTCTCCGCTTTAATGAATGAAATAATTTCTTTTCTTCATTAGGATCACCGATTGATGCTGCTAATAATCCTTTCATAAAATTATTAGCTTTATAACTCTCTTTTGTCTCTACCATATAAATGCTCTCGCCCTCATCTATAAGCAGAACTAATCCCTTATATCCCACTGAACGGGCGAGATATGATAATCCAGTCAAAATGTAGCAATATAAATCTGCCGCATATGCAGAATCATAAAGCGCAGGAAATTTATAGGCTTTATATCCTATATGTTTTTTCACATAATCCAACCTCAAGTCATTCCCTTCAATAAATTCCCATAAGATTTCATTTCCCTGGTAATCTCTATTCAATAGAATCTCAAATAGCGGATTGAAAAATTTATGTTCTTTCATTACATTGGCAGCCTCTTTGTTTTTCGATACATGCAGTATGAAATCGCGCAATTGAGTATTCATACTATCCAGTTCCCATTTCAAATTTTCCATCAATGCACGATACAATCTTTTTGGACGATGCGGTCGGATTTCATATGCATCCATTTCTGCTTTTGCAATCAGGTACCCTTTTCGCAATGCCATGCTTCTTATTAAATCAAGAAAATGACTTTTTCCGCTTCCGTATTCCCCTATAATTATGGCAGAACTACCGCCTTCAGTCTCAACTTCTGCAAATCCACGCTCAATTTCTTTTGATTCATTTTGCCGGTGCACAGTGAATTCCTCTATCTCACGTTCTGGTACCACACCAAGCCGCAATGCTTCTATAATTCTTCTTGCTCTTTCCTGCGAATAATCAATACCGGCTTTCGCTTTTTTCTTTCCTTCGATAGTAAATTTTTCCGAAGGCACCATTTTCTGCAAGTCTTCTATCTCAATCCAAAGTGTTATATCTTCAAAAACAACCTGTGCCTGGCGGTATCGTTGCCGAAATGCTATGACT
>MFGW01000070.1:22801-22992 GCA_001780385.1 Candidatus Fischerbacteria bacterium RBG_13_37_8 | reverse complement strand
TATACTGTTGCTCCTATCCAGAAAGAATTGCTGAGAGGATCACTACTCATCCTCATCCTCCTCATTTCCATTCTCATCAAGATAGGATTCCTTCCTCTTTTCCGATTCGATAACTCTTAAATATTGAACTGCTCCTTTCACCAACTCGCGGGATTCAACATCACTCATAGCTTGTTTGCCATGCCGCAATG
>MFGW01000070.1:21118-22787 GCA_001780385.1 Candidatus Fischerbacteria bacterium RBG_13_37_8 | reverse complement strand
ATGAGTGCTTTTATGAAAATTCTCCTCTGGCTGACATCAAGTGTTTGCTGATATACTTCTTCAGCAACCGTACTGATATTTTTATAAGCAATAAGATCAGCCGTATCATTAGGAAATGCTATTTTATATACCAGCCATAATTTTTTTCCTATCTCTACAAGCAATTCTTCTCCAGTCAGATCCAACTGCTCAAGATTTATCATTACACCACTTGGATTATGGAGAGAAAAATTAATTCCTGAGGATAATCGTTGTGAGAGAGCCGGATAATATTTTGTTTGTTCGAGGAAACTTGGAGGAACAGCATAGCAGAAAAAAGAACCGGGGAGCCTGCTGTTGCCACATTCATCTATAATTTGGCGCAAATTATCAAATGCCATTTTCCTGCTTCGTGAACCTGAAATACTAGTTTGCCGTTCTCCTTCATCAAATAATATTACCAGGCCCTTGTATCCGATTTCTCGTATAAACTGGCAGAGACTTCGTATCATTCTGAATGCCGTTGTTCGGTCAAGCTTTTCATATATTTGATAAGGATGCATAACATTTTTAGGAATCGATTCACCATATAACCATCTCTCCAGGATATCTTTCCTGTCATAATCTTCTTCACTCACTGCCCTGAGGTAAAGTTTAAGCGCTTGTAAAAATGAAGCACTTTCGACCGCACGCAATCCCGACAGGTATTTCTGAATTAAATGTTCAAGTTTAATATTATGCTCGATCTGACTTGTTTTTAATCCTTCAATTACTTTCTGACACCATTCTTCAAGGAGTGTTCTCAAACCCATGGAAGCAATATCTATGGGTGCATCATCCTGCGGTTTTATCATGATTTTCTGAACCATTTCGCGATAAACCAACTCAAGTTTATCAAAAGGACAATCTCTCGGATTCAATGATACCAGCGTTACTACATATCCCTTTTCCCATGCCTTCTCCCGCAAGCAATAAAGAAAATGTGTCTTGCCAGCGCCATAATCTCCCAGTACCATCTTAAAGGCGGACATCCCATCCTTTAAAATTCCATCAAAATATTCATCTTCTAACGTAGTTATGTAAGAATCAAGACCAGCGCTGAAATAAACTGCTCCTACCTCAGGCGGTTCCCCACTCTGCCCTAATTTCATCACTATTTGTTTTGCTACATTCTGACTGATATTTTCCATTTAAAAACTTTGTGCCTTTTTGGGCGGACTCCATGGGTCCGCCCCTACACTTTGTGTTTTTGTGGCATTCTACTTATCTTCAATAAAAGATAAATACATAATATAATTTCCGCCAGTCAAATCATCCATTACATATAATGAATGTTTATCTTTACCAGCATAATCAATAGTTGCAGTACCTAAATTTAAGCGTTTTCCTTCATGTTCAAACATATTTTCGTTTCTTAATTTGTACAAATCGTAGGAGAAGAAAGCTCTGCTGTATGTCCGATAATTATCTTTCTTCGGATCTTTTTCAAAAGCAGGTGTCTGCAATAGTACTGCTAATTCTTTCAATACCTGGATAATATTAATGCGTTTACCGATTTCCATGCCATTAAGCACCAGCGCTCTTTTATAAGCTTCATATACTAATCGAATAAATTCTTTGCTATTAAAAGATCTGCCGCCAAGTTCTTTATCTATTTGCTTGAAAGCAGCGAAAATATTTTTTATATTCA
>MFGW01000070.1:20446-21095 GCA_001780385.1 Candidatus Fischerbacteria bacterium RBG_13_37_8 | reverse complement strand
TCTCTCGAGAAAAAAAAAGAAGCCAATCCTGATTCAAATTCAATTTTCAATTGATACAATCCAATTATATAATCCGGATAATTCCCTGAAAGAGTTATTCCTTCTCTTTCAAAAGCTTCTTTTAAATCTCTGCCAAATAAATAAACAAGTTCTTCTTTGTTCTTTTCATTCGTATCATTAATTATAGTAAGAATTTGTTTCAATTCAATATAGTATTCCTTCTCTGCATATTCGGCATTTGCTTTGTTAAGCCATTGCGAGATAAGAAAAGCATTTTTAATTGGTTCTTTCATTAATATTTGCAATTTAGTCAATTCTTTTAGAAGTTTATCGAGATGCGATTTTCTTTCTTTTATGGGAGTTATAAAATTGTGAATCAATCCATCTAATTCCATTGCTATATCCTATAAAACAGCCTCGCTATAATAAGTCTTTTCTCGCATCAAGTCAAGTAAAATTCAATAGTTGCTAACTTGCTCTATTTTTGTTATATTTTTCAACTGATACTATTTATGAACTTCAAGGAGGTTATAATGATGACAAGAAAAACGAGTTTTATTTTAATTATTTTAATTGCTTTCATGCCATTTTTCCTGCTCTGCCAGGAGGGTAAAAAAGCGACACCCAATGATGGGAAAAAAATCACTCT
>MFGW01000070.1:14363-20435 GCA_001780385.1 Candidatus Fischerbacteria bacterium RBG_13_37_8 | reverse complement strand
ATAAGAAATGCAGTTATGCTGCTGGATATGATTTCGGCGCAAATTTTTTGAAACGCTATAAAGATATAGATATTGAAAGCGTAGTGAAAGGTTTGAAAGATGCAATTGCAGAAAGCAAACCTATGATGACAGAGGATGAACGAATTGAAGCCTTAATGATTCTTGGTACTCAAATGAAAGAGCACCTTAGTACAGAATTGAAAAAACTTGCACTTCAAAATAAAGAAGAAGGGGAAAAATTTCTTGATGAAAATGCCAAGAAACCAGGTATTATAAAAACTCCTTCAGGTTTGCAATATAAAATTATTAAAGAAGGAACTGGAGAACAACCGACAATAAATGATAAAGTTCTTGTCCATTATAAGGGTATGCTGACAGATGGTACCGTATTTGATAATACTCATATAAAAAATGAACCCATTGAATTTTTCATGGAAAATTTAATTCCGGCATGGAAAGAAGCTCTTCAACTCATGAAGGAAGGTTCTAAATGGGAAATTTATGCACCGCCAGAATTGGCATATGGAGATAAAGATTATAATGAAATAATAGGACCGAGTGCCACTCTAATCTTTGAACTTGAACTTATCAAGATCATTAAGAAGCCATAATAAATTCTTAATGCTTCAATTGATTTCTAGCTCGTACATAAATTATAACTATTGACAATATGAAGTCGAAAGCTTATACTATAAAAATATATTTTTACCTTAAGGAGGTTAAAAGTTATGACAAGAACAACAACGATTTTGGGATCATTATTTATTTTTATGCTTTTAGCTATAACTGCATTACCAGCTATGGCTCAAGAAAGCATAACTGGTGGTCCTCGGGGATTGGATCTGGCTCCAACTTTGGGAAGAACCAATTTAAATTGGGGTGTCACCCCTAGCGCATATCATGTCAGTGCTATTACGTGTAATCCTCTTTTTAGCGCCACTGTCTACTCATGGACGTCAGTGGGCGTAGTTTCGCGTTATTGCACAAGCGGTAGTTGTACCTTTGAGTGTCCTGTGCATCTTCCAACAGGAGCATTAATTTCTGGTATAGAACTTGATGCATGTGACACAAATGCAAGCGCAAGAGTCTGGGCAAATTTTGCTAAGATACCTTGGACAGGAAGCGGCAGTGTCGTTGTTATAGCTGGTTCTGATACTACAAACCCTTATACTGGTGGTTGTGGAGCATTTCAAGATTTTACACCCACTGTTGAAACTGTTGATAATTGGGACTATACCTACTGGGTTGAAGTTGGAAATACAGCTCTTGATACTTCAACTGTATTCAGCGCAGTCCGTGTTGCTTATACACTACAGGTAAGTCCAGCTCCCGGAAGCGCTACATTTAATGATGTTCCTACTTCCCATATTTTCTTCCGATTCGTTGAAGCACTTGCAGATTCTGGAATTACAGGCGGATGTGCTCCTAACCTCTTCTGCCCTGATACAGCAGTAACTCGTGGTCAAATGGCTAAATTTCTTGCAGTAGCTCTAGGTTTGAATTACGATTATTAATAAATAGCAACGAAGCTTAAAGCAAATTTAAACATCGATTAGAAAAGTTAAAAAGCTCGCGAATATATTATCTATATTCGCGAGCTTTTTTTATAAAAAACATTTGTTGCATTGTAATTTTAGAGAAGTGATTTGGCTTAATTTGTTGTCTGGATTTCCCTATTAAATTATTCCATGCTGTAATCTAAGGATTTTGTTATTAATCCAAACAAAAGGATAAGGTACTATGAAAATAAAGAAAATGCCTTCATGCTTTTTTTTATTTCTAATGTTATTTATATTCAGCGGTATAAATAATACAAGAAACGAAGAATGCACTACTGCAGTAATTAGTGAAAAGGCAACGGCAGTGGGCAAGTCATTGCTCTGGAAGAACCGCGATTCAGACTATCCTTCAAATAAGGTGATATATGTTAAGGAGACTCCATTTAGTTACATCGCCATAATTAATTCAGAAGATCCAAATGGCAGAATGGTCTGGGCAGGCATGAATTCAGAAGGTTTCGCAATTATGAATTCCGTAGCCTATAACCTTGATGAACCTGAAGAAAATAAACTGCATGACCTGGAAGGAATTATAATGGCAGATGCATTAAGAACATTCAAAACAATTGATGAATTCGAAACATTCCTTAAAAACAACATTGGACCTAACTTTGGAAGCCAGGCTAACTTCGGTGTTATTGATGCGTACGGTGGAAGCGCGCTTTTCGAAGTTTCCAATAAGGAATACAATAGATTAAATGCTGCTGATTTTCCGAGGAAATATATCATTAATACTAATTTTGCACGCAGTGGCGAGGAGAATAAAGGCCGCGGGTACTTGCGCTATGATCGTGCTGCAATATTATTTAAAGAAGCGCCTGAAAGTAAGCCATCTCTCGAATATCTGCTGCAAATTGTGACACGTGATTTAGGCCATGCACTGCTTTCCTTTATATCCATAGCTGAATGAAAAAAATTACCGCCTGATAAATCCACCTGGGTTTACTCCAATCACTCAATCAGTCGCAACTATACTTCCAGCGCCGTCATTGTACAGGGTGCAAATAAAAAAGTACGGCAGAATATTGCAACAATGTGGGTAATCCTTGGAGAACCGGTTTGTTCAATAGCAGTACCACTTTGGGTTGAAGCAGAAATCCCACCTGAAGCACTATGGAAAGGTACGGACGCGCCAATCCACAGTCCCTAACCCCTATTCCCTGCTATGTTTTCCAGAGAAAATTTTTCAATACGGTAAACGCACGGTCTATATTTGCTTTATCAAGAATAATAGTAAATTCCGTATAGGTGGAGACCTCTTCGATTACATTAATATTTTCCCATGCCAGTTGTTTCATCAACAAGTAAAAAATGCCCGGTGTGTGAACCGTTTCATCCGGTAAATGAATAATAAGGGCAGATAAATCACTGAGTTTAGCAATAAGTTTTTCCTTCCTGAATACCTTGTCTACTATTTTCTCAAGGCATGAATTTACAATAATAGTTACTTCATAAAGGCCATGCGTAAAAGTAATAAATTTATCACGCTGCTCAACTATTTCATGCAGGAGAAGTTTTTGCTTTTCAAGGATAGTCCCGGAATGAAGAAAGGTATATTCTGTAAGATTTGAACGAATCGAGATATCATTGATTTTTTTCAGTATTTGAAATTGTTGCGGAGATGTTTTTGGTATTTTGAGAGAAAATCGTTTGAGATCCATGATGATAGCATTTGTACTAACAGGTTTAATAAGTTCTTTTTCCATTTGGGGTTGGATTTGACGTGCCAGTGCAGAGAGATTAATGATACCGCAGGCGAGACCTTCTTCGAGAAACGGCGTGTTCAGGACAATTTTTTGAATCATTTCAGAAACTGTAATCATGTTAAATATTTAACATAAATAAAATATTTTGTCAAATACATTTAAAAATTTTACATGGGCTAAAATATAAGTATAATCGCTTAATTGCAAGGGCAGACACATAGGTCTGCCCCTACACCTTATTTACAAAGGAGGTACATAACCATGTCTAACTCTTCATGTCCAGTATGTGATAACGCTCTTATCGCAGCCGCAAATGCGCAGGTTTCTGAATTGATCATCTGTCCTGATTGCGGCTCAGAACTGGAAATTAAAACTGTCAATCCTTTCTCAGTTGTCGAAGCACCTCGTGAAGAAGAAGATTGGGGGGAATAATGCTATGAACAATACTATTAAACTGCTCGACACTACTCTGCGTGAAGGTGAACAAACACCTGGTGTTTATTTTGATGTGCATATTAAAATAGCAATAGCGCATCTGCTTGATGAAATCGGAATTGATATTATAGAAGCCGGGCATCCGGTAGTATCTGAAAATATTCAATCTGCCGTTACCCGAATCTCGCATCAGAATCTCAAAGCTTATATAGGAGCGCATGCACGCTCTCTTGATAAAGATGTTGAACTTGCGCTTGAGTGTGGTGTTAATTTTATAGGTATTTTTTATTGTGTATCTGAGAAACGCCTCAATGATAATTCAAAAAATCTCAATGAAGCTATTGCGCAAATTGTAAATGTCATACACAAAGCCCGCGAAAAGAGACCTGAATTGATTATTCGATATACACCGGAAGATACGGTACGTTCTCCATTCCCAAATGTAATTGCTGCTGCATCTGAAGCGGTGCGTGCAGGCGCTAATATTATCAGTATTGCTGATACGACAGGATTTATGATACCGCGTACGGAACATAATATGTACGATTATGTAAAGCGGCTCAGAGATGAGTTGGCACAACGCGAACTCTATCCTGATATAGCAGTGCATTGTCATAATGATCGAGGACTTGCACTGGCAAATGCCGTTGAAGGATACTTGGCAGGAGCACATATTATTGATGCATCAGTTATGGGACTTGGGGAGAGAGCAGGAATTGTTGACTTAGCATCGTTAATTACCATTCTTGCTCATGATTTTAAAGTAAGCAATTCCTGGAATTTAAAAAAACTCCCGGAACTATATGGCCTCGTCAGCGAATATTCCCGTATCCCGATTTCCGTAAATGCGCCTGTCTGTGGTAAGAATGCATTTACGCATTGCGCAGGTGTACATACGCAGGCAGCAATAAAGAATCCTGCACATTATCAAAGTCTTGATCCGGAGATAGTTGGAAGAACATCTGAAATAGCGCTTGATCACATGTCAGGAATGGCAGCGTTGCGTTATATGCTCGATAAAATCAATGAAACAGAGATTAATGATGATACTGCAAAAAAAATCTTAAAAAAGATTAAAGAAATTGGAGAAACAGGCAGAACCGTGGATTTGCAAGAGTTACGATTCATAGTTCGTTATATTAAGGAAAATGTCAGTCGGTGCTTTTGTCATTATGAGTCCCGCGCCAGCGGGACGTAATAATCCCTGACGTTGTGTCATTGTGAGTTTGCCGGAGGCAAACGTAACAATCCCGAACGGGCTATAAGAAGCATTGTAGGAGCAGATGCACGTGTCTGCCCTAGTTAAACCATGCGAGGGCGGACACACAGGTCCGCCCATACATCATAGGAGGAATAATGAAAATAGCTTTTTTGCATTCTGTGCTGAGAAAGGAAGAAAAATTATTGTTGGATGAGTTTGTATTGCGGAGCGATATTGAATTAGTAATGGTAGATGATCGGCTCTTGTCATTTTATCTGAACAGGAATAATTATCATTTTGATGTAGTAATTGAAAGATGCATAAATCATTCACGCGCTTTGCATGCATTGCGTTTATTTGAAAGTGCGGGGATAAAATGTGTCAACACTTCACATGTTGCGACAGTTTGTGGAGATAAATTATTAACATCCATTGTACTAAAGGAACACAACATACCGCAGCCGGAGGTAGCGGTGGCATTCACAGAAGAATCTGCATTAGCAACCATTGAAGAAATGGGGTATCCGGTTGTACTCAAGCCTGCGGTGGGATCCTGGGGGCGTCTTTTGGCAAAGGTGAATGACCGTGATGCAGCAGAGGCATTGCTTGAACATAAGACAATTCTTGGCAGTTATCACCATTCAATATTCTATATACAAAAATATGTTGAAAAGAATGGACGGGATATCAGGGCATTTGTAGTAGGTGATGAGTGTATAGCTGCGATATACCGCACATCTGGGCATTGGATAACGAACACGGCAAGAGGTGGAACGGCAACAAATTGTCCTGTTACTGAAGAATTAGGAAGACTTTGTATAGATGCTGCCAAGGCGGTTGGCGGTGGAATAGTAGCACTTGATATATTTGAGACTGACAATGGATACCTGGTAAATGAAATAAATTATACGATGGAATTTCGAAACAGCATTCAGCCAACCGGCGTGAATATTCCGGGAAAAATCGTCGATTATGTCATTTCAGTTGGAGGAACAAGATGATAATCCTTGCGAGTTCTGCTGTAGGGGCAGACCCATGTGTCTGCCCTTAAGAAGCAATCCCGAACGGAACAAAAGAAGCAAAAACGTCAGGGATTGCCACGCAAGGGCGAACACAAGGTTCGCCCCTACAGCAAAGCTCGCAAAGAATTAGTTAGGAATTGCCAGGCGAG